>JAFIFS010000092.1 GCA_020831895.1 Chromatiales bacterium
GTATAAACGGCTGTGGCGGCTGCTATGTGACTCTTGGCACTACGCCTGCCTGCGATGATAAAGGCTTCCCTGGTGCGCTCTCGCGGCGCCTCACGGCCTCCGGACAGCTTGGCGAATACCTCGTGCTGCTCATCCGTCATCGGGAGTGCGAAGGCTGCAGCCAGGACGGCACGCCATGGCTGCCACGAGGGACCAGTGAAGTGCTGACCCATGACCGCCGGATCGGACATGGCGCGGAGGATGTTCATTTGCCGGCCTGCCGTGAAATGTATTCGCTCAGGCTCGGCACCGGCTTGGCTGCACGCTTCAATCCCAGCTTGCTGGCAATGCCCTGGTAGCTGTTAACGGCCTGAATCCAGACAGTGCTATCAAACTCGCCGCCCTTGGCAAACTGTTCCTCAGCTCGCGCCATGACGGCCTCAAGCCACAAGCTGCGCTCGATCAGTGACCGCTGGTAGTAGGACAGACCATCCAGTCCGCCCAGGTCCGCAGCGATGACCTCGAACCGCTGGCGCAGCTCCTGCACCACTGCATACCGGGAGTCGAGCCGATCCAGCCAGCCAGACTGGAACCGCCCCAGGGATTCGGCTGGTGTCTGGCGTGTTCTCACGGATCGTTTCTTCGCTTTATCGGCCATGTTTTAGGTAAGTCCGCAGGTAGTCCAATAGAAACAAACACCTAGAATCACAGTTGCATCCTTGCGAAGGCGGCTACATCCAGTCAAACACGATAGTAGGGGTCAATTAATGGTCCGGTCGCCGGACTGCCTTCTCCCACCATCCTGCTGTCCGACAACAGCAATCTTCTGCAGCCACTCATCGGCCTTTGAATCTCCGTAGTTCTCTTGCACCAGCAGATAGCCGAATCGCGCAAACATGGAACTGGCCTCCGCTACGGAACAGCCTTCCTCGCGCATCAGCTCGGCGGTGAAGTTCATTGCTTTGGTGATTTTCTCTAGATCCATTGGAATGCCCTCATTGCATGAGAAAGAAAGACCGCAAGGGTGGTGACTATGAAGATCCAGTTTGCATAGCTGCTCATTGCTCATCCCCTCGCGATAGTTCAATGACGACCACGCAACCAAGGTTGCCATGGGTTTTTTTCCCTTCTCCCCTGTACGCGCGCATACGCATGGTATGGAAATTTACCTTGGCAACCTTGGTATTCCGCCCGGACCCCGCACCACTGCTGGCTTTCATGCGCCAACCAAGCCTGCCGACCCCTTGGTCGTGCCTTGGTCACCTTGGTACTGGTAGCGTGTCCGGCGCCCATCGCCGGTGCCGGTGCGCCCGGCCCTGCGCCAGCCCGCCAGCTGCAGCGCCTCGGCGACTGCCGGCCCCAGCTTGCGCGCCTGGTCGGTGTAGGTCGCCGCGTCGGGACTGACCGACAGGCCGTAGATCAGGACGTCGCGCACGGTCGTCTCGCTCTTGCCCCGCTTCAGCTCGGCCTGCAGGAACTCGGCGACGTCGGCTTCCAGCTCAGACTGATACAGGCGCGCGTGCTGCTGCTCGGTGGCCATGGCGGCCTCATCCGGCGTCAGGTGCCATTGCTCGCCCTGCCGGTATTCATGCAATGCTTCGGCCCAGAGCTGGCCAACATCCGCTGCCAGGGCCTCGCGCTTCACCTGCCCGCAGGCGACCGGCCAGAATCTGCGGTTGCCGCTGCGGTCGCGGAGATATTCGCTCTCGTTGGTCGTCGCGATGAACACGCACTGACGCGGCACCTGGACGGTGCGCCGGCCATAAGGCGGCCTGAACACGTCGCTGGTCTCGGTCAGGAACGCTTTGGTGGCTTCCAGCGCGCTGCCGCGGATGGCCCGCAGCTCGGCAATCTCGATGATCCAGCGGCCCGACAGCTGCATGGCTGCATCTTTGTTGTGGACGTCCGGCAGGTTGCCGGCGTACCACTCCGGCCGCACGGCCAGCAGACGCGCCGCCGTTGTCTTGCCGATCCCCTGCGGGCCTTCGAGCACCAGCGAATGATCGGCTTGACAGCCCGGCGCCATGATCCTCGCGACCGCGCTCAGCAGGAACCGCCGCCCGACGGCGGCCAGGTAGGCGGGATCTCCGTCCGCGTTCAGATACTCGGCCAGCCAGATGTTAAGGCGCGGCTCGCCATCCCAGGTCAGGCCGGCCAGGTACTCGCGCACGGGGTGGAATCGGTTGTCCTGCGACACGAGGAGCACACTGTCTGCCACCGCCGAGCGGCTGCGCACATGAATGTCCTGATTCTGCAGCCACGCGGTGAGCGCGGTGTCGTCAGTTTCGAGCCAACGGGTTTCGCCATCGGGCCGGTCCCAGGGTGCCTGCCGTTCCGGCCACATTTCTACCGCGCCGGTGAACTCATTGAAGCGGGTCAGCAGGACCAGTGCCGGGGCAGCGCGCATCGCGTACAAGATGTTGCGCTCATCGCCCAGGTAGCCGCCGCCGCGCGGACTGGCAGCCAAGACGGTTTTCCACATGTCGCGCAGCGTTTTTTCATCGCTCAGCGGCAGGACATTGGGGCGGGCGCTCATCGGGTGGCCTCGGCCAGCAGGTTGCGCACGGAATCGAGCGGCAGGCGCAGCGCAACTGAAATATCAGCCGGCCGCAGCCCGTCGGCCGCCAGCCTGCGCACCTCGGCACGAAGCCGCTCCGGATCGGCCGGTCTATGCAGGTTGGCCAGGTGCTCGTAATGGAGCATGCCGCCGATTCGGTTGCGGGTCATGGCGCCATCACCTTTTCGGGACCAGTCCCAATTTGATTCTCAAGGGTCCTGTGAAAAGTGCCGAGAACCTCGCTCAGCGACTCGATCTCAGCGCGCTCGACTCGTAGGGTCCGCTCCCACGCATCCATGTCCAGCCGCTCGACGATTGCAGCTTCAACTCGATCTCGTAGATGGTTCGGCGACATGGCATCCAGCTCCCAGCAACGGGTGCCGAAGTTCTCGACGAACCAGCGGTGCCGGGTGTCCTTCGACTTCGATGCGGCCGCGAAGCTCGGCAGATCGCCGGCTTCGATGTCATCCCGAGTCAGCGCGATCCGGGTAATGGTGGCGGTCCCGCCATATCGCTCAATGCGCCGAGGGGTGTCTACCTCGGACATGTCGAGTCCCGACGGGTCCCAGTCGCCGACATAAAGCACGGTGAGCGGCCGCGGGTCGCGCTCGGTGGACTGCGCGGCATCGTAGAGCGCGGTGGCGCTGGAGTATCCGTGCATGACCCGCAGGGTCACGCCATAGCGATCTAGAACCGGCCGGAGTGTGCCGCGGACGGTGCCTTTCTCGGACCAGACCTCGACGCGCTCCGGCTGCATCTGCCAATAGTCCTTCCGGTATTGGCTCACCGCAGCCTCGATCAGCTCCGCGGGGTTCGCCCACGAGGCGATGGCCTCCGGCTCGCGATGCTCGTCCACTACCCAGGACCACGGGATCACGCCTTCTTCGCGTGCATTGACAAGGTGCCGAGAAACGCGGCTCGTGGCATTCTTCGACATGTTCGGGATCAGGCCGGCCACAAAGAGCCGATAACAAGCCGCGCGCACGGTCGTCGGCTGAATCTCCGCGAGGATGTCATGCATCGCCGCGACAAGATCCAGCGTCGCACGAGATTTGCCGCGCGCCCGGCTCACGCCGCGTCACCGTCCTGTGCGTGCCAGTTGGATTCGTCTACCAGGCGCTGCACATACTTCGCTGCTGCATCAGCGGGGATCAGCGTTCGCCGGCCGACCTTGACCACGTGGATCCGCTTCGCGGCGATCTCCTGGTACAGCTTGGTGCGGCCGATGGGCACCTTCTCAAGGAACTGTTCGACCGAATAGGCAAGTTGCTGCATGTCTGTCTCCAAACTTCCGCAAACCTTTGCGGTGGTGTGTGTGTTCGCAGACAGCCTATGCAGACAAAGGAACCCTCGTCAAACACGATTGCAGCCGGAAAAAAAGGGTGTATGCGGGACATACACAGAAGTGTCCTAAAACCGTCACTGTATGTACCTGCGGGGGTACATAGCAGACTGTTTCACTGTAGTTTTAGTGACGGTTTTAGGTACATTGAGCCAAAAAAAAGCCGCCCGAAGGCGGCTTGAGTGATCGTCAGCGAAGCCTACTTCCAGTTGGGGAGGCTCGCCTCTATCTGCTGGCGCTGAAAGGATGGCTGCAAGTGTCCATAGACGCGCTCGATCTGCCTCGTGTCGGCATGACCGACGTTTCGTGCGATGGACAACGTCGATACGCCCGCCTCGACAAGGTGGCTGACGCTGGCGTGGCGCAGTGAGTGGAAACAGACTTCCTCCGGCCGCGCGATACCGGATGCCTCAAGCGCCCTGCGCATCGGGCGCTGAGCATCACCCTTGCGCCACGGGCGCGTGCCATTCATGAAGATCAGCTCGCCGGCGTCGCGCCCCTTGGTGACGCTGCGGAAGAACGCAATGCCCGCCTTGGTCAGGTAGACCGGGTGCGGCTTCTTCTGCTTGGTGCCTGCGCTCATCACGCAGCCCGCACGCGGCTGGAAGTCGCCAACCTGGAGCTTGGCCAGGTCGCCATAGCGCATCCCGGTATGCAGCGCCCCGAGAACCAGAGCATGGAAGTCACCCTCGCAGACGGCCAGCAGCTTGCCGATCTCTGCCTTCGTCAAGAAACGGTCACGCGGCTTTGCGACGTTGGGGAACGGCTTCAAGCGGCGGGAATCCCAGGCGGTGGCGCGGAGGCTGTCATCTTCGCTCGCGGCATGGTTCAAGGCGGCCTTGAGGATGGTCAATATCCGGTTGGCGTTGTCCTTGCGGCGGCGCTGATAGTCTGCCTTGGCCTCAGCGGTGGCCAACTGAACTTTCATCGGCTTGCCCCCTCGGGTGAGCGGGGGGGTGGCGGCAACGCCCTTGAGCCACTCCCGCAGCTCTGCGCTGGTCAGGTCACGGATCTTGCGCTCCCCGAGTTTCGGCAGGATATGAAGCTCGGCTCGCAGACGGGTCTGCCGGGGCGCTGCCAGGGTGCCGAGATAGCTCTCCATCGCATCGGCCACCGTCACGTTACCGGCCCGGACGCCCTTTGCACGAGCATGCAGTTCGGTGGCCAGCCTCCGGGCCTCCTGCTGCGCCTGACTCCACGAGAGCACCCGCACCCCATCTGCGGGGGAATCGTCATCCGCCAGCCCGATGACGCTGCTGACGTATTTCCCGCCGGCATAGGCTCGCGCATACCATTTGCGCGCACGAGCGCCTTTGCGATACTCCAGGAACAGGCCCTCGTCGATCTTCTGCGCGTAGGGCTTGTGCCGGGCCGGCAGCGCCTTGCGGGCGGTCGGCTTGTCCAGCTTCGGGGTCTTGGCCATGTCGGTGCCTCCAAACTTACCTAACACTTACCTAAAAGCGCCTGCGGAAATATGCGAATATCCGCGAACAAAGGTACAGCAAGGCGGCAACCAGAACAAGGAAAACATGAACTTAGGTGAACGCTGGTGAATACGAAAATGGGGTGTCGAAAAACTTTCACGGCGGCAACCGGGGTTCGAATCCCCGTGGGGACGCCATTTTTCCCTCGCGACGACCAAGCCTGCAAAGCGTGACGCAGGCTGCGGGCGGCTGGCCAAAAAACATTATTATGGTGCGTGAGCCCCGGGTGCGGGGCGCACCAGGACGATGCGCGTGAGTGACCAGCCCGAAAAGCTGCTGATCGTCGAAGATGACCCGGGGCTGCAGAAGCAGCTGCGCTGGACCTTCTCCGATTACGAGGTGCTGACTGCCGGGGACCGCGAGAGCGCGCTGGCGGAGCTTCGTCGGCACACGCCTGCGGTCGTGCTGCAGGATCTCGGGCTACCGCCGGACGAGGACGGCATCTCCGAGGGACTGGCGACGCTGGAACAGACGCTCGCTCTGGCACCGGGTACCAAGGTCATCGTCGTTACGGGCCACGGCGACCGCGAGAACGCGGTGCGTGCGGTCGGCCTCGGCGCCTACGATTTCTACCAGAAGCCCGTCGACACGGACACGCTGCAGCTGCTGGTCAGCCGCGCCTTCCACATCTGGCGTCTCGAGCAGGAAAACCAGCGCCTGCTGCGCGAGCGCAGCGCCTCGCCGCTGGATGGCGTGGTGGCGGTCAGCGACCGCATGCTCCAGGTCTGCCGGATGATCGAGAAGGTTGCGCCAACCAGCGCCACGACGCTGCTGCTCGGCGAGAGCGGCACCGGCAAGGAGGTGCTGGCCCGCGCGATCCACACGCTGAGCCCGCGTGCGAAAAAAGGCTTCGTCGCGATCAACTGCGCGGCGATCCCGGAGAACCTGCTGGAGAGCGAGCTGTTCGGCTACGAACGCGGCGCCTTCACCGGCGCGACCAAGCAGACGCCGGGCAAGATCGAGCATGCTGACGGCGGCACGCTGTTCCTCGACGAGCTCGGCGACATGCCGCTGCCGCTGCAGGCCAAGCTACTGCGCTTCCTGCAGGAGCGCATTGTGGAGCGCCTCGGCGGGCGCGACGAGATCCCGGTCGATGTGCGCGTTGTCTGCGCGACGAACCAGGACCTGCAGACCGCGATCAGCGAGGGACGCTTCCGCGAGGACCTCTACTACCGGATCAGCGAAATTACGATCAACATCCCGCCGCTGCGCGAGCGCGACGGCGGCTGCCGCACGCTGCTGGCGCGCACCTTCCTCGAGCGCTTCGCGGAGCAGCATGGCCGGCGTTTCCACGGCTTCACGCCGGCTGCACAGGCCGCGATCGAGTGCTATCGCTGGCCGGGCAACGTGCGCGAGATGGAGAACAAGATCAAGGGCGCGGTGATCATGGCCGACGGCAAGCAGATCACCCCGGCCGATCTGGGCCTGGACGAGGAAGCCGGCAACGGGCTGGAGCTCAACCTGCGCGAGGTGCGCCGCCGCGCCGAAACCCAGGCGGTGCGCCACGCGCTGACGCTGGCCGAAGGGAACATCTCGCGCGCGGCGCAGCTGCTCGGCATCACCCGGCCGACGCTCTACGACCTGGTCGAGAAATACGGGGTCCCGGTCGACAAGCTGGCCGAGGTCGAGAAGGCCACGGACTGATCCGCGCGCTTCCCGGCCACGCTCAGCGCGCCGGGTGTTCCAGCAGATGCCGCTCCCAGCGCAGCGCGCTGTCGACGATGAAGTCGAGGTCGTCGTATTTTGGCTGCCAGCCGATCACGGCACGGATCCGGTCGGCAACGGCTACCAGTGTCGGCGGGTCACCTGGGCGGCGGTCTTCCTCGCGCGCGGGCAGCGGCTGGCCATGCGCGCGCTCGACCGCCGCGATGACCTCGCGCACGCTGTAGCCGTGCCCGTAGCCGCAGTTCAGCACCTGCGACTGACCGCCGTCACGCAGGTAGCTGAGGGCGTCGAGGTGGGCCCGGGCCAGGTCCTCGACGTGGATGTAGTCGCGGATGCCGGTGCCGTCGGGCGTCGGGTAGTCGGTGCCGAAGATCGACACGTGCGGCCGCTTGCCTACGGCCGTTTCGCAGGCCACCTTGGTCAGCAGCGTGGCCTCGCGCGTCGACTGGCCGATCCGCGTCCCGGGGTCGGCGCCGGCCACGTTGAAGTAGCGCAGCGCCACGTGCTGCATGCCGTGGGCGGCCGAGGTGTCGCGCAGCATCCACTCGCTCATCAGCTTGGAGCTGCCGTAGGGGTTGATCGGCGCTGTCGGTGAATCCTCGGCGGCGCGGCCCTCGGGCGGGATGCCGTAGACCGCGGCGGTCGAGGAAAAGATGAAGTGCTTCACGTCCGCGGCCACGGCGCACTCGAGCAGGTTGCGTGTCGAGCAGGTGTTGTTGCCGTAGTACTTGAGCGGGTGGCTCACGGACTCGGGCACGACGATGTGGGCGGCGAAGTGCAGGATCGTGTCGATGCGGTGCTCGGCCAGCAGCGCGGCGACCAGCTTGCGGTCACCCGTGTCGCCGACCACCAGCTCGCCGGCCAGCACGGCCGAGCGGAAGCCGGTGGACAGGTTGTCCAGTACAATGACCTTTTCGCCGGCCTCGCCGAGCTGGCGGACCACGTGGCTGCCGATATACCCGGCACCGCCGGTGACCAGGACCGCTGAACGCTTGTTGTTGCTCATGATCTTCCGTGTTGTGGCCGGCAGTACTCCCGTGATTCTAGGGGATCGTCCTCTCCCGCAGGCGTTAACAGTTCGCAATCCGGGCAGCGGGCGGGACTGATGGATACGCTGAACGCACTGATCGCGCCGGACGAGCCGGCCGCCTTCAGCCTGCTCGACGTGGCGACACCGACCTGGCCGGTGCTGATCGTCTGCGACCACGCGAGCAACCGGGTGCCGCGGGCCCTGGACCAGCTGGGCCTGCCCGAGGCGGCCCTGCTCGACCACGTTGCCTGGGATATCGGCGCTGGCGGGACGGCGCGCGAGCTCGGCCAACGGCTGGGCCTGCCCGTGCTGCTGAACAACTACTCGCGCCTGGTGATCGACTGCAACCGCAAGCTTGACGACCTGACCAGCATCGCGGTGCGCAGCGACGGCTGGGAGATTCCGGGCAACCAGGGCGTGGACGAGGCGGGGCGCGAGAGGCGCGCCGATGCGATCTTCCACCCCTATCACCTGGCGATCGAGGCGCGGCTGGCCCGCTTCGCCGGCACGGTCCCGGCCGTGATCGCGATCCACAGCTTCACGCCGCAGATGGCGGGCCTCGCGCGCCCCTGGCACGTCGGCGTGCTGTGGGACACGGACCCGCGCATTGCGATGCCGCTGCTCGAGGGCCTGCGCGCACTGCCGGGCATCGTCGTCGGCGACAACGAGCCCTACTCGGGCCGCCACCCGGCCGACTACACGATGGACCACCACGGCGAGGCTGCGGGCCGTCCCCATGTCTCGCTGGAGCTGCGCCAGGACCTGCTGGGCACGGCCGAGGCCGTCAGCCGCTGGGCAGGGCTTCTGGCTGAGGTGCTGACACCGATCCTGGCCGCGCCCTCGCTCTACACGCGGTGGCCCTCGTGAACCCCTGGCGCGTCTCGGTTGCACCGATGATGGACTGGACGGATCGCCACTGCCGGTACTTCCACCGGCTGCTGGCGCCGGATGTGCGCCTGTATACCGAGATGATCACCGCGCGCGCGCTGCTGGCGGGCGATGCGGACCGGCTGCTCGCGTTCGACCCGTCCGAGCATCCCGTCGCCGTGCAGCTCGGCGGCAGCGACCCGCAGGAGCTGGCGCGCGCCTCCGCCATGGCCGCCGCTGCCGGCTACGACGAGATCAACCTGAACGTCGGCTGCCCGAGCCCGCGGGTGTCGGCCGCCGACTTCGGCGCCTGCCTGATGAAGGAACCCGGCCTTGTGCGCGAGGCGCTCGCGGCGATGCGCAGTGCGGTCAGCGTGCCGGTAACGGTCAAGCACCGTATCGGTGTCGACGAGCTCGACAACTACGACTTCATGGCCGGGTTCGTCGCGACGCTCAGCGAGGCGGGCATCGGCACCTTCATTGTCCACGCGCGCAAGGCCCTGCTGAAAGGGCTCTCGCCGAAGGAGAACCGGACGATACCGCCGCTGATGTATGACCGCGTCTACCGGCTCAAGCGTGACTTTCCCAAACTCCTGATCGTCATCAACGGGGGCATCGGTTCGCTGGCCGAGGTGCGTGAGCACCTGGCCCATGTGGATGGCGTGATGCTGGGACGGCGCGCCTACGAGGACCCCTGGCTGCTCACGGTGCTGCAGGCAGAGATCCTGGATCCGGAGCTCGGCCGCGAGCCGGCGGCCCCGACGCGCGAGGCCGTGGTCGAACGCATGGCGGAATACGTCGCGTGCCAGGCCGGCCAGGGCGTCCGGCTGCGCCAGGTCACGCGCCACATGCTCGGCCTGTGCCACGGGCTGCCCGGCGCACGCGCCTGGCGCCGCTGGCTGAGCGAGCCTGCGCGTGACCGTGGGCCGGCCCGCGAGACGCTGCTGGCCGCGCCACTGCCGCGCGCAGTCGGCTATAGTGGCGCCCCTTCACCGGCAGGGGCAGGTAGCGATGGGATCCTCAGGGAAGAAGAAACGCAAGCCGAAGCAGGCTGATCTGGCTGACCGGCATGCGCTGTACGAGGCCTCGGTGCAGAACGCCGAGGCCGAGTGCGAGTTCATCGCCGAGACTTTCCGGCAGCTGCGTGGCCGCCCTGCACGCGTGTTCCGAGAGGACTTCTGTGGCACGGCCAACATCTGCAGCCACTGGGTCCGGCAGCACCGCGAGAACCTGGCCATCGGTGTCGACCTGGACCCGGAGGTGCTCGAGTGGGGACGCCGTCACCGCATCGAACCCCTGAAGCCCCAGGCGCGCGAGCGCGTGCGACTGCTCCAGCGCGACGTGCTCAAGGTGCGCAGCGGCCCCGTCGACGCGGTGGGCGCGTTCAACTTCAGCTACTGGATCTTCACCACGCGTGCGCTGATGAAGCGCTACTTCCGCGCGGTGCACCGGACGATGGTCGATGACGGCGTATTCTTCCTCGATGCCTTCGGTGGCTATGACGCGTTCCGCGAGCTCGAGGAGGCACGCAAGCTCGACGGCTTTACCTATATCTGGGACCAGGCTGAGTACTACCCCGTCACCGGGGAGATGACCTGCCACATCCACTTCAAGTTTCCGGATGGTTCGCGCATGAACCGCGCGTTCAGCTACCACTGGCGGCTCTGGTCGCTGCCGGAGCTGACCGAACTCCTGACCGAGTCCGGATTTGGCCGCGTGACCGTATACTGGGAGGGCACGGATGAGGAGGGCGAGGGCAACGGCGTGTTTGCGCCCGAGACCCGGGGAGAGCCCGACGCCGGCTGGATCGCCTATATCGTCGCGGAGAAGTAGGCGGGCCGGCCTGTACTGTTACACTGGCATTTGACATAGTACAGGACATGGGGACTTTGGCCGCAGCGACTGATTCACAGGTCGTGATCCTGTTTGCCGACGTGGTTGGCAGCACACAGCTCTACGAGTCGCTCGGCGACGCGCGGGCACGCGAGACGGTCCAGCAGTGCCTGGCCGTGATGCGCGAGGCGACCGAGCAGTTCGGCGGCAGCGTGATCAAGACGATCGGTGACGAGGTGATGGCCACGTTTCCGCTTGCTGACCAGTCACTGAACGCAGCCAACCAGATGCAGCAGCGGATCAGCAACCACCCGGCCTTCCAGGGCGAGGGCATGCACGTGCACATCCGCGTCGGCTGCCACTTTGGCCCGGTGGTCGCGGATGCGCGCGACATCTACGGGGCCGCCGTCGTGACGGCCAACCGGATGACTTCCCAGGCCAAGGCGGGCCAGATCCTGACCACGGCCGGCCTCGTCAACCAGCTCGGGCCCGAGTGGCGCAAGCTGGTGCGCCAGATCGACGTCAACACCCCCAGGGGGCAGTCCGACGAGGTGGCCGTCTACGAGGTGCTGTGGCAGCCGGAGGAGGCCACCAGCATGCTGCCTTCGCTGGACGTGCGTATGAACGCCGCGCCCCGACGCCTGCGCCTGCGGTCCAACGGCGTCGAGGTGCTGGTCGGGGCGGGCGGGGACAGCAGCGTCACGCTGGGGCGTGCCGACGAGAACGACCTCGTCGTCAAGGGCAGCCTGATCTCGCGCATGCACGCCCGCATCGAGCTCAGCCGCGGCAACCGCTTCGTGCTGGTGGACGAGAGCACCAACGGCACCTTTGTCAGCGAGGGTGACGGCGAGGAGCACTACGTGCGCCGCGACAGCGTCTTCCTGGAGGGCAGCGGGCGCATCTGCCTCGGTCGCGCCAGCGTCCCCGGCTCGAGCCAGGAGATCCTGTTCGAGGTCGAGGATCCCAGCAGGGATACCTGAGGGTCGGTCGGCCTCAGCCGCGCAGCGCGGCTGCCGTCTTTTCCAGCTCCGCCTGGAGCCCCTCTGGCACCCGGCTGCCGAACTCCTGCAGGTACTCCTCCAGGTGGGCAAACTCGGCCTGCCAGCTGTCCGGGTCCACGCTGAGCAGCTGCTCGATTGTTTCCGATGCGATCTCGAGCCCGTCCAGGTCCAGGTCAGCCGCGCGCGGCAGGTGGCCGATCGGTGTCTCCTGCGCCCCGCTGCGGCCCTCGCAGCGGTCGATGATCCAGCGCAGGACGCGCAGGTTCTCGCCGAAGCCGGGCCACAGGAACTCGCCCTGCGGGCCGCGCCGGAACCAGTTCACGTGGAAAACCTGTGGCAGCTTGTCGGACTTCTCCGCGAAGCTCAGCCAGTGGCGCCAGTAGTCGCCGTAGTTGTATCCGCAGAAGGGTTTCATCGCCATCGGGTCGCGGCGCGTGACGCCCACCTTGCCAGTGGCCGCCGCAGTGGTCTCGGAGGCGACGGACGCGCCGACCAGCACGCCGTGCTGCCAGTCGCGCGCCTGGTAGACCAGCGGCGCGAGCTCGCGGCGCCGGCCGCCGAACACGATCGCGCTGATCGGCACGCCCTTCGGGTCGTCGGCCAGCGGCGAGTAGCTCGGGTTCTGCTTCGCGCTGACTGTGAAGCGCGAGTTCGGGTGGGCGGCGGGGCCCGAGTCGGCCTTGAACGGGCGGCCGCGCCAGTCCGTTGCAGGCTCGCCCTCGCCCTTGTCTTCCCACCAGGGCTCGTTGTCGGCCGTCACCGCGACGTTGGTGAAGATTGCGTCGTGGCGGATCATGTCGAAGGCGTTGCGGTTGGTCTTCGCGTTGGTGCCCGGCACGACGCCGAAGTAGCCCGACTCCGGGTTGACCGCACGCAGCTGCCCGTCCTCGTCCAGGTGCAGCCAGGCGATGTCGTCGCCGATCGTGCGTACCTTCCAGCCCGACAGCGACTCCGGGGGAATCAGCATCGCGAGGTTGGTCTTGCCGCAGGCCGAGGGGAAGGCGGCTGCGATGAAGTGCTTCTCGCCCTCAGGGCTCTCGATCTCGACAATCAGCATGTGCTCGGCGAGCCAGCCCTCCTGGCGGGCCTGCCAGCTCGCGATGCGCAGTGCATGGCACTTCTTGCCCAGCAGTGCGTTGCCGCCGTAACCCGAGCCATAGCTCTGGATCAGCAGCTCCTCGGGGAAGTGCATGATGAAGCGGCGGTCCGGGTCCAGCTCGCCGGTCGAGTGGAGGCCGCGCACGAACTTGCCCTCGCGCTCGATACGCTCGAGCGCCGGCTTGCCCATGCGCGTCATCAGCTTCATGTTGGCCGCCACGTAGGGGCTGTCGCTGAGCTCGACGCCGCAGCGGGCGTAGGGCGAGTCTATCGGGCCCATGCAGTAGGGGATGACATACATCGTGCGCCCGCGCATGCAGCCGGCGTAGAGCTCGTCCATCTGCTCGTGCGCCTCGTCCGGGCTCATCCAGTTGTTGTTCGGGCCGGCGTCGGCCTTGTCGGGGGTGCAGACGAAGGTCAGGTGCTCGACACGGGCGACATCGCTCGGGTCGGAGCGGTGCAGGTAGCACTCGGGGTAGGTGTCCTGGTTCAGCGCGACCAGATCGCCGCTGGTGAGCATCGACTCCACCAGGGACTTGTATTCCGCATCGCTGCCGTCGCACCAGTGGATCGCCTCGGGGCGGGTCAGTTTGGCGACTTCTTCTACCCAGCTGCGCAACGCAGCGTTGCTCGTTGTCATCTGATTTTCCTAACCTTTCCTCAGCAGCGGACGGAGGAGCCGGTGCGCAGGAGGCCGGCCGCCCGGAAAATGAAGGCGTTATTATACAGATCACCGAAGCGTGGTCAGCCGCCGCGCCGGACACCTGAAGGGCCCGTTATGGACAGCTTCAAGCCTATGGACATAAGCCCGAGTTTCCGCTGTCTCGCGGTTGATACCGCGACCAGCCGCAGCAGCGTCGCTGGCTGTGCAGCGGGGCGCGTGGCGCTGCGCGAGCCAGAAGGTCTGCGCGCGCCCTCGCGGGTGATCTGGTCGCTGGTCGAGGAGGTGCTGGACGAGCTCGCGCTGGCGCCGCGCGATCTCGACTGCGTCGCCTTCGGCGCGGGTCCCGGCAGCTTCACCGGCGTACGGGTGGCTGCGACCGTGGCACAGGCGCTGGGCGCCGCGCTGTCTCTGCCGGTTTTCAGAGCTTCGACGCTGGCCGTGCTCGCGGCGGGGCTGATCGGCCGCGGCACGGCAGCGCGGGTCGCGGCCTGCCTCGATGCGCGCATGGGACAGGTCTATCTCGGCGTCTACGCGGCCGACCCGCTGCACGGGGTGCGGGCGGAGTTCGAGGATCGCCTGTGCGACCCCGGCGCGCTGGCCGACCTGCCGCTGGCGGGCTGCCTCGCGGCCGGGCCCGGCTGGGCGCTCGTGCGCGAGGCGGCGGGCGCGCTGCCGCAGGGTCTTGTGGGCCTGGACGCGCAGCGCCTGCCTTCGGCAGCCGACCTCGCCTGGCTGGCCGAGCGGGCGCACGCAAACGGGGTGCTGGTCACGGCAAAGGAGGCGCTGCCCGTCTACCTTCGCGAGGCGGTGGCCGCCCCGGCGGCGGAAGGCAGGGCATGAGCAGCCTCGACAACCCGCGTACGGGCAACCTGGCCGGCGCCGGGATCTGTGCGCTGCTGATGGGCTATGCGCTGTATGCGCAGCACGGGCTGGGCCTCGAGCCCTGCCCGCTGTGCGTGTTCCAGCGCGTGGCCGTCGCCGGCCTCGGGCTCGTGTTCCTGCTGGCCGCGCTGCACGGGGGCCGGGGCCTCGCGGCCCGGCTCTGGGGCGTGCTGCTGGCGCTGGTCGCGCTCGCCGGCATGGGCGTGGCCGGTCGCCACGTCTGGCTGCAGAGCCTGCCCCCGGACCAGGTGCCGGCCTGCGGGCCAGGGCTGGACTATATGATGGAGTTCCTGCCGCTGCGCGAGGTGCTGGCGCTGGTGCTGAGCGGCTCGGGCGAGTGCGCCGAGGTCGACTGGGCTTTCCTGGGTCTCAGCATGCCTGCCTGGGTGTTCGTTGCACTGCTGGTGCTGGGGAGTGCCGGGTTGGCGTGGAACTGGCGGGCAGCGCGTGCCTCAATGCTGCAGGGCTGAATTCAGCTGTGGGAGCGAATGACGTCAGCTGTGGGAGCGAATTCATTCGCGAATAAATTCGCTCCCACAGTGCAGTGCTCCCACAGGGCAGTGCTCCCACAGGGCAGTACTCCCACAGTGCAGTGCTCCCACAGGGCAGTGCTCCCACAGGGCAGTGCTCCCACAGGGCAGTGCTCCCACAGGGCAGCTCCATGCCCTTACACAGCCCGCTGGACTCAGGCCTGCAGCATCCGCTCGAGGATGCGGCCGTAGGTCTCGCGCAGCGTCTCGATGTGGGCCACCGGGATCTCCTCGTTCGGCTTGTGGATCGTCGTGTTGATCGCGCCGAACTCGACGACGTGGGTGCCGTAGGGCGCGATGAAGCGCCCGTCCGAGGTGCCGCCTCCGGTGGAGCGCTCGGGGTCCAGGCCGGTGGTCTCGCGTACCGCGGCGGCGACGGCCTCCACCAGCGGGCCCCCCGGGGTCAGGAAGGGCTCGCCTGAAAGGTGCCAGTCCAGCGTGTACTCGACCCCGTGGCTCTGGAGCAGTGATTCCACATGCTGCTTCAGGCGCTCGTGGTTCCAGACGGTGGAGTAGCGGAAGTTGAAGCGGGTCCTCAATTCGGCCGGCGTCACGTTGACCGCGGCGCCCTGGCTCTCCAGCCGCACGACCTGGAAGCTCGACGGGGGGAAGAACTCGTTGCCCTCGTCCAGCGGTTCGGCGTAAAGCTCGGCCAGCACGGGGGCGAAGCGCTGGATCGGGTTGTCGGCAAGCTGCGGGTAGGCGACGTGGCCCTGGCGTCCATGCACGGTCAGCATGCCGCTCAGTGAGCCGCGCCGGCCGATCCTGATCGTGTCGCCCAGCTGCCTGCTGCACGAGGGCTCCCCGACAACGCACCAGTCGATGGCCTGGCCGCGCGCCGCGAGCGCCTCCATCACCTTCAGCGTGCCTTCGCGCGCACGGCCTTCCTCGTCGCTGGTGACGAGGAAGGCGATCGTTCCCGGGTGGTCCGGGTGTTCGCGGCAGAAGCGCGTGGCGGCGTGGACCATTGCCGCGAGGCTGGCCTTCATGTCGGCCGCGCCGCGACCGTACAGCATCCCGTCGCGCAGCACCGGCTCGAAGGGGGGCGTGTGCCAGAGGTCCTCCGGCCCGGCCGGCACCACGTCGGTGTGGCCGGCGAAGCACAGCACGGGTCCGCCACTGCCGTGCGTCGCCCAGAGGTTCGTCACTTCCCCGAAGGGCATCGACTCGAGCGTGAAGCCGGCGCCGGCCAGGCATTCGCCGAGCAGCTGCTGGCAGCCGGCGTCCTCCGGCGTGACAGAGGCCCGGCGGATCAGCTCGCAGGTCAGCGCGAGCGTATCGGTGGCGCTGGCGCTCATTCGGCTGTGCGCAGCAGTTCGTTGATCGAGGTGCGCGCGCGGGTCTTCGCATCCACGCGCTTGACGATGACTGCGCAGTACAGGCTGCAGCGCCCGGTCGACGAGGGCAGGCTCCCCGGCACGACGACCGCGCCCGGCGGCACCTGGCCGTAGCTCACCTCATCCTTCTCGCGGTCGTAGATCTTCGTGCTTTGGCCGATGTAGACGCCCATCGAGATCACGGCACCCTCGCCGACGATGACGCCCTCGACGATCTCCGAGCGCGCACCGATGAAGCAGTTGTCCTCGATGATCGTCGGGTTGGCCTGCAGCGGCTCCAGCACGCCCCCGATGCCGACGCCCCCGGACAGGTGGACGTTGCGCCCCACCTGCGCGCAGCTGCCCACCGTGGCCCAGGTGTCGACCATCGTGCCGCTGCCGACATAGGCGCCGATGTTGACGAAGGAGGGCATCAGCACGACGTCGCGCGCCACATGCGCACCACGACGCACGATCGCGCCAGGCACGATGCGCACGCCTGCCGCCGCCAGCTCCGCGGTGTCCTGGTCGGCGAACTTCAGCGGCACCTTGTCGTAGAAGCTGGTGAATCCGGCTTCTATCCTGCGGTTCTTCTCGATGCCGAAGGACAGCAGCACGGCCTTCTTCAGCCACTGGTTGACCTGCCATCCGCCGGCCCCCGGTTCCGCCACGCGCGCGCTGCCGGCATCCAGCATCGCCAGCGCTTCGGCCACGGCCTCGCGCAGCTCCGCTGGCGCGTTGGGCAGGTCGAGGGACTGCCGGTTCTCGAAGGCCTGCTCGATGATCGTCCTGAGCTTTTCCATGCGTACCTTGTCCTTGTGCTGCGGGTCAGGGCTGGCTGTCGAGAGCCTCGCGCAGCTCCCCGGCCAGCGTGGTGCAGAGTGGGGCCCCGAGCGGCCTGCCCTGGTCGTCGGTCACGTAGAATACATCCTCGGCGCGCTCGCCGACGGTCATGATCTTCGCGGCCTCGATCCATACGCCGTGCCGCTGCAGGACCTGGCCGACACGGCACAGCAGCCCGGGCCGGTCGCCAGCAGTCAGCTCGATCACGGTGCGATGGTTCACCGGGTCGTCACCGAATACCACCCGCGTCGGTGTCGTGAACATCCGGACCTGGCGCGGGGGGCGGCGGCTGACACGCAGCGGCGTGTTCGTCGCGCTGGTCAGCCGCTGCGTGAGGCGGCGGCGGATCTGTTCACGCCGGCTGGCGTCGTCGACCTGCCCGCCGGTCTGCTCGAGCACGATGTAGGTCGCGAGACTGAAACCATTGTCCAGGCGCAGGATGCGCGCATCGGCGATATTCAGCCCGAGTTCGTCCAGCACGGCCGTCGCGGTGGCAAAACTGTCCTGTTCGCGCGGCGTGTAGATGACGACGCCGCTACCGCCGCTGCGCGCTTCCTCCTGCACGCCGACCAGCGCGGCGCGCGGGTCACGTGCCGGGTGGCACAGCAGGCGCGTGTGCCAGGCAATCTCCTCGGGACGGCAGCGCAGGAAATATTCCTCGCCCATGCCGGCCCACAGGGCCTCTACCGCGTCCGGCTCCAGGCCGCCTGCCTCCAGCGTGGCCATCGCCGCATCCCGGCGCTCGGCGATCAGCTCGTCCTTGTCCACCGGGTTCTCGAGCCCGCGGCGCAGTGCGAGCTTTGCCAGCCCATAGAGCTCGTCGAACAGCTGCGCGCGCCAGGAGTTCCACAGCTTGGGGTTGGTCGCGCGCACGTCGGCGATCGTCAGCACGTAGAGATAATCGAGGTGCTCCTCGTCGCCGACGATGCCGGCGAACTCCGAGATCACCGCCGGGTCGCTGATGTCGCGCTTCTGCGCGGTCAGCGAGAGCAGCAGGTGGTGGCGCACCAGCCAGGCGACGAGCCGCGCCTCATAGCGGCTCATCCCGTGCTCGAGGCAGAAGGCCTCGGCATCGACCGCACCCATCTCCGAGTGGTCACCGCCGCGACCCTTGGCGATGTCGTGGAAGAGCCCGGCCACGTAGGCCACCTCGGGCACGGGCAGGCCCTGCATGATCTCCGAGCAGCGCGGGAACTCGTGGTCGAATCGGCTGAGCGCGAAGCGGCGCAGGTTGCTGACCACGAACAGCGTGTGCTCGTCGACGGTGTAGGTGTGGAACAGGTCGTACTGCATGCGCCCGACCACGCGGCCGAAGGCCGGCACATAGCGGCCGAGCACACCGTAGCGGTTCATGCGCCGCAGCTCGTGGGTTACGCCCTCGGGCGCGCGCAGGATCTGCAGGAACAGCGCGTGGTTGCGAGGGTCCTGGCGGAAGGCATCGTCGACCAGGTGCAGGCTGCGGCGGATCAGCGCGATGGTGCCGGCGCCCACGCCCTTGATGCCCGCGTGCTGTTGCAGGACCAGGAACACCGCGAGCAGCGCCGAGGGGTCGTCCTCGAACACCTCGTCATGGGTCACCTGCAGGAAGCCGTTGCGGACCTCGAAGCGCTCGTCGATCGGCTCCGGCGGCGCATCCGGGCTCACCAGGATCGCCTCCTGGAAACGCTGCAGCAGCATCTCGTTCAGCAGGCTGAGATCCATCACGGTGCGGTAGTAGCGCTGCATCAGCTGCTCGACCGCGAGCATGTAGCTGGCGTCGCGATAGCCGAACAGCGCGGCCAGGCGCGACTGGTGGTCGAACAGCAGCCGGTCCTCGCGCCGGCCGGTCAGCAGGTGCAGGCCGAGGCGCACCAGCCACAGGAACTCGCGTCCCTGCAGCAGCTGCCGCAGCTCGGCCCCGCTGATGAGCCCGTGCTCCGCGAGC
>JAFIFS010000093.1 GCA_020831895.1 Chromatiales bacterium
GACCGTACGCGGCAGGGATGCCGCGTCCGAGCCCCCAGGTATGGGTTTACGGCGTGTACGGGGATCCCCAGCCGGGCCGCGCCGCGACACCCACGCCGGGAATCGCGGATAAATCCGCTCCTACCGCTGGCACCCCGGGCACCAGAAGGTCGAGCGCTGGCCGAGCCTCGCGGATTTCACGGGCCCGCCGCAACTGAGGCAAGGCTGGCCGGCGCGGCCATAGACCTGGATCTGGCGACCGAAGTAGCCTGGCTTGCCCTCGCCATTATGGAAGTCGCGCAGTGTCGTGCCGCCGGCCTCGATGGCCGCCTCGAGCACGTCGCGTATCGCCTCGACCAGCAGCGGGAAGCGTGCCGCGGCAATGCGTCCGGCCGCGCGTGTCGGGCGGATGCCGGCCCGGAACAGCGCCTCGCTGGCATAGATGTTGCCGACGCCGACGACGATCCTCCCGTCCATCAGCAGCGGCTTGATGGCCATGCGTCGTCCGCGTGCGCGCTGCTGCAGGTAGTCGGCACTGAATGCCTCCGACAGGGGCTCGGGCCCGAGCCCGGCCAGCAGCGGGTGGCAGGCCGGGTCGTCCGTGGTCCACAGCAGTGCGCCGAACCGCCGCGGGTCGTTGAACCGCAGCGCGCCGCCATCCTCAAGCCGCAGCTCGACATGGTCGTGCGTGCGCCAGGGGTCGTCGGGGTGGGTGAAGCGCAGGCTGCCCGACATGCCAAGGTGCAGCAGCAGGGTGCCGCCCGGTGTCCGGGCCAGAAGGTACTTGCCGCGTCGCTCTACCGCGAGGATCGGCTGGCCCGGCAGTTGCCGGCTGACGGACTCCGGCACTGGCCAGCGCAGCCGCGGCTCACGCACCGTAATCGTGCAAACTTGCTGCCCGGTCAGTCGTGGCGCGATGCCGCGGCGCGTCGTCTCGACTTCGGGCAGTTCAGGCATTGGAGGGCATGACCAGCGTCATTTCAATTGTCATCGGCTAGCCGCTATAGTGCGTGACGTTTTTTTGCCGTGCGGAGCTTGATGCATGTTGGACTGGATGACCAGCGGGCTGCTGGGACTTGGCCCTTGGGGCAAGGTGCTCGCGACTTTCGTCATGCTGCAGATCTCGATGATGGCGGTGACGCTGTACCTGCACCGTGACCAGGCGCATCGTTCGATCGACCTGCACCCGGCCCTGCGCCACTTCTTCCGCCTCTGGATCTGGATGACCTCCGGCATGCGCACGCGCGAGTGGGTCGCCGTGCACCGCAAGCACCATGCACTGTGCGAGCGTCCCGGTGACCCGCACAGCCCCGTGGTCTTCGGCCTGCGCAAGGTCCTGCTCGAGGGTGCGGAGCTCTATCGCGAGGAGGCAGCGAAGCCCGAGACGCTGGACAAGTATGGCCGCGGCTGCCCGGACGACTGGGTCGAGCGCACGCTGTACAGCCGTCCCTATGCCGGCATCCTGAGCCTGCTTGCCATCGACGTGCTGCTGTTTGGCCTGATCGGCATCACCATCTTTGCGATCCAGATGCTGGCCATGCCGGTGTTTGCCGCCGGGGTCATCAATGGCCTCGGCCACAACAGCGGCTACCGCAACTTCGAATCGGAGGATGCGGCGACTAACCTGTATCCGTTCGCCGTGCTCATCGGTGGCGAGGAGCTGCACAATAATCACCACGCTTTCCCGACCTCGGCCAAGTTCTCGGTGCGCTGGTGGGAGTTCGACATCGGCTGGATGTACATCTGCGTGCTGCGCGCGCTCGGCCTGTGCAAGGTGCGCCGCGTGGCGCCGCGGCCGAAGCTTGCGCCGACACCGCGCGCGGTGGACCTCGACACGGCCCGGGCGGTCCTTACGAACCGCATGCACGTGCTGCGCGACTACACTCGCTGCGTGACGCTGCCGGTCTGGCACAGTGAGCGCCGGGCCAACCCCGATTCGCTGCTGGTGCGTGCGCGCAAGCTGCTGATCCGACGGCCCTCGCTGCTGGATGAGGCCGCGCGCGAGCGCCTCGGCGTGCTGCTCGAGCAGAACGCCTCGCTGCGCACTGTCTACGAGTTCCGCCAGAAGCTGATGGCGCTGTGGGAGCAGGCCCACGTCAGCAACGACAACCTCGTGCGCCAGCTCTGCGACTGGTGCCACCAGGCCGAGGCCAGCGGTATCGAGGCGCTTGAGGAGTTCTCGGCGCGCCTGCGTGGGTACCTGCCGGAGCAGCAGTCGGCGGCGTAGGAAGCCGGCGAAGGCAATCATGTACTGCCCCCGAATCAAAAAACCCGCCTTCGAGGCGGGTTTTTCTTTGGGCTGACCGGCGGCTTACTTGATCTTCGCTTCCTTGTAGATCACGTGCTTGCGCACGACCGGATCGAACTTGCGCACCTCCATCTTGTCGGGGTGCAGCCGCTTGTTCTTGGTCGTCGTGTAGTAGTGCCCCGTCTCGGCGGTCGACACCAGCTTGATCTTGTCACGCATGATCCATTGCTCCAGGTGGGTGCCGAACTGGCGTCAGACCTTCTGGCCGCGGGCCCGCAGGTCCGCCACCACCTTCTCTATGCCGAGCTTGTCGATCGTCCGCATTGCGCGTGTGGTCAGGCGCAGCCGGACAAAGCGCTTCTCGCTCTCCAGCCAGAAGCGGTGCGTCTGCAAATTGGGCAGGAACCGCCGGCGACTCTTGTTGTTCGCGTGAGAGACGGTATTGCCGTAAGCCGGCTTCCGGCCGGTGACCTGACAGACCCGGGACATGATCGAACCTCGGTAGTTTTGCAACAGGCCGCAGGGGCGGCACACAAGGCCCGCCTTTATACCAGCAGCCCCCCGGGCAGGCAAGCAGGGACCCGGCCTAGAATGCCCCTTCGAAGAGCTGACGCTAGAGCAGGCCGCGGCTGGCGAACGACACGCAGACCCCGTCACCGACGACGAAGTGATCGAGCAGCCGTATGTCCACAAGTTCAAGTGCCGACTGGATGCGGCGCGTGATCAGCCGGTCCGCATCACTGGGCTCCGCGACCCCGGAGGGGTGATTGTGCGCCAGGATGACGGCGGCCGCGTTGCGGCAAATTGCTTCCCGGATGATCTCCCTCGGGTGCACGGTCGTGCTGTCTATGGTGCCTCGAAAGAGCTCCTCGAAGGCCAGCACCCGGTGGCGGTTGTCGAGGAAGATGCAGCAGAAGACCTCGTGCGGCCTGTCCCTGAGCCGGGCGAGCAGGAAGTTCTCGCTGTCTCGCGGCGAGCCCAGCGCCCGCCCGGGCGCCAGCTTCTCGCCCATGTAACGCCAGCAGCATTCGCGGGCCGCGACCAGCAGTGCCGCACGCACCGGCCCGATACCATGCAGCTCGGTCAGCGTTCCGGGCCCGGCATTCAGCACGCCACGAATGCCGCCAAAGCGCAGCAGCAGCCCGCGTGCCATCTCGATGGCAGAAAGGCCGCGAACCCCCTGGCCGAGCAGCACGGCCAGCAGCTCCGCATCCGACAGCTGTCCGGGGCCCTCCTGCACCAGCCGCTCGCGCGGGCGCTCCCCTGCCGGCCAGTCCCTGATGCGTATCGCCCTCATGCCGGGAATTCTCCTGCAGCTACGGGTTGCTCGCAGCCCATGAAACTTGATTTCCAGCAGACAAAGCACAGCGGTCCTGACGGCCTTGCGGTAACCTTTAGCGATCAGGAGGGGGCATGACGGCACTTCGTGACAAGCGGATCCTTCTAGGCGTGAGCGGCGGCATTGCTGCCTACAAGAGTCCGGACCTCGTGCGCCGGCTGCGCGAGCGCGGTGCCGAAGTGCGCGTCGTGATGACCGAGAGCGCCGCCCGACTCGTCTCCCCGACCGTCTTTCAGGCGGTTTCAGGCCAGCCCGTACGCTGCGGACTCTGGGATGACCAAGCGGAGGCCGCGATGGGCCACATCGAGCTCGCGCGGTGGGCCGACATCGTGCTGGTTGCACCGGCGACGGCCAACCTCATGGCTGAACTGGCTGCCGGCAGCGCGGGCAGCCTGCTGACCACGCTCTGCCTGGTCTCCCGTGCGCCGCTCTGGCTGGCTCCGGCCATGAACCAGGCGATGTGGACTCATCCAGCCACCTGGGCGAATCGCGAGCTGCTGGCCACACGCGGCGTGCGGTTCATCGGCCCCGAAAGCGGGGGGCAGGCCTGCGGCGACGAGGGCCCCGGCCGGATGAGTGAGCCGCCGGCTATCGTTCACCGGCTTGCGATGGACAGCCTGCCGCCGGCCGAGCGTGTGCTGGAGGGCCTTTCGGTCCTGGTCACCGCAGGGCCGACCCGCGAGCCGATAGATCCGGTCCGGTTCGTCAGCAACCGCAGCTCCGGAAAGATGGGTTTCGCCGTTGCCCGCGCCGCCGCCGAGGCGGGTGCGCGGGTGACGCTGGTCGCCGGACCGGTCAGCATCCCATCCCCGGAGGGCATAGAGCGGGTTGATGTCGAGACGGCCGCGCAGATGTACGAGCAGACGATGGCCCGCATCTCCGGTGCCGACATCTACATCGGCGCAGCCGCGATCTCGGACTACAGGCCCGAGACCATCGCCGCCCAGAAGATCAAGAAACGCGCGGACACGCTGGCCCTGCAGATGGTCAGGTCACCTGACCTGCTCGCCAGCATGGCGGCACTGCCTTCGCGACCGTTCACGGTCGGCTTCGCGGCCGAGACCGAGCGGCTGGAGGAGCATGCGACGGCCAAGCTGCGCGGCAAGCAGCTCGACATGATCATCGCCAACCTGGTCGGCGCCCGCCTGGGTTTCGACACCGACGACAACAGCGCGGTCGTGCTCTGGGAGGATGGGCGGGAAGACCTCGCGCGCAGCTCGAAGGCCGAGCTCGCGCACAGGATCGTCAGCGTGGTGGCACGTCGTTTCCGTGCCCGGGCGCAGAGCCCGGTGACGCCCGTCGGCCGCAGCCAGGTCTCCTGAGGCCAGCATCATGGCCCGGCCCCGCATACGCCTTAAGATCCTAGATGAACGCCTGGGCCGGGAGTTCCCGCTGCCGGACTACGCGACCGATGGCTCGGCCGGCATGGACCTGCGCGCCTGCCTCGACCGACCGCTGACCCTTTCGCCCGGCGCCTGCGAACTGGTGCCCACAGGGCTTGCCATGCACATTGCCGACCCGCGACTTGCGGCAGTGATCCTGCCGCGCTCGGGTCTTGGCCACAAGCATGGTGTCGTTCTGGGCAACCTGGTCGGCCTGATCGACTCGGATTACCAGGGCCAGCTGATGGTGTCCTGCTGGAACCGTGGCCGGCAGGACTTCCTGCTGGAGCCGGGTGCCCGGCTGGCCCAGCTGGTGTTCGTCCCGGTCGTGCAGGCTGACTTCGAGGTGGTCGAGAGCTTCGAGCAGAGCGTGCGCGGGGCCGGCGGTTTCGGGCATACCGGCCAGCACTGAGCGCTGTTCCTACTGCCGGGCCGTGAGCTCCCGGAAGCGCTCGATGTCGGCAGCGAAGTCGGATGCGAGCTGGGCCTTGCGCTCGCGTGCCTCCACCAGGTTCTGCTCGTACAGCAGGATCGAGGCCATGGTGTCGGACAGTTCGCCGGCCAGCCGTTCGTCGATTGGCGGCGCCTCCGGGTCCTCGTTGTAGGGCTGGAAGCGGCGCGCCTCTCGCTGCAGCCGCGCAAGCCGCTCGCGCAGTTCGCCGAGGAAGTTCTCGGTCACGGTGATCTGGGCCTTCATCATCTCTACGCGCTGGTCGCGCAGCGCCTCGATGTCGGCCACGCTGAGGTATGCGCTGAGCAGCATCGAGTCACGCCTTGCGGTGGCCACAGCCACTCGCTCGGCGGCCTCGCGTTCGGCGTTTTCCCGTGCCATCACCTCCGGGTCGCCCAGCACGGGATCCTGGGGCACGCGCCGGATCACGATCCCGCGCTCGTTCAGTACCTCGTGGGCCCTCCCGGCGAATTCGGGGGGCAGGAACTGGCCGATACGGGTAATGCCCTCGTCATCCACCCAGCGATAGAGTTTCGTCGCCTGGTCCTGCCGCGCCTCGGCCGCCGGCAGTGCAACCAGCAGCGCCAGCGCCAGCCAGCCGCCGATGATTCGGGCCGGAAGTCCCATGCCATGCTCCGCTCGATGCCAGGACCGCAATGTTCCCAGCCCCGGGCAGGCAAGTCCGTGACCGGCGTCAGGTTTGTCCCGGTCCCCGGCGCTGCCGGATGCCCCAGGTGTTGCGATAGGCTTCGAGAGCCCCGAGGTGCGGGCGCAGCGCGGGTGTCTGCGCCAGGTGCTCCAGGAGGTCATCCAGCCGGATGATGCTGATCACCGGGATCCGGGCGTCCTGCTCCACTTCCTGCACTGCCGACCGGTTGCCCTGCCCGCGCTCCTGCCTGTCCAGCGCGAGCAGAACCCCAGCCGGGTGCGCGCCTGCAGCGGCAATGATCTGCAGCGACTCCCGGATCGCTGTACCTGCGGTTATCACATCGTCGACGATCATCACCCCGCCGGCCAGCGCTGCGCCGACGGTCGTGCCGCCCTCGCCATGGTCCTTGGCCTCCTTGCGGTTATAGGCCCAGGGCAGGTCACGTCCATGGTTGTCCGCCAGCGAGGCAGCCGTCAGCGCGACCAGCGGTATGCCCTTGTAAGCTGGTCCGAACAGCATGCTGCAGTCGATTCCGGAGTGCATGAGCGCCGCCGCATAGGCGCGCCCGAGCCGTGCGGCGGCTGCCCCGGTGCTGAACTGGCCCGCGTTGAAGAAGTACGGGCTCAGCCGGCCCGACTTCAGCCGGAATTCGCCAAAGCGCAGTGCGCCCACAGAAATCGCGAGCTCGATGAAGTCTTTCTGGAAGTCCTGCATGGGCGTCCATGCCGTGTGGTTTGCGGATGCTAAAGTATCGCACACCACTGTAACGGATCATGGAGCCGTCCCGGCCGATGCGCATCATCACGCTGAACGTCAACGGAATCCGCGCGGCTGGTCGCAAGGGATTCTTCGACTGGCTCGCGCACCAGCGCGCTGATCTCGTCTGTCTGCAGGAGATCAAGGCGCAGCACGACCAGATTGCCGGCACCGAATTCCACCCGCGTGCCTTTCACTGCTTCTATGAGCCGGCCGTGCGCAAGGGTTACAGTGGGGTTGGCCTTTACACGCGCAAGGAGCCGGACGAGCTGCTGCGCGGTTTCGGCTCGGCCGAGTTTGATGCCGAGGGGCGCTATCTGGAGGCGCGATTCGGTCCGCTCAGCGTGATCTCGGTCTACATGCCCTCGGGCAGTTCCAGCCCCGAGCGCCAGGCGGCAAAGTTCCGCTTCATGGACGAGTTCACCGCCCACCTCGGCCGGCTGCGTGCGAGCGGACGGCACTACCTGCTTTGCGGTGACTGGAACATCGCTCATCGGGAGATCGACCTGCGCAACTGGCGTTCCAACCAGAAGAACTCCGGTTTCCTGCCCGAGGAGCGTGCCTGGCTGGACCAGGTATTCACCAGTGGCTTCGTCGATGGCTTCCGGCTCGTCGATCAGCGACCTGAGCAGTACACCTGGTGGTCGAATCGCGGCCAGGCCTGGGCGAAGAATGTCGGCTGGCGTATCGACTACCAGGTGATCTCCGAGGCGCTCGCGCCAGCCGCGCGTACCGCGTATATCTACAAGGACTCTCGATTCTCCGATCATGCGCCGCTGATCATGGACTACGACTGGCAGGTCGCGTGATCGCGGCGCTCGAGCGCCTGGCGCGGCCCTACATGGACCGGCGCATGGTGACGCTGGTTGCCCTGGGTTTCGCCAGTGGCCTGCCGGCACCGCTGGTCTTCGGCAACCTCGGCATCTGGCTGCGCGATCTCGATGTCAGCCGTACCGAGATCGGCCTGTTCGCGCTGGCCACGACGCCGTACGCCATCAACTTCCTCTGGGCTCCACTGATCGACCGGCTCCGCCTGCCGTTTTTCACTGCACGCTTCGGCCGCCGGCGCGGCTGGGCGCTGTTCAGCCAGCTGCTGCTGATCGCCGCGATCGTCATGCTTTCGCGCATGGACCCCGCGGCAAACCTGTCCGGGGTGGCGCTGGCCGTCGTATTCGTGACCTTCATCTCCGCCACGCAGGATGTCGTCATCGATGCCTACCGGATCGATATCCTCGAGCCGGACAAGTACGGCGCCGGCTCTGCTGCGGCCATCTGGGGCTGGCACCTCGGCGGCACGCTGGTTGGCGGTGCAGGCGGCCTGTACCTTGCCGCTGCCTACGGCTGGAACAACGCCTACCTGATCCTGGCTGCCGGTGTGCTGGTCGGTGTCGCCGCCGTCCTGCTGAGCCCCGAGCCGCGCTATCGACCGTCCGAGGAGACACTGCGGATCGAATTCGCCGCTGCCGCGGCGATCCGCGCCCGGCCCGGCTTCGGCGGCGCTCTCGGCAGCGCCGCCATCTGGCTGCATCACGCGGTGGTCGCGCCGTTCGCCGACTTCATGCGCCGGCGCGGCTGGCTGCTGATACTGGTGTTCATCGTCGTGTTCAAGTTCGGCGACGCACTGCTTGGGCGCATGTCAGGTGTCTTCTACCGGGAGCTGGGTTTCGAGCTGACGGAGATCGCCGATGTCGCCAAGGTATTCGGGCTTGCCGCCAACGTCATCGGCATCCTGCTCGGCGGCATGCTGGTGGCGCGGCTCGGATTCCTGCGCTCGCTGCTGGTCGCCGGCATCCTGTCGGCCGCGACCAACCTGACCTACTCCTGGCTCGCGCTCTCGGGCAATGACATGACGGTGTTCACCATCGCGGTGATCGCCGACAACCTGACCGGCGGGCTGGCCGTGGTGGCCTTCGTCGCCTACCTGTCGAGCCTGTGCAATGTCGCCTACACGGCGACCCAGTACGCGCTGCTGGCCTCGCTCGGCAACCTTGGACGCATCTGGCTGTCGGCGACCAGCGGATGGATGGTCGATTCCCTGGGCGGTAACTGGGCGCTTTTCTTCGCGCTGACCGCGCTGATCGCGTTCGCCGCCCTGCCACTGCTGCTGGTGATGATGCGCATGTTTCCGGAGCAGCCGCAAAAGGCTGCCGCGCAATGAACGAGCGGGAGTGGCCGGTCTGCGGTGAAGACGAACTCGGCGACCCCGGTGCGCACGCGTTCGAGACTGGCGACGGGGACTGGCCGTTCCGCGGCTTCGTCGTGCGCAGTCAGGGCGGGCTGTACGCCTATGCCAACGTATGCCCTCATCGCCAGCACCCGCTGAACCTCGTTGGTGACGACTTCCTGACTCCGGACGGGACGCTGCTGCGCTGTGCCTCGCACGGGGCAATGTTCGAGATCGCAACTGGACACTGCGTGCTGGGGCCCTGCACGGGCCAGGCGCTGATCAGCCTTCCGGTGCGGGTGGCAGACGGGCGGGTGCTGGTCACCGCGCCGGATTCGCTGGAGTCCGTGCCGGGGCTGCTGTCGCGCTGAGTCCGAGGCTCCCCGCCGGGGCATGCTCAGCCGGCCGTGACCCGCCGCCAGTGACCATCCCAGATCGGGTGGCCAAGCCTTGCCCCGCGCGCAGCGAAGCGCGTGACCGGCCGGCTGGATCCGGTATCGGCCGATTCGCGAAACCCCGGCTCCATGGCCAGCACCTCGCGAATGTGCTCGGCATAAGGCGGCCAGTCCGTCGCCACGTGGAAGAAGCCGCCCGGCGACAGGACACGAGCGACCTCGGCGACGAAGGCGGGCTGGACGATGCGCCGCTTGTGATGGCGCTTCTTGGGCCAGGGGTCGGGGAAGAACAGCTGTAGGCCATGCAGGCAGCCGTCAGGCAGCCGCTGCGACAGGACGTCCTGCGCATCCTGGTCCAGCAGCCGGACGTTGCCGACTCCGAGGCGCTCGATTCCGAGCAGGCAATGACCGATGCCGGGCGTGTGAACCTCGATGCCGAGCACATCCTGCTCCGGGTGCTGCAGCGCCCAGTCGAGCAGCGCCTGGCCCGTGCCGAAGCCGACTTCCAGCACGCGCGGGGCGCTGCGGCCGAACACCCTGTCAAGGTCCAGCGGACTGCTGCCTGCATCGATGCCCCAGCGCGGCCACAGGTCTTCAAGTGCGCGCGCCTGGGCCCGGGTCAGCCTGCCGCTGCGCCGGACGAAGCTGCGCACCGGCCGCGCGCTGGAGGGCTCGTTCATGACTGCGGTATCCTGCTAGACTTCCGCCAGAAGCGGGTGTAGTTCAATGGTAGAACGGCAGCTTCCCAAGCTGCATACGAGGGTTCGATTCCCTTCACCCGCTCCAGTATTGCCCGCCGGCCCGTCCGGTCCGGCACTCTACCAGCCCTTGCGCCTGCCGTTGACCGATTTCGAGAACTGGGCTGTAGTCCCCCCGTGGGTCCGGCGCTAGGCTCGTGCGCGTGAGACGCTCCGCCCGCAAGCCTGCCGCTGCCCTCTCCCTGTTACGTCTGCACGCGTGCCTCGCCCTGGTGGCCATCGCCGGCTGCGGGGGCGGGGGCGGCCCGTCGAGCATCGAGGTTGCCACTGCGGTGGCCGGAGGCGAAGGCAGCATCGAGCCGGCCGCGCAGACGATCTCCTCCGGCAACATTGCCGAGTTCACGCTGGTGCCGGAGTCGGGTTTCCGGGTCGCTTCGGCGGCCGGCTGCAGCGGTGAGCTTGACGGCGACAGGTACATCACCCGGCCCCTGACCTCATCCTGCACGGTGACGGTGATTTTCGAGCCGATCACCTTCACGCTCTCCGGCAGTGTCTCCGTTCCGCCGGGCTCTCTGGTGGACAGCGACGTCAACGATCCCTTTGCCCCCTGGGCCCCGAACGACGACTTCGCGACAGCCCAGCCGATCCCGAATCCCGGCACGATCGGCGGCTATGTGAACCGCCCGGGCACGGGCTCCGAGGGGCGCTCGTTCGCGGGCGGGGATGTCAGCGACTTCTACGTAGCCGACCTGCTGGCCGGGCAGCGGATCACGCTGTTCCAGGGCACGCCGCCCGGCCCGGGGGGCGCGGACCTAGATCTGTTCCTGTACGACCAGGACGGCAACGAGGTCGATTCCTCGATGGGTACGGGCTCCTCCGAATCCCTGGAAATCCCGGCCACGGGCCGGTACTTCATCGAGGTCTGGGCCTTCAGCGGCGCGTCGAACTACGTGCTGGCCGTGGGCCAGGCGCTGGCGCCTGCCACGGAAGCGGGGCTGCGCCTCAGCGACGACTTCGTGCCGGGCGAAGTGCTGGCGGCATGGGCTCCGGGGAACACGGCGGCTGCCCACGAGCAGGCGCCGATGCGCGCCCGTGGCAGAGTGGCCGAGCGACACCGGCTGCGGCCACAGCGCGGTCTAGCCGGCGTCGAGACCTTGTTCGAGCTGGAGGCAGGGCACTCGCTGCTGCAGCAGTCTGGCCGGAGCGAGCGCGCTCCGCTGCGCCAGCGTGCCGGCGCCCTGCGCGAGGACCGGCTTGCGCGTCTGGAAACCCTGCTGGCCGTCAAGGCCTTGGCGGCCGACCCGGAAGTCGCCGCGGCCGAGCCCAACTTCCTGCGCCACGCCACGCTGGTGCCCAACGACGCCAACTACAGCCTGCAGTGGCACTATCCCCTGATCAACCTGCCCGCGGCCTGGGACCTTACTGTTGGAGACAGGGATATCGTCGTGGCCGTGATCGACAGCGGCATCCTGCCGGGCCACCCGGACCTGCAGGGCCAGATCAGCCCGGAGGGCTTCGACTTCATCAGCGACCCCGAACGCGCGCTGAAGCCGCTGATCCTGCAGCCCGACCCGACCGATCCGGGCGACGGCTCCCCGGGTGGCAGCGTTTTCCATGGCACCCATGTCGCCGGAACCATCGGTGCGGCGACCAACAACCTTGCCGGTGTCGCCGGGGTCGCCTGGGATGTCACCCTGCTGCCGCTGCGCGTCCTCGGCCGCAGCGGCGTCGGCACCAGTGCCGACATACGCCAGGCTGTCCGCTATGCCGCCGGCCTGAGCAACGCCTCCGGAACGCTACCCGCCCGAACCGCGGATATCATCAACCTGAGCCTGGGCGGGCCCGGTTTTTCCCAGCTCGACCAGGCATTATTCAACGAGGTGGCCGGACTTGGCATCACTGTCGTCGCCGCAGCCGGAAACAACTCGAGCACCCAGCCCTTCTACCCGGCCGCCTACAACAACGTGTTCGCCGTCAGCGCCGTGCAGATCGACAAGACGCGCGCACCCTACTCGAATTTCGGGAGCTGGATCGACCTCGCCGCCCCGGGCGGAGGCTTTACCGACCTCAACGGCGATGGTTACCCGGACGGGGTGCTCAGCACCTCGGGCAACGACTCGGGTGGCACCCTGCGCTACACCTACGCCTTCCTGCAGGGCACCTCGATGGCCTCGCCCCATGTCGCCGGTGTGTTCGCCTTGATGAAGGCCGCCAACCGCGACCTGGGACCCGCCCAGATACGCCAGCTGCTGGTCGACAGCGCACTGACCACCCAGCCGGGAGTGGGTCCACGCAACGACGTCTACGGTTGGGGCCTGATCGACGCCCGCCGGGCCGTCGAGGCAGCCCTGCCGGGCAGCGGTGAGCCGGACCCGCGGCTTGCGGCCAACCCGCGCGCGCTCAGTTTCGGCGCCGTGCTCGACCAGCTGGACCTTACGCTCAGCAACGCCGGCGGCGGCACCCTGCAGCTCGACGGCTTTTCCACCGATCAGCCATGGCTTTCGGTCAGCCCGGCCACCGCGGGTGAAGATGGACTCGGCGCCTGGCGGGTCTCGGTCTCGCGCGCAGGGCTCGATGCCGGTGTCTATGCCGGCGAGATCCAGTTCACCGCCGGGGGCGCGGTCCTCTCGATCCCGGTGCTGATGCAGGTGGCTGACGGGCTCAGTGCGGACGGCGTCGGCCAGCTCTACATCCTGCTGCTCGATGCGGACACTGGCGATACCGTGCAGCAGGTCTCCATCGGGGAGCCGGAGGGTGGCCACTATCCGTTCACGTTCAGCGGTGTTCCGCCCGGAGAGTACCGGCTGGTGGCCGGCACCGACCTCAACAATGACGATTTCATCTGCGATCCTGGCGAAGCCTGTGGCTGGTACCTGACGCTCGATGCACCCAAGACCATCGGAGTGGACGCAGACCGCGCCGGGCTGGACTTCACCGCAGGGTTTGGTGCGACAATCGCCAATGGCGCAGTCGGCCTGCGCCGGGGGCCGGACCTGCTCGAGCAAGCCGACAGGTTCCGGCGTATCGCACCGCGCTGAGCGCGCGATCCACGGGAGCAGCATGGATAACTCCATGGCAGGGCGCGTCTGCCTGGTCACGGGAGGTGCGCGCGGGATGGGCCGCGTGACGGCCATGGCCCTGGCCAGCATGGGCGCCCAGGTCATCGTCGTGGACTGGGAGGGCGAGGAGGGCACCCGGACGCGCGACCTGATCAATGCCGCTTCGGGTCGGGATGCGGCGGAGTTCCGCTATTGCGATATCTCCTCGCTGGACGACGTGCGCCGGCTGGCCGCCGAGGTGCAGACCGCATGGCCCGCGCTGCACGTGCTGGTCAACAACGCGGGCATTACCGATCCTGTTCGACGCCTGAGCGTGGACGGGTGGGAAATGCACCTGGCTACCTGCCATCTCGGGCATTTCCTGCTCACGCAGCTGCTGCTGGACATGCTCGAGCGCTCGGCGCCGGCACGGATCGTCAACATCTCATCCGATGCGCACAAGGCCGGCAAGGGGCTGGACTTCGACGACATCAACAACGAGAAGATCTGGGGTGGACGCCGGGTGTCGAACAACGCCGCTTTCGTTGCCTACCACCGCGCCAAGCTGTGCAACGTCTACTTCACGCTGGAGATGGCTGAGCGTCTCGATGGAACCGGTGTCAGCACCTACGCGGTTTCGCCCGGATACTTCGTCAACACGACCATCTACCGCAACATCAGCGGTTTGTTCCGTATCGGGGCGGGCGTGGTTTTCGGGGTTGGCACCCTGCTGGGGCTTAACACGCCCGAGAAAGGCGCGCGCACACAGATATATTGCGCAGCAGACCGGGGCTTGGAGACTCTGAGCGGGCGCTACTGGTCGGGCTGCCGCGATGTACCGCTCTCTGCGCTGGCCCGGGACGCCGATGCCCGCGCGCGGCTCTGGGCCTTCAGTGTGGAGGCGACAATCGCCTAAAGGAGCCCGGCCGGCGGCGGGTGACGGGCGTACTGGCGGCGGTCGATCTGCGGGGCCACCCCCTCGCGCACACCCGGAAACTCCACCACGCGCCAGAACCGGTCGACCATCTCGACCGCCCGCATGAAGGTGCCGCCTACGTCCGACTTCAGCATGTAGCCGCTAATGTTGAGTTCATAGGCATCGAGCTTGTCCTGCTCGTCATCGGACGTGGTCAGGACGAACACGATCGAGTCGTGGAGCTCTGCATCGTTCCGTATCATGCGCAGCAGCTCCAGGCCGCTGATCCGGGGCATGTTGAGATCAAGGATGATCAGGTTTGGCCTTGCAAGACGTGGTCGTCCTTCGGTCCCCTTGAGAATCTCCCAGGCCTCCTGCCCATCACGGGCGATGGTCACGGGGTTGCTGATGCGCAGCTTCTGCATGGCACGCAGGAAGGCCCGGCTGTCGACCTGGTCATCCTCGACCAGCAGAATGCTCACGCACTTGTTGTGGGCTTCGCTCATCTTTCACTCCCGGCCCCGAGGCCTCAGCTGTGCTTTGCTCCGGCCAGGTGAACTTGAACACCGTGCCCTGGCCCCCTGGCGCCGGATGGAACCAGATGTGGCCCCCCTGGCTCTCGACGATGCGCCTGACGATGGCAAGGCCCATGCCGCTGCCCTCGACCTCATCGCGAGGCCTCAGCGTCTGGAACATCTGGAACACCTTCTCGGCAAACTGTGGCGGTATGCCGCTTCCGTCATCCTCGACGGCAAACAGGTAATATTCGTCGCGCCTCTCTGCGCTCACGCGTACCAGGCCACTGCCGGTCGGGTGGTGCTTGACCGCGTTGTTCACCAGGTTGCGCAGTACCTGCTCCAGTGCCGCATGTGGCGTGACTAGCACCGGAAGCGACGCATCTGCCTCGCAGCGCATCTCCGCCGGCGGCGCCAGCAGGCAGAAGATGTCGCGGACCAGCTCGGCCGAGTCGACCTGGCGGATCTCGCCCGGCCGGCGCCCGGCACGGGAGTAGCTCAGCAGGTCGTCCAGCAGCCTATGAAGCCGCGCGGAGCGCTGTTTCAGCAGCGCGAGGTTGGCCGTCACGTCCCCGATATCCTGGCCGGCAAGGTCTTCCTGCAGCCAGTCGACCAGCACGTCGATAGCCCGCAGCGGTGCCTTCAGGTCGTGCGAGGCCACATAAGCAAACTGTTCGAGGTCGTGGTTGCTGCGAGCGAGCTCGCGCGAGCGCTCCTCCAGCGCCGCCTCGACCCTCCGTCGCTCAGTGATGTCCTTGCCCAGTGAAAGCAGTCCCACCACCTTGCCGCTCGCGTCCCGGTAGGGACTGTAGGTGAACGAGAAGTGGCGTTCGCTGCCGTCTCCTGCCGTGCGTGTCTCCTCGTAGCTGTATTCTTCGCCCCGTAGTACGCGCTCATAGGTGTCCCGGCGATCAGCGAACATGGACTGGCCTACGACCTCGGCGATGTGGCGCCCGAGCAGGTCCGTACGCGGTTGCCCAAACCAGGCCTCATAGGCGGCGTTCAGAAAACGCACCCTGAAGTCGCTGTCAAGCAGTGCGAGAAGCCCCGGCACAGAGTCTGCCAGCTTCTGCAGCTGCAGCTCGGTCTCCTGGAGTCGTGCCTCCAGGTCACGGGACAGTGTGACGTCAATACATATGCCCCGGACCAGGCTGCTGCCCGGCTGCATGCGACCCCGGCCGCTGATGTAGCGTGTCTGACCATCATCGCCCAGCACGCGGTAGTCGCATTCAAAGCTTCCGGATCCGGCTGCTTTGGCTATGGCGGCTCGGTATCTTGCGATGTCATCAGGGTGAAGTCGGCCCATGAGGCTGTCGGGACCCAGCGGATCCCCCTCGTTCAGGCCGAACAGGCTGAGGCAGGTCCCATCCAGTCCGAGTTCACCGGTGCGTAGATCGAAGCTCCAAAGGCCGACACCGACCGCGTTCAGCACCGGCTGGAGCTCGTTGTCGAGCAGAGGTTGCATGCTGTTCCCGGGCCCCGAATCAGGCCCGTCCACCGGCAGGCAATGGCCGGGGCCCGGCTGGTGGCCGGCTCGCATCGCTGCTCAGCAACTGTGCCAGTCCTGCCGCGTCCAGCGGCATGCCGAACAGAAAGCCCTGCGCCATCTCGCAGCCGCGTCCTATCAGGAAGGCGAGCTGGTCCTGTGTCTCGACGCCTTCGGCTACGGTCTGCAGCCTCAGGCTGCGTGCCAGCGCGATGATGGCATCGATGATGACCTCGCTGTCCTCGCTGCTGCCGATTTCCTGGACGAAGGACTTGTCTATCTTCAGCACGTCGATGGGCAGGCGGCGCAGGTGACTCAGGCAGGAGGGCCCGGTGCCGAAGTCGTCTATGGAGATGCGCACGCCCTGTGCCTTCAGCGCCTCCAGCGAACGGCCTGCTGCTTCCAGGTCCTCCATCAGCAGCTGCTCGGTGATCTCGAATTCAAGCCATTGCGGGTCGATGTCATACTGGCTGATTGCCTGGGCTACCCGTCGGTGGAAGTCCGGCTGGAGAAACTGGCGTGCGGACATGTTGATCGAAACTGGAAGCATCATCAGCCTGGCCTGCTCCCATTCCTTCACCTGCCGGCACACGCGGTCCAGTACCCAGTGACCGATCGGGATGATGTGACCGCTTTCCTCGGCAACCGGAATGAACTGGGCCGGTGTGACCTCGCCACGGGTAGGGCAGTCCCAGCGCAGCAGCGCCTCGAGCCCCTGGAGGCTGCGGCCCGGAAGTCCGAACTTGGGCTGAAAGACCAGGGTAAATTCGTCCAGGTTCAGTGCGCGCTTGATGTCATGCTCCATGTGGTGATAGGCCATCAGCTCGTCATGCATGCTGGGCGTGAAGAACCGGAAGTTGTTGCGGCCTTTTTCCTTCGCCCGATACATCGCGATGTCGGCGTTCTTCATCAGCATCATCGTGTCGCTGTGGTCGTTCGGATACATCGTTATGCCGATGCTGGTCGTGACTGTGATCTGCCTGCCCGCCAGCTGGCAGGGCTCGGCAATGAGCCGCAGCAGTGCCTTGGTGATGATCTCGGCCTCGCGTGGCCCGTCAAGCCCCTCGAGCAGCACCGCGAACTCATCGCCTCCGAGCCGTGCGATCACGTCGCCGGCCCTCACCGAGGAGCGCAGCCGCTGTGCGATCTCGCGCAGCAGGGCATCTCCGGCATCGTGGCCCAGCGTATCGTTGATCAGCTTGAAGCCGTCGAGATCGAGGAAGCACAGCGCCACCTTGCGGCCCTCGCGTCGCGCACGCGCTGTCGCGCGCTTGAGCTGGTCATTGAAGTACTGGCGGTTCGGTATCCCCGTGATGGGGTCGTACTGGGCGAGGTAGTTCAGGTGCAGCTCGCTGCGCTTGCGCTCGATCGCGTAGCGGATCGAGCGCAGGATGCTGCGGCCCTGGCCCTCCCACTTCACGAGGTAGTCCTGCACGCCCTTGTTCAGGATGCTGACCGCGAAGTCCTCGTCGTCCTGCCCGCTCAGCACGACTATCGGCAGCGCAGGATCGAGGCTCTGGATAGTGTCCACGCAGGTCATGCCGGAGCCATCGGGCAGGTGCAGGTCCAGCAGCACCACCTCATACCCCCCTTCCTGCAGCGCCTCTCCTGCCCGGGCCAGCGTCATCACGTGCTCGATCTCGACGGGTGCCCCGGGGTGGGGGCAACGCCGCAGTGATGCCATCAGGAAGTCGGCATCGTCCTTGTTGTCTTCGACCAGCAGCAGTTTCATTCGTATGGATTCTCCCGGAGCACACCTGACAGGCGCGGGAGCGGTCCCCCGGTTCATGTCCTGCAGACTAAGCCAGGGGCTGATCCAACCCTGCGAACAGGCTCACATATTTTGCAATGCGTCGTCCACGATCCCAGGGGCCGCGCAGCTGCGGCGTCGTTTCCAGTCGCTGCAGGGGCTTTGCAGCGCTGCGCGCCCTGAGCCGCTCTGCTGCAATTGGCTAATGTCACGAATCCTTCGGCGCTGGATCCGGGGCTGGCCACTGCTCCTGCGGCACCGCGAGCCCTGTGCGGCCTATCGGGAGGCAGCCTGGCTGCAGCGGCGCTGGCTCGACGTGCAGGTGTTGCGGCTCGGTCTAGCCCGGCGCAGCACCTGGCGTGTTCTTGGCCTTGCCATCGCACTGGGCCTTCTGCTGCTGAGCGCAAGCTGGCGCCTGGCTTTCGAGGGGCGCGCGGCCATCATGGCTGTGCCTCTGCTTGCCACGCTGCCCTGGATGCCTTTGCTGGCACATGCCCGGCAGCGCCTGCTGCGCCTGCTGCTTGCCCGTGGGCCTGCCGCTCTGGCAGGCGCAGGGGCAGGGTGCTGTAATAGGCCAGATGCAAATGCTGCTGAGACTGCTGCTGGGACTGTTCGGGCTGGCCGTGCTGCTGCTGCTGGCGGTGATCGTCGCCGTGGTGCTGCTGGTCGACCCGGATGACTATCGCGAGGAGATTGCGGCGACTTTCGAGCGCCAGACAGGACGCAGCATGCTGATCGAGGGGCCGCTGGGCCTCAGGAAGTTTCCCTGCTGCGCGATCACGCTTGGCCGGACCGAGCTGGGCAACCCGCCCGGCTTCGAGGGCCCGCACTTCGCGAGGCTGGAGGCGGCCGAGCTCGAACTCAGAATCTGGCCGCTGCTGGTCAGCCGCGAGGTTCGGGTCGGCCGGATCGTGCTCGACGGCCTCGACCTCGATCTTGTGCAGCTCGCCGACGGGCGCAGCAACTGGGATTTCGCTGCGGCCGGCAACGTTGCTGCGCCTTCCCCCGACGCCGGAGAGGATGCTTCGGGTGGCGCGCTCAGCCTGGCCGAGATCGCCGGCATTGACGTCCGCCGCTCGCGCATCGCCTACCGCGACCTTGGCACCGGGGCTGACCTGCTGCTCGAGAACGTCAACCTCCAGACCGGCGCCATCAGCCCGGACCGTCCTTTTGACCTGCGCGCCGAACTCGACTTCAGCGATCGCGCGGAAGGTACCACCGGCGAGCTGCGCCTGCGCGCGAGCGCGCTGGCCGACCTCGATGCCGGCACCGCCACGCTGAATGGCCTGACCGCGACACTCAGCGCCGCCGGCCCGGCGCTCGCTGCGCGCAGCACGAAGCTGGACCTGTCTGCCGACCGGCTGCAGCTGGCTGGCATCAACGATGGCCTCAAGCTGCAGATGAGCTCGGCCGTGGCCGACCTGGCGCTGGAAGGCCTGACCGACGTTGCCGAGCGGATGACAGCGCGGCTGCGCATCCCCGAGCTGTCGGCCGATGCCGGCGACACGATCCGCGCGACGATCCCGGGCATGACCGGCGCTGCCGAGCTGCGCGGCCTGCCGGATCTCGCCGATCGGCTGCAGCTGCAGTTCGAGGCGGGTGAAATCAGTGCCCGCCTGCAGGATGACGGCAGCCAGTTCGACGTCGGCCGGCTGGCGGCCGACGTCGCCGGCAGCGGGCTCAGGCTTGGCGCGACCGAGCAGCTGAGCGGCAACCTCGACGCGAGCTCGCTGCGGCTGACTGCAGCACGCGAAACCCGGCTGAACGCCGCCAACCTGAATGGCGAGTTCACCGTCAGCGGGCGCCAGCTGCCCGGTCGCGAGTCCCGGCTGACTGCCCGCCTGGCCAACCTCGAATTCAACGCCGACACCGGGGCCGGGCGACTGGGCGAGTTGACGGCCAGCGTGCGCGGTGCCGGCCTCGACGCCGAGCTGAGCGGCCAGGGCCGTTTCGGCGACGAGCGCGCCGATGCGGCTGGCAGTCTGCGCCTTGCCGAGTTCTCCGCACGCGAGGTGCTGCCCGCGCTCGGTATCGAGCTGCCGCCGACGGCCGATGCCACTGCGCTGACGCGCGTCGGTGGCAGCGCCCGCTGGGCCCTGCGGGGCGCGGGGCTGGCGCTGCGCGAGATCGATTTCAGGCTGGACGACAGCCGGCTGCGCGGTACGCTGGATGTCGACGGCGCGACACCGCCGAAAACCAGCTTCGACCTGACGCTTGACCAGATCGACCTCGACCGCTACCTGGCCCCGCAGCCGGAGCGGCCGACGCGCGGCCGCGCGGCGGAGCCGGCGCCACCGGAGCCCCTGCCGCTGGAGACGATCCGTGAGCTGCGTCTCGACGGACGCCTGCGCGCCGGGACGCTCACGCTCAGCGGCGCGCGCATGGGCGACCTCGATGCACGCATCCTTGCCGACGATGGCGTGCTGCGCCTGGAGCCTTTGCGCGCAACCGTCTACGGCGGCACCTACGAGGGCAGCGTCGTTCTGGACGCCCGCGGAGAGAAGGCGCGGCTGACGCTGGACCAGCGCCTGGCCGGCGTGCAGGCCAGCCCGCTGCTGACCGATCTCGCTGGCTTCAGCCAGCTCTCCGGCCTGCTTGCGCTCAATCTCAGCGGCACGGCGAGCGGAAGCACGAACCAGGACCTGATCCGCAGCCTCGCCGGCAGTGTCGCCTTCGACGTGACCGAAGGTTACTTCGATGGCGTCGACCTCTGGTATGAGGTGCGCCGCGCGCGCTCGCTATTCCGGCGCGAAGCCCCCGAGGCGCGCACCGGCCCGAACCGCACGCCGATCAACCGGATGTCTGTCTCTGGCGAGATCGCCGCCGGCGTGCTGCGCAGCGACCAGCTGGCGCTGCAGATGCCCTTCATGCAGCTCTCCGGCGCCGGTGGTCTCGACCTGCTCTCGCGCAGCCTCGACTATAGTCTGCAGGCGCGTGTCAGTGGCAGCCCACGGGCCGAGGATGGCAGCGAGATCACGGACCTGCGCAACGTGACGATACCGCTGACGATCCGTGGTGATCTGGACAGCCCGCGCGTGGGCGTCGACATGACAGGGCTCGTGCGCGGCGCTGCCGAGGATGCGCTGCGCCAGCAGCTGGACCGGCAGATCGACCGGCTCGGCGACCGCCTGGGAATCGGCCGCCAGCCCGAGCCACAGCAGGCCGCGCCGGAAAGCGAGACCGGTGACGAGCCGCCGGCCGAGGAGCGCAGCGAGCCGTCGCGCGAGGAGCGCCCGCGAGACCAGCTGCGCCGTTCGCTGCGCGACCTGATCCAGCCCTGAGCCTGTCCCCCGTGCCCGACCTGGCTGCGCCGACCAGCGCCGAGCGCCGCAAGGCCGCTGCGCTCGCGCCGCTGCTGCTGAGCTGGTGGGCCAGGCACGGTCGCCACGACCTGCCTTGGCAGCAGCCAGCGACACCTTGGCGTGTCTGGGTATCCGAAGTCATGCTCCAGCAGACCCAGGTCGCCACGGTCCTCGACTACTTTCCGCGTTTCATCGCGCGTTTCCCCGGAGCCGTGAGCCTGGCCGATGCGCCGGTAGATGACGTGCTCCACCTGTGGTCCGGACTGGGTTACTACGCGCGCGCGCGCAACCTGCACCGGGCCGCCGGCATCGTGCGCGACCTGCATGGCGGCGAGGTTCCGCTCGCGTTCGAGCCGCTGGTCGCCCTGCCCGGGGTCGGGCGCTCTACGGCCGGCGCGATCCTCGCGCTGGCCGGTGGCCAGCGTGCAGCCATCCTAGACGGCAACGTCAAGCGGGTCCTTGCCCGCGTGTTCGCCGTATCGGGCTGGCCGGGCGCGGCGGCGGTCGGTCACCGGCTCTGGGTGCTGGCTGAGGCCTGTACGCCGGACCAGCAGGTGGGGCAGTACACGCAGGCGATCATGGACCTCGGCGCGACGCTTTGCACGCGCCGCCGGCCCCGCTGCGGGCAGTGCCCGTTTGGTCGACACTGCGCTGCCCGCGAGGCCCGGGAGGTGGAGGCGTACCCGGCTCCGCGCCCGCGCCGCGAGCGCCCGCGCCGCGAGACCGTAATGCTGCTGGTCCGCGATGCCGACGGGGCGGTGCTGCTCGAGCGCCGTCCTGACAGCGGACTTTGGGGCGGGCTCTGGAGCCTGCCCGAGCTCGAGGACGCGGGGCAGGCGGCTGAATGGTGCAGTGCGCGCCTTGGCCTGACCCCCGAACGCCTGGTCGCCCACCCACCGCTCAGGCACGCGTTCACGCACTTCGAGCTCGGCATCAGCCCGCTGGAGCTGCGCATCGCCACGCGCCCCGGGGCGGTGATGGAGGGCGAACGCTGGCTCTGGTATAAATCCGGGACGTCCGCCAAAGTCGGCCTGGCCGCTCCGGTCTCCCGGCTGCTGGCCAGCATCGGAGCCTGATCATGTCCCACAAGGTGAAATGCGCGCTGCTCGGCACAGAGGCCGAGGGCCTTGACTACGTCCCGTACCCTGGCGAGATCGGCCAGCGCATCTATGAGAATGTTTCAAAGCAGGCCTGGCAGCAGTGGCTGGCCCACCAGACGATGCTCATCAACGAGTACCGGCTGACGCCGATCGAGCCAAAGGCGCGCAAGTTCCTCGAGCAGGAGATGGAAAAGTTCCTGTTCCAGGGCGGCGCTGCCCAGCGCCCCGAGGGCTACGTCCCGCCCGAGTGAGCCTCAGGCCGAGACCAGGTACTGGACGCTGAAGAGGTCCTGCGGGTCCGTCCAGACCTGCTCGCGTACGAATCCGGCACGGGCAGCGAGCGTGGCGAATCCCTCCAGCGAGTACTTGTGCGAGTACTCGGTGACGATGTGCTCGTCGCGGCTGAAGGAGAATGCCTCTCCGGCAACCATCACCTGCTGGTCGGCGAGGCTGACCAGGCGCATCTCGATGCGCCCGGCCTCGCGGTCGAACACGGCCTGGTGCCGGAACGCATTGAGCCTGAAGTCGGCTCCCAGCTCCCGGTTGCAGCGCGCCAGCACGTTCATGTTGAACGCCGCCGTGATGCCGGCGCTGTCGTTGTAGGCCGGCTCCAGGATCTCGGGAGACTTCAGCAGGTCGACGCCGATCAGCAGCCCGCCGCGCGCCCCTGCCAGCTCACGCAGCCGCGTGAGCAGCTCCGCGGCCTGGTCCTGCGTGAAGTTGCCGATCGTCGAGCCCGGGAAGTAGATCACGTTACGCAGGGCCGGCACAGACGGCTCGGGCAGCGTCAGCGCCCCGCTGAAATCCGCGCAGACCGGAAGGATTTCGACCTGCGGGTAGTCGGCCGCCAGTTCCGCAGCCGAGGCCAGCAGGAAATCCCGCGAGATGTCGATGGGTACGTAGGCTGCCGGCGTGCGCAGGCTGTCGAGCAGCAGGCGCGTCTTGCGGCTGGAGCCGGCGCCTGGCTCTATCAGAACCGCCGAGGGACCCACGCAGTCAGCCATCGCGTTTGCGCTGTCGGTGATGATCGCCAGCTCCGTGCGGGTCGGGTAGTACTCGGGCAGGTCGCAGATACGCTCGAACAGCTTCGAGCCCGCCTCGTCGTAGAAGTACTTGGGCTGCAGCTGCTTCTGCGGCTGGCGAAGTCCGTCCAGCACCTCTGCCGCATCCATGCCGGAGCGCGGCTCGAGGTCAAGCATCCGCAGTCTGGGCAGTGCCGCAGCCTTTGCGTTCCTTGTCATCGGCTGTCCCTTGCCAGGCGCAGGCCGAAGAACTGCCAGCGCTCATGGGGGTAGAAAAAGTTGCGATAGCTTGCCCGCACGTGGCTGTCCGGCGTGACGCAGGAGCCGCCTCGGCAGACCATCTGGCTGCTCATGAACTTTCCGTTGTACTCGCCGAGCGAACCGGCCAGTGGCCTGAAGCCGGGATAGGGCCGGTAAGGCGAGGCGGTCCATTCCCAGGTGTCGCCAAAGACCTGCGCCGGAAGGTCCTCGTCAGCCGGCGGCTCGGGCTGCCAGCTGCCGTGGCCAAGCAGGTTGCCTGTGACGGGCAGCGACTCTGCCATCAGCTCCCACTCGGCCTCGGTCGGCAGTCTGGCCCCCGCCCAGCGCGCGAACGCATCGGCTTCATAGAAGCTCAGGTGGCAGACCGGCGCACCGGGATCGAGCGCAACGCGTCCGGCCAGCGTGAACGTGGTCTCTTGCGCATCGTCCCAGTAGAGCGGCCCGTGAATCCCGTGCTCACGCACCCAGGCCCAGCCGTCGGCGAGCCAGAGGCTGGCGTTCGCGTAGCCCCCGTCGCGGATGAACTCGAGAAACTCGGCGTTGGTGACCGGCCTTTCCGCCAGCGCGTGCGCTTCGACCAGCACCCGGTGGCGCGGGGTCTCATTGTCGAAGCTGAAGCCAGCGCCCGCGTGGCCGATCTCGCGGATGCCCGCGGTGCCCTCGATCCAGCCTGCTGCGGGCAGCGACCGGTCGTGACGGCGCGCCCGGCGATCGACCAGGGCTGGCTCCAGCGGGTTGCATGAAAACAGGTGCTTGATGTCGGTCAGCAGGAGCTCCTGGTGCTGCTCCTCATGGTTGATGCCGAGCTCGACCAGCGTGCTGAGTTCGTCGCAAGGGTCTTCCAGCAGCCTCGCCATCCGGTCGTCGACGTGGCTGCGGTAGTCGAGCACCTCGCAGACGGACGGACGGCTCAGCAGCCCGCGCGCGGTGCGCGGATGCATGCGCCCGACCGACTCATAGTAGGAGTTGAACAGGTAGTCGTATTCCGGGCGCATGAACGCGTAGCCCGGCACCCGCGCAAGCAGCACGAATCTCTCGAAGAACCAGGTCGTGTGCGCGAGATGCCACTTGGCCGGGCTGGCCGAGGGCATCGACTGCACGACGAAATCCTCCGGGTGGAGGCCAGAGCAGAGCGCGAGCGTGCGCGAGCGCACCGCCTGGTAGCGCCCGGCAAGGGTGTTGGCCGGGAGCACGCCGGCGCTGGATGGGGCTGGGGAAGCCATGCAGACGGGTTCGCTTTCCGTTCAGCGATGGTTGCCCAGAGCCTAGGCGCTGGGCCGGCCCGTGTCAAAGTCGCTCAGGCCGCCGCGGCACCCGCAGCGACATGATCCATCACGTGATCCACCTCGGCCGGCGAGCCTAGCACCACCGGCACGCGCTGGTGGATGCCTTCCGGGCGAACATCGAGGATCCGCTGCCCCGGGGCGGCCAGCGCCTTGCCGCCGGCCTGCTCGACCAGCATGGCCATCGGGTTGGCCTCGTACATCAGCCGCAGCTTGCCCTTCGGCGCCTTTGCTGTAGGCGGATACATGAACACGCCGCCCTTGAGCAGTATCCGATGCACGTCGGCCACCATCGCGCCAGCGTACCGGCTGGAATAGCCGTTCTGCTGCGCCCAGCCTAGGTAGTCCTGGTAACCCTGCGGAAACTGAAGCCGGTTACCCTCGTTGACCGAGTAGCTCTTGCTGTGCGTCGGGATCTTCAGGCCCTGCTCGACGCGCACGAATGCGCCAATCGAGGGATCGAGTACGAACAGGTCCACGCCAAGGCCAATCGTCAGCGTGCACACGGTCGAGGGTCCGTAGAGGACATATCCGGCCGCCACCTGCTGGCTGCCCGGCTGAAGCAGCGAGTCCTCGGCACGGTCGGAGCGCCGGTCGTGGCGCAGGATGCTGAAGATCGTACCGACGCCGCCGCAGACATCGAGGTTCGAGGAGCCATCGAGCGGATCGAACAGCACGCAGTAGCGTCGCGGCCCCTCGCGTTCGTCACGTAGCAGCACCGGTTCCTCGTTCTCTTCCGAGGCGACGATTGCCACCCCCTCGCGCCCGCCTAGCGTGCGAAGAAGGATCTCGTTCGAGATCACGTCGAGCTTCTGCTGCTGCTCGCCCTGAACGTTCTCCTCGCCCGCGCTTCCGAGCACGTCGATCAGCCTCGCCCGGCGTACCTGTGCTGCGATCATCTTGGCGGAGATCGAGATTGCCGAGAGGATCCACGACAGCGTGCCCGTCGCCTCGGGGTGGCGGGACTGCTGCTCCAGAATGTGCCCCTGGAGCGTGATGATCGGCGGCCGGCCCGTGGCAACGTGGCCGTAAGTCTCGTCTGCGCGCATTAATATGCTCCCTGCCTGCGCCAGAGCCCCGGCGCCCCAAAAGCATATAAGGTGCCATGTCCGCCCGCCCGGCGCGAGGATCCAGCACACACCCGCCGGCGCGCCTTGACGCCGCAGCGTACCCCGTTTCTAATACCCGTCCCCCGGATGCGCCTCAGCCGCCCCGGATGCCCGCCCCGTATGGCCAGGTAGCTCAGTTGGTAGAGCAGCGGACTGAAAATCCGCGTGTCGGTGGTTCGATTCCGCCCCTGGCCACCATTAGATCAATGACTTGCGACACTCTGTGGCCGGCGCGGAGCGTCGCTTGTGTAATTCCTGTGTAAATGTTCCCGTTGCGGGCATCCTTACTTTTGCGTCTCCGTTTCGTCGCATGACCTGCTTCTGTGGGCCTTGGAGCTTTGTGAAAGCGGCTAGGTTTCCCCGAGATCGGCAAAATCGCGGCAGGTCAGCGCTACTCTAGAGGCTCAATGAAATGCGCATAACGAACATGCCCCATGAGGCTATCTCGATCATCTTCCGCCACAGCTCCCCGATCTAACAGGTGCTGGTAAGCTCTAATTTTATTTCGGTACCCCTTCGTTAGTCGGACTCTCTCTCCGTGCACCAAGAGGCCGTGAACCTTACGACGCCTTGGGGCAACGGCAAGCTCGGTCTTTCGTCGAGATAGTTTCCACGGTGTATTCTTCACAATCTTCTTGATTTCTCCTAGAAGATCGGATTCGTGCACCCCGTCGCCTGACAGAACGATATCGTCAGCATATCGCGACAACCGCAAAGAGCGCGCTTCTGCGAGTTCAATCAGGCCTTCATCTAGCTTTGTCATCGCCATATTTGACAGCAAGGGGCTGGTGGGCGCCCCCTGAGCAAGTCCACCATTGAAACAAAGGAGATTGCTTAACATCGATGCCGCAGAAGGCGGATAGCTCAACTCTTCGAGCTTCTGCTGGACTAAACCCTGGGGCGTAGACGGAAAAAAATCCTCCAAGTCTACAGACAGCGTCCATCTCGCGCGTAAATGAACTTGCGCCGCTTGGATATGTGATCGCCCCGGCACGAACCCGAAAACATGCCCAGGTGGTTGATAGAACTTGGCCCAATGCCAGGCGAGC
>JAFIFS010000103.1 GCA_020831895.1 Chromatiales bacterium
CCCGCTGGTCTGTCGGAAGATCAACGAAGGTATCTCGACCTACCTGCAGCGGCATGGATTATCCAGCATCAGCCAACTGGTTGGCGCCCTGTCCGGGGGGCCGGTGAAGGACCTGGCCGCGGCAGGATAGCAGCGCCTCCCACGGGGGAGGCGCTGCTATGCGTTCCTACGCGTCGAGATCATAGTCCCTGATCTTGCGGGTCAGCGTGTTGCGGCCCCAGCCCAGCAGCCGGGCAGCCTCTTGGCGATGGCCACGCGCATGCGCGAGAGCCGTCCGCAGGAGCGTCCGTTCGAACGCCGGCAGCGCGGTATCCAGCAGGGGCGGTGCGCCGGGCCGGACCAGCTCCTGCTCCGCCCAGATGCGCAGCCCTGCGGCCCACTGGTCCAGTGTCGTTCCACCCTGGTTCAGTCCGCCGAACTCTGCCGGGATGTCGTCGGCGCGGATCTCGGGCCCGGGCGCGACGACGGTGAGTCGCCGGCAGGCGTTGACGAGCTGGCGCACGTTGCCCGGCCAATCGAAGGCGGCCAGCATGCGCGCAGCCTCCGGCGCCAGCGACTTGGGCTCGACGCCAAGCTCGCGGGCGGCTTCCCGCAGGTAATGCGCCAGCAGCAGTGGTATGTCCTCCCTTCGCTCACGCAACGGCGGCGTGCGGATGCTGATCACGTTGAGCCGATGGAACAGGTCCTCGCGGAAGCGTCCTTCCGCAACGGCGTGGGCGAGGTCCTGGTGCGTGGCTGCAATCACGCGCACATCGACTCGGATTGGCGTCTGTCCACCCACCCGGTAGAACTCTCCCTCGGCCAGGACCCGCAACAGGCGTGTCTGCAAGGCCGGTGACATGTCCCCGATCTCGTCGAGGAACAGGGTGCCGCCGTCAGCCTGCTCGAAGCGGCCGATGCGCCGGCTGTCGGCTCCCGTGAAGGCCCCGCGCTCATGGCCGAAGAGCTCGGACTCAAGAAGGTCGGCGGCGATTGCCGTAGTGTTCAGCGCTACGAAAGGCTTGCGGGCCCGCGGGCTGTGCTGATGCAGGGCCCGCGCGACCAGCTCCTTGCCCGTGCCGGACTCGCCGGTGATCAGCACGGCCATGCTGGCGCGGGACAGGCGGCCGATTGTCCGGAACACCTCCTGCATCGCGGGCGCCTTTCCGATCATAGCGGGCGGCTCCCCCGGCTGTCCCGGTTCGCCCCCGGAAGCCGCCTTCCCCGCCCGGGCCGCACGGCGCACCAGCGCGACCGCCTCGTCCACGTCAAACGGCTTGGGCAGGTACTCGAAGGCACCGCTGCGATAGGCGGCGACTGCGCTGTCCAGGTCCGAATGTGCCGTGATCACGATCACCGGGAAGGGTGTGCCGCCGCGCTCTGCGATGCGCTCCATGACCGAAAGTCCGTCCAGGCCCGGCATCCGGACGTCGGTAATCAGCACGTCGGGTTCCTTGCCCTCCTCCAGCGTGCGCAGCAGCGCTTCCGCCGATTCGAACACGCGGGCCTGCATGCCCTCGTTCGTGAGTGCGCGCTCCAGAACCCAGCGAACCGATGCGTCGTCATCGACCACCCAGACGTCGAGCGCGTGTTTGCTCACGGCCTCTCCACCGCATCCACCGGGATGCGCAGCATGAAGACGGTGCGGCCCGGGCGGGACTGGAACTCGATCAGCCCGCCATGGCGGCTGACCAGGTCCTGTGCGATCGCCAGCCCGAGCCCGCTCCCATCGGGCCGGCTGCTGACCAGCGGATAGAAGACCGATTCGGCCAGCTCCTCCGGAACGCCGGGGCCGTCATCCTCGATCTCCAGGCTGGCGACCAGCTTGTGGCGCGTCATGCCGATCGGAAAGCTGGTCAGCGCCCGGGTCCGGAAAGTGATCCTGCCCCCGGGCAGGACGGCCTGCAGCGCGTTGCGCCCGATGTTGAGCACGGCCTGGATCAACTGGTCGGCGTCGGCGGCGAGCATGGGGAGGCTGGGATCGTAATCACGCACCAGCAGCACCTCTGCCGGACATTCCGCGCCTATCAGCGTGATCACGCGTTCGAGCACCTCGTGCACGTTGACAGCAACGCGGCGCAGTGGCCTGGATGGCCCCAGCAACATGTCTGTCAGCGCCGCGAGCCGGTCCGCCTCGCCGATGATCACCCGCGTGTACTCCGCAAGGGCCGGGTCACCGAGCCGCTTCTCGAGCAGCTGCGCGGCACCGCGCAGCCCGCCCAGCGGGTTGCGCACTTCGTGGGCCAGCTGGCGCAGCATCCGCCGGCTGGCATCATGCTGGCTTATCAGGGCCCACTCGCGGTCGATCTGGCGCCAGGGCGTCGCGTCGAAGAGCTCGGCCAGCAGGCGGCGCCTTGGACCGGTACCCAGCGGCATGATCCGGCACAGCACCTCGGTGCTCTGCTGGCCCCGCTGGGGCGATTCAAGCGTGAAGAGGTCGCCGTATCCCTGGTTGCCTTCCTCGGTACGGCGCACAAGCTGCTGCAGCCCCGCAAGCTCGGGCCGCAGATCGGCCAGCGGGCGCCCGAGGGACTGGTTGCTGCTGAGACCGAGCAGCGTCTCGGCACCCGTATTCATGGAGATGACGTGTCCACCGGTGTCGAGTACGACGACGGCGGTGCTGAGGTGATCGAGGATTTCGCCTGCGGGCAGGCTGGTTGCGGTCTCTGGCTGGTCGCTCAAGGCACCGCCGGTGCCAGCGGGTTCTGCGGATTCGCGATCGAAGTCTGCTGCACGAAGAAGCGTATCGTCGGGCTTTCTATCAGGGTCTCGTTCGCAGCGTCCCTCACTTCTGCCCGCAACGAGTGTTCGCCCCTCCAGACCTCCGACAATCTGGCGGCTGTATCGGCCCCCTGGAGCACCGCTGCCTGCCGGTTGTCCAGGAACAGCAGCAGCGTATGCCCGTCGCGCAGGGTCGGACGCAGGTCCAGCGCGACGTCCACTTGTCCCTCGATATTCCACAGTGTCTCGTCCTGCGCCGGGCTGCGGATACTCAGCGATTCGTAGCCGGGTGCTTCTTCAGGCTCGGCGTCACGGCCGGCAACCTGGCGCGGCGACGCAACAGGCCGGGGAGCGGCGGCGGGGCTGCTTTCGACGGTGACGGGTTCTGCACCCGGGTGCGGTACATCCGAAAAGTGTCGCTGCCCTGCGTCGTCAACCCAGGTGTAGATCTGGGCGGCGCCAAGCAGCGTGATGGCGAGCAGTAGTTGGAGCTGCATGGCTCAAGCATACGCCCGGTGGTTCCGGTCCACCAGAGCCCCGGTGCGCGGGCCATGCCGCGCACCGGGGCGCCAGTCACCATAAGCCGGATGGCCACAGGCTGTTTTCCTGCAGGCTCCGGCCGGCACATCACACGCTGTAGTACATCTCGAACTCGACCGGATGGGTGGACATCCGGAAGCGTGTGACCTCGGCCATCTTGAGGTCGATGTAGCCATCGATCAGGTCGTCGCTGAACACGTCCCCGGCCTTGAGGAAGTCGCGGTCCTTGTCGAGCGCGTTGAGCGCCTGCTCCAGCGAGAAGCAGACCTGCGGCACCGCCTTGGCTTCCTCGGGTGGCAGGTTGTAGAGGTCCTTGTCCATGGCCTCGCCGGGGTGGATCTTGTTCAGGATGCCGTCGATCCCGGCCATCAGCATCGCGCTGAACGCGAGGTACGGATTTGCCGTGCTGTCGGGGAAGCGCACCTCGATGCGACGGCCCTTCGGGTTGGCGATGAACGGGATACGGATCGATGCGGAGCGGTTGCGGGCTGAGTAGGCCAGCATGACCGGCGCCTCGAAGCCCGGCACCAGGCGCTTGTAGCTGTTGGTGCTGGCGTTGGTGAAGGCATTGATCGCGTGCGCATGCTTCAGTATGCCGCCGATGTAGTACAGCGCTGTCTCGGACAGGCCGCCGTATCCGTCGCCGGTGAAGAGGTTCTTGCCGCCCTTGGACAGCGACTGGTGAACATGCATGCCGCTGCCGTTGTCACCGACCAGGGGCTTGGGCATGAAGGTCGCCGTCTTGCCGTAGCTGTGGGCGACGTTGTGCACCACGTACTTCAGGATCTGTACCTCGTCAGCCTTCTTGACCAGCGAGTTGAAGCGCACGCCGATCTCGCCCTGGCCCGCGGTCGCGACCTCGTGGTGGTGAACCTCGACCTCGAGGCCCATCTCCTCGAGCGCAAGGCACATGGCCGAGCGAATGTCGTGCCCGGAATCTACTGGCGGCACGGGGAAGTATCCGCCCTTCACGGTGGGGCGGTGACCGATGTTCCCCCGCTCCAGCTCACGCTTGGAGTTCCAGGCCGCCTCGTCGGAATCCACCCCATAGAACGCGCCGCTGATATCGACGCCAAAACGCACGCCGTCGAAGATGAAGAACTCGTTTTCAGGACCGAAGAACGCGGAGTCGGCGATTCCGGTGGACTTCAGGAACTCCTCGGCCCGCTGCGCGGTCGTGCGCGGGCAGCGCCCGTACCCCTGCATGGTTGAGGGTTCCAGCACGTCGCAGCGGATGTTGACCGTCGTGTCCTCGGTGAACGGGTCGACCACGGCGGAAGCCGGGTCCGGCATCAGCACCATGTCTGACTCGTTGATGCCCTTCCAGCCGGCGATCGACGAGCCGTCGAACATCTTGCCTTCCTCGAAGAAGCTGTCGTCGAGAGTATGGGCCGGCACGGTGACATGCTGTTCCTTGCCGCGGGTGTCGGTGAAACGCAGATCGACAAACTTGGCCTCCTTTTCCTTGAGCAGGCCCATCACATCAGCAGCTTTCATCACTTTCCTCCGGCGCCGGGCGCCCGTTGCAGAAAAAAACAGTGGGCAGGGAGCCCGGTAAGCTATCTTCCGGGGTCCTGCGCCGCCTGCACTCATCCAATGCACAAGCCGTGCCAGCCCGGGGCCAGCCACAAAATACTGATTTAAAAGGCCTGAGCGCCGGCTAGCCCCAGCACCGTCGCACCATGATAGTGCGTCATCTATGCCGCGCGCACCAAAATCGTGCGAACGCCCGGCCCGCCGCCCGATGCTTCCCCAAAATGGAACACCCGCGGCCAGGGTCCGCTGCCCGGAACAGCAGCTCAGGACAGCAGGCTCAGGACAGTCAACGCGCGTTCGGCTGCGTTCCAGCCGGCCAGCCGGGATCCGCGAGATTCCTGCCGTCATTGCACGAAGGCTATACTTGCGCGCCGTTTCCCGGACAGGCGCTGTCAAACTTGAGCCAGCCGCAGCCACCGCAGACATTTCAGGACCTCGTTCTTGCCCTGCAGCACTACTGGGCCAGGCAGGGCTGTGTGGTCCTGCAGCCCTATGACATGCCGATGGGCGCCGGGACCTTCCACTCAGGCACTTTCCTGCGCGCGATCGGTCCGGAACCTTGGAGCGCGGCCTACGTGCAGCCCAGCCGCCGGCCAACCGACGGCCGCTACGGGGAGAACCCCTTCAGACTGCAGCACTACTACCAGTTCCAGGTGGTCATCAAGCCATCGCCGCTGGAGCTGCAGTCTCTTTACCTCGGCTCGCTGCGCGAGCTGGGCATAGACCCGCTGGTGCACGACATCCGCTTTGTCGAGGACAACTGGGAGTCCCCGACCCTTGGTGCCTGGGGCCTCGGCTGGGAAGTCTGGCTGAACGGTATGGAGGTGACCCAGTTCACCTATTTCCAGCAGGTCGGGGGCCTGGACTGCCGGCCCGTCACCGGCGAGATCACCTACGGCCTGGAGCGGATCGCCATGTACCTGCAGGCTGTCGAGAGTGTGTTCGACCTGGTCTGGACCGATGGCCCCCTTGGCCGGGTGACCTACGGCGATGTCTTCCACCAGAACGAGGTCGAGATGTCCCGCTACAACTTCGAGGCTGCCCGGGTCGAAGCCCTGCTGCCGCGTTTCGACGAGGCCGAGCGGGCTTGCCAGGACCTCGTTGGCCGCGGCCTCACCTTGCCCGCGTACGAGCAGATCCTGGAAGCATCGCACGTGTTCAACCTGCTGGATGCGCGCCGCGCGATCTCCGTGTCCGAGCGCCAGCGCTACATCCTGCGCGTGCGTGAGCTTGCACGTTCGGTGGCGACTGCCTATTACCAGAGCCGCGAGGCTCTTGGCTTCCCGCTCTGCGGTGGCCTGAACCACCCGTCCGCCTGAGTGCGACCGGCCCCCACAGGATCGCCTGCATGACCGCCACTGCGGACTTCATCATTGAGATCGGCACCGAGGAGCTGCCGCCGCGCGCGCTGCGCATGCTGGAGCAGGCCTTCGCCACGCACCTCGAGCACTCGCTCGGGGCGTCCGGGCTCGCGTTCGTGCAGCTGCATTCGTTCGCCACGCCACGCCGGCTGGCCGTGCTCGTCACCGGCCTTGCGCTCAAGCAGCCAGCTCGGCACATCGAGAAGAAAGGGCCGCCGGTCAGCGCGGCCTTCAGCGCCGACGGCAAGCCGACGCGGGCGGCGGAGGCTTTCGCCGCAAGCTGCGGTGTCGAGTTGTCGGCGCTGGAACGGCTCGAGACACCGAAAGGCAGCTGGCTGATGTACCGCGCGCAGGTGCCGGGCCAGCCGGCCAGCGACCTGCTGTGCGGCCTGGTCAGCGAGGCGCTGGCCGCCCTGCCCATTCCGCGCCGCATGCGCTGGGGCAGTGGCGACACGGAGTTCGTGCGCCCGGTCCACTGGGTGCTGGCCCTCCTCGGTGACCAGGTGCTCAAGGGCCGCATCCTCGACCTTGAGCCGGGCCGCACCACGCGGGGGCACCGCTACCACGCCCCGGAGCCACTCTGCCTCGATACAGCGGCCGACTACCCGCGTCTGCTGATGGAGCGCGGACGGGTCATCGTCGACTTTGCCGAGCGCCGCAGCCGGATTGCCGCCGCGGCGGCGGAGAGTGCGGCCAGCCTCGGCGGTGTTCCCGTGGCTGATGATGATCTGCTCGACGAAGTGGCCTCTCTGGTCGAGTGGCCGGTGCCTGTCAGCGGCCGCTTTGATCCCGCTTTCCTCGAGCTGCCGGAAGAGGTGCTGATGGCCACGCTCCAGGCGCACCAGCGGTACTTTCCCGTGCGCGGTCCCGACGGGCAGCTGATGGCCTCATTCATCGCGATCAGCAATCTCGACAGCGCCGACCCGGACCAGGTCCGGCGGGGCAACGAGCGGGTCGTGCGCCCGCGACTGGCCGACGCAGCTTTCTTCTGGTCGCAGGACGGGCGCGCGCCGCTGGCCGCACGCGTAGACGAGATGCAGCGGGTGATCTACCAGCGCGGACTCGGCAGCCTCCATGACAAGGCCGGACGCATGGCCAGCCTGGCCACGAGGCTCGCCGGGCCGCTGGGTGCCGATACTGCCGAGGTCGAGCGTGCCGCCTGGCTCTCGCGCACCGACCTGCTCACCGAGATGGTCGGGGAGTTCCCGGAACTGCAGGGCATCATGGGCCGCTACTATGCCGGGCGCGACGGGGAACCTGCAGCGGTGGCCGCTGCGCTGGCCGAACAGTACCTGCCACGCCATGCCGGGGACCGGCTGCCGGAAACCCCGTGCGGCCTGGCACTGGCGCTTGCCGACCGACTGGACACGCTCGCCGGCGTCTTTGCCCTGGGCAAACGCCCCTCCGGCAACAAGGACCCGTATGGCCTGCGCCGCGCGGCCCTCGGCCTGATGCGCATCCTGGTCGAGTCAGGCATCGAGCTGGACCTGGTATCCGCGCTGCGCGAGGCGCTCGTCCTGCAGCCGCTGCAGGTCAAGGACCCGGAGAGCCTCGTCGAGGCCCTGTACCAGTTCGTGGTCGAGCGCAGCCGGGCCTGGTACCTGGAGGGGCTGGCCCCGGGCTTTCCGGCCGGCGCGGTGGGTCCCGCGATGTTCGAGTCGGTGCGCCTGCGAAAACCCGCCTCGCCGCTGGACTTTCACGCCCGGCTGCAGGCTGTCCACACCTTCATGCAGCGCCCCGAGGCGGAGAGCCTGGCGGCGGCGAACAAGCGCATCGCCAACATCCTGCGCGGCGTCGACCTGGTGCCGGATGACACCGTCGATCCGGCCAGTTTCCGCGAGGACGAGGAGCGCAGGCTGTACGAGGCAATTCTCGCCGCAGAGGCCTCGCACCGCGAGGCCGTCTCCCGCGGCGAGTACGCTGCCGTGCTCGAGACGCTGACCCGGCTGCGTGGCCCGGTCGATGCTTTTTTCGACAAGGTGCTCGTGATGAGCGAGGATCCCGCGGAGCGCGCAAACCGGCTCGCGCTGCTGGGTCGGCTGCGCGCCATGTTCCTCGACGTGGCCGACTTCTCGCAGCTGCCGGCTGCCTGAGGGCGGCATGCCCGGCGAACAGCGCATTGTCGTGCTCGATCGCGATGGCGTGATCAACCATGACTCACCGGACTTCATCCGCAAGCCCTCGGACTGGCAGCCACTCGCGGGCAGCCTTGCGGCAATCGCGCGGCTGCATGCCGCCGGCTGGATCGTGGTCGTCGTGAGCAACCAGTCCGGCGTGGGGCGAGGCCTGTTCTCGATGGCCGAGCTCGGCCAGATCCACGCGCGCATGGTCGAGGCGATACGGGAGGCGGGTGGCGAACTCGGCGCGATAGTCTTCTGTCCCCATCACCCCGCCGAAGGCTGCGCCTGCCGCAAGCCGCGTCCGGGTCTGTTCAGACAGGTCGAGCAGCAGCTCGACACCTCGCTTGCGGGCGCGCCGGCCATCGGTGACTCGGTCCGGGACATCGAAGCCGCGCTGGCCGCGGGGGCGAGCCCGATACTCGTGCGTACAGGCAACGGCGCAGCCAGCGAGGCGGAAGTGCTGCGCCGCTGGCCCGGTATGCCCGTCTATCCTGACCTCGCCGCAGCGGTCGACGCGCTGCTGGCCAGCTGATGCTGCTGCTGCGTTCACTGCTGTTCACCGGGCTTATGTTTGCCAGCGTCGTGCCCTGGAGCTTCGTCGTGCTTGCCGGCCGGCTGGGAGGAGAACATCGCGCCTACCGGCTGGCCCAGGCCTGGTGCGCCGGAATCGCCGGGCTGGCCAGGCTGCTCTGCGGCCTCGAGTTCAGGGTCGAGGGCGCCGGCAACCTGCCTCGTGACCGTGCTGCCGTCGTGCTGCTGAAGCACTCATCGGCCTACGAGACCCTGGTGCAGCTGCTGCTCTTCCCGCGCCAGTGCTGGGTACTCAAGCGCGAGCTGACCTGGATTCCGCTGTTCGGCTGGGCACTGGCGATGCTGCGCCCGATTGCGATCAACCGTGGCGGCGGCCGCCGTGCCGTCGACCAGGTGCTCGAGCAGGGCAGGGCACGCCTCGACGAGGGCACCTGGGTCATGATCTTTCCAGAGGGCACACGCATGCCGCCCGGCCAGACGCGGCGCTACGGGCTCAGCGGCGCGCTGCTCGCGCAGCGCTGCAACAGCCTGCTGATTCCTGTTGCGCACAACGCAGGCGACTTCTGGCCCCGCCGCGGACTGCGCAAGCGTGCCGGTACGGTCACGTTCCGGATAGGCGCGCCAGTCGACCCGGCCGGCCGGGATCCACGGGAGGTCAACGAGGAAATCCAGGCCTGGATAGAGGGGCAGGTGGCGGAGCTGCGCGCAACAGGCGCACCGGCCACCGGCGACCAACTGGCAAACCCGCCAGCGTCCTAGCGTTCCCGGCGCCCGTCATACCATACGCCCAGCCGCTTTCGATTTCGCAGTGAGGACCATGGCCGGAGCGCGAGGCGCAGCAGCTGCGCAGCGATCTCCCGGCCAGAGTACAGGCGCAGCTTCCGCGACGAGGTCAGCAGAGGGTGATCGTTCAGGATCTCGAAGCGCAGGCCCTCGCCTCGTCCCCGCCGCTTGAGACGCCGGCTGAAATCGATTTCCTCGGCGGCATAGAGGGTGTTGCTGAAGCCCTCCAGCGCGACGAAATCCTGGCGCCGGCAGAGCAGGAGCGCACCGGCTGCCCAGCGAAACAGCCGCGAGCTCAGGTTCCAGATGTGCACCAGCCCGCTCCCCCACCACGGAACTGCCTCCATCCTCAGCGTGGAGCCGGCGCCTATCACCCGGCCACCCTCGATCAGTCCCCAGATCTCGCTGGCCAGGCCCGGACTGATCTCGCTGTCGGCATCGATGAACAGCAGCCACTCGCCCCGGGCGGCCTGGCCGCCCGCATTGCGGGCGCGGGCGATCTGGTTGACGGGCTCGAACACCACCCGGGCGTTGCCTGCGTGCGCAACCGCTGCCGTTGCATCCGTCGAATTGTTGTCGACCACGATCAGCTCGTAGGCGCGGCCTGGCCCGGCGCAGGCCTGCAGCGCCGAATGCAGCGCCTCGAGGCAGCGTGGCAGGCAGCCCTCCTCGTTCCAGGCGGGGACCACGACGGACAGCAGCACCCCGCTTGTTCTCATCAGCTTACCAGGGCATGGTCCAGCAGGATCCCGGCAAACACCACGGCTCCGAAATAGTGGCTCTCCAGGAATGCCCGGAGGCAGGCGTCGGGCCTGCGTTCGCGGATCAGCCAGCGCTGGCGCACGAGCAGGACTGCGCCGGCCAGCAGCCCCAGCAGATACCAGGTGCCGAGCCCGCTCTCGCGACCGGCGAGGAAAAGGCCGAGCAGCAGGGTCACCTGCATCAGCGAGATGATGAACAGGTCAGCGCTGCCAAACAGGATAGCGGTCGAGCGCACGCCAATCTTCTGGTCATCCGCCCTGTCCGCCATCGCATACATCGTGTCGTAGATCACCGCCCAGATGACGACACAGATGAACCACAGCCAGGCGATCCGCGGGACTCCGCCGGTCTGTGCCGCCCAGGCCATCGGAATGCTCCAGGCAAACGCTGCGCCGAGTACCAGCTGCGGGAAGGCAATCCAGCGCTTGCAGAAGGGGTAGATGATCGTCAGCACGGCAGCCGCTGCTGCCAGCAGCCAGGTCAGCGGGTTAAGCAGCAGCACCAGCGCGATTGCCGCCAGCCCGAGCGCGGTGAACAGCACCAGGGCCTCCTGCGGGCTGACCTCTCCGGTTGCAAGCGGCCGGCCGGCAGTGCGTGCCACGTGCGGATCGATGGCGCGATCGGCCCAGTCGTTGATCACGCAGCCAGCCGATCTCATGACGAGGACGCCGAGCACCAGCACCGTGAAGACCCTTGCATCCGGCGTCCCCTGTCCGGCTACCCAGAGACCCCAGAGCGTGGGCCACAGCAGCAGCCAGATGCCGACCGGGCGGTCGAGGCGCATCAGTCGGGAGTAAGCCTGCATCGTGCGCAGCAGGGGTTCGGCCTGGTGGAGCGGGGGTCGCATCGGTCGCACAGTCTAGCGCCTCAGACTTCCCCGTAGCGGGCCTGTGCCCCAACCCAGCGCTCGATCAGATCATCGACCTGGCTTCCCGGCCCCTGCAGCAGTTCCCCGGCCAGCCGCTGCACCGCGGGCAGCAGGTCGGCGTCGCGCAGCAGGTCGGCGACACGCAGCTGGGTGAGTCCGGTCTGGCGCGTGCCCAGCACCTCGCCCGGACCGCGCAACTCGAGATCGCGCTGCGCGACGATGAAGCCGTCGCCAGTCCGGCGCAGCACGTCGAGGCGCTCGCGCGCGAGGTGCGACAGCGGTGCACGATATATGAGTACACAAGTGCTGGCGCTCGCGCCGCGCCCGACGCGCCCGCGCAGCTGGTGCAGCTGCGATAGGCCGAGCCGCTCGGCGTTCTCGATGATCATCAGGCTGGCGGCCGGCACATCGACGCCGACCTCGATCACGGTGGTCGCGACGAGCAGCCGGATGTCGCCGGCCGCGAAGGCTTTCATCGTCCGGTCGCGCTCGTCCGTCGGCATCCGGCCATGGATCAGGCCGGTCCTGATACCGGGCAGCGCGGTGGACAGCATCTCGGCCGTGCTCTCCGCGGCCTGCGAGGGCAGGTGCTCGGAGTCCTCAATCAGCGGGCAGACCCAGTAGGCCTGGCTGCCGGCACGGCAGGCCTCGCGCACCCGCTCGACGATCTCGCTGCGGCGTTCCTCAGGTATGGCCACGGTCTTTACCGGCTGGCGTCCCGGTGGCAGCTCGCGGATCACCGAGACGTCCAGGTCCGCGTACATCGTCATCGCCAGCGTGCGCGGGATAGGCGTCGCCGTCATCACGAGCTGGTGTGCCCGCAGCCCGGTCCTGCCGGCCTTCTCCAGCAGCTTCAGCCGCTGGTGGACCCCGAAGCGGTGCTGCTCATCGACCACGACCAGCGCGAGGTCGTGGTACTCCACCCCCTCCTGGAACAGCGCGTGCGTGCCCACGACGACCTTGGCCTCACCCTCGCCGATAGCCGCCAGCGTCGAGCTGCGCGCCCGGCCCCGCAACGCGCCCGACAGCCAGGCGACCCCGATCCCCAGCGGCTCGAGCCAGCGCCGGAAATTCTCCCGGTGCTGCTCGGCCAGCAGTTCTGTAGGCGCCATCACCGCCGCCTGCCTGCCGGCGGCGACCGCGTGCAGCGCTGCGATCGCCGCGACGACGGTCTTGCCGCAGCCGACATCGCCCTGCAACAGGCGAAGCATGGGGGTCGGGCGGCCGATGTCCGCGACGATGTCCGAAAGCGCCCTCTGCTGGTCGCCGGTCAGCGCGAAGCCCAGCCCGGCGACGAAACGCTCGATGAGCGGACCGTCGCCGTCAAGCACCGGCGCCATTTCCCTGCGGCCAAGCTCGCGCAGGCGTCGCAGGCTCAGGTGGTGAGCGAGCAGCTCCTCGAGCGCGAGGCGCCGCTGTGCCGGATGGACCCCGGCCAGCAGGGCAGCGATATCTGCATCCGGCGGCGGCCGGTGGATCGTTTCCAGCGCGCTGGCCAGCGAGGGCAGCGAGAGCTTGCGCAGCTGTGGCTGCGGCAGCCAGTCCGGCACTGCCCGCAGCGCTGCATCGAGCACCGTATCCACCAGCTTGCGCAGCCGTCCCTGGGCCAGCCCTTCCACCACCGGGTAGACCGGGGTCAGCGACAGCGCGAGCGGGACTTCTTCGGAAGGCGGCAGCACCCGGTACTCCGGGTGGACCATTTCGAGCCCTGCGGGGCCGGGGCGCGCCTCGCCATAGCAGCGCAGCCGGCGTCCCGGCGAGAGCGCGGCCTGCTGGCTGCCCCCGAAATGGAAGAAGCGCAGTGTCAGGCTGCCGCTGTCGTCCATGATCGTGACCAGCAGGCTGCGCCGTCGGCGCAGCAGCACCTCGCTGGAAACGATCTCTCCCTCGACCTGTGCCCGCTGGCCGAACCGGAGCCGACGCATCGGTGTCAGACGCGTCCGGTCCTCGTAGCGCTGGGGCAGCAGGAACAGCAGGTCTCCGGGCCTCTGGATGCCGAGTTTTCCGAGCCGGCTGGCTATGGCGGGGCCAACGCCCGGCAGGTCAGTCAGGCATGCGGCCAGGCCCGGGGCGACGGACGGGCCGGCCGCGGCTGGCTTCACGCGAGCAGGATCGCGTCGGCCTCGACACCCGCGCCCCGCGGCAGGGCCACGACGCCGACGGCCGCGCGCGCCGGGTAAGGCTCCGGCACGTACTGCGCCATGATCTCGTTGACGCGCGCGAAGTTTGCGAGGTCCGTCAGGAAGATGGTCAGCTTGACTGCGCGCCCGAGGTCGCTGCCCGCGGCCTGTGCCACCGCCTCCAGGTTGCGGAAGACCTGGTGGATCTGGTCCTCGATATCCGGGCCGACGAGGTCTCCGGTCTGCGGGTCGAGTGGGATCTGCCCGGAGACAAACACCAGCTCTCCGGCGCGGATCGCCTGCGAGTAGGTGCCAATGGCGGCGGGCGCTTCCTTGGTGCTGATCACCTCTTTGTTCATGCTGGCTCCGTTCAGGTACAGGTCCTGGTAATGCGCTTCACCATGCGCAGGTGTCGAATGCCGCGAATCACGTGCGCCAGGTGGGTACGATCTTGCACCTTGATCAGGAACAGCAGGTCGGCGGTTTCCTCGTGGCGCTCATCCACGGAAACCTGCTCGATGTTGCTGCCTCCATCGGCGATAAGGGAGGCGACCTCGGCCAGCACGCCTGGGCGGTTCTCGACCTCGACCTTGATCTCGACCGGGAACTCGCGCTCCAGCTGCTTCTCCCATGTGATGGGTATCCACTTGTTGGGCTGCTTGCGAAATTCACCGAGGTTGCCGCAGGCATTTCGATGCACGACGACCCCGCGTCCCGCGCTCAGGTAGCCCATGATCGGGTCCCCCGGAATCGGGTGACAGCAGCGCCCGTAGGTCACCACCAGCCCCTCGGTGCCTGCGATCGCGATCGGCGTGCGTTTTCCGGTCGCTGGCTGAGCCTGGCCGGAGCCCTGCAGCAGCACCTTCGCCACCAGCGGCGCGAGACGCTCGCCGAGGCCCAGCTGCTCATACAGCTCCTCAGTGTTGTTCAGGCTGAACTCGGCCAGCAGCGCGTTGATCTGGTCCTTGCTGATCTTGCGCAACGGCATGCCGGCGTCGCGCAGCGCCTGGTCGAGGAGGCGCCGGCCCAGGTCACGGGCCTCGCTGTGGCGCAGGTTCTTCAGGTACTGGCGGATCGAGTGGCGCGCCTTGGCCGTGGCGACGAAATTCACCCAGTTCGGGTTGGGGTGCGCGCTGCGCGCGGTGATGACTTCCACCGTCTGGCCGCTCTCGATCGCCGTGCGCAGCGGAACGAGCCGGCGGTTGATCTTTGCGGCCACGCAGCGGTTGCCGACATCGGTGTGCACCGCATAGGCGAAATCGACGCAGGTAGCGCCCCGTGGCAGCCGCAGGATGTCGCCCTTTGGCGTGAACACGTAGACCTTGTCCGGGAACAGGTCCACCTTGACGTGCTCCATGAACTCCTCGGAGTCCGCCTCGGCCTGCATCTCGCTGATGCTCGCCAGCCACTCCCGTGCCCTCGCCTGGGGGGGCGTCGTTTCGTGGCCCACCTCCTTGTACTGCCAGTGAGCGGCGATCCCGCTCTCCGCTACCCGGTCCATCTGCTGCGTCCGTATCTGGACCTCGATCGGCATGCCGTTGGGCCCGAAGAGCGTGGTGTGCAGCGACTGGTAGCCATTGACACGCGGGATCGCGATGTAGTCCTTGAAACGTCCCGGCATCGGCTTGCACATCTGGTGCACGATTCCAAGGGCGCGGTAGCAGTCCTCCGCATTCGCGACGGTGACCCGGAAGCCGAAGACATCGGCGATCTCGCTCAGGGACAGCCGCTTCGTGCTCATCTTCCGGTAGATGCTGTAAATATGCTTCTTCCGGCCGGTCACGATCGCATTGATGCCGGCCTGCTTCAGGGCCTGGCTCAGCCGGTCGGATATCCGGCGGACCAGCTGTCGCTGGTTGCCCTCGGCGCGGCGCACCGCCTTGTCGATGACCCGTGCCCGGAAAGGGTAGCCGAAGCGGAAGCCGAGCTCCTCGAGCTCGGTCTTCACCGTATTGATGCCCAGCCGGTTGGCGATGGGCGCATAGATCTCGAGGGTCTCGAGCGCGATCCGCCTGCGCTTCTCCGGCGGCATCGCGTCCAGTGTCTGCATGTTGTGCAGTCGGTCGGCAAGCTTGACCAGGATCACCCGGATGTCCTGCACCATGGCCAGCATCATCTTGCGGAAGCTCTCGACCTGCGCCTCGCTGCGGCTGCTGAAATTCAGCTGGTCGAGCTTGCTCACGCCATCGACGAGACCGGCGATCTCAGGGCCGAAGCGCTTCTCTATCTCTTCCTTCGCCCAGGGGGTGTCCTCGATCACGTCATGCAGCAGCGCCGCTGCGATCGTCTGGTGATCGAGCCGCAGGTCGGCAAGGATGCCGGCCACAGCCAGGGGATGGGTGATGTACGGTTCGCCAGTACGCCGCTTCTGGTCGCGGTGCGCGTCCGCGGCCAGTTCGTAGGCCTCGACCACCAGGCGTATCTGCTGGCGGTTCAGGTAATCCAGCTTGGCAAGCAGGGACTTGAGGCCGAATCCACGGATGGCCTTGGGCAGTCGGTTGAGGATGGCCGCCGCGTAATCCATGCGGTGATTCTACCGCAGGGAGCCTGGCCCGGCCCCGAGCCGGTAGGGCATGCTTTGCGGGCGCGAGCAGCCTGGTGCCGGGTCGGCGTCAGTCGGGAAGGTCGTCCAGCGCCAGCGGCGGGCCGGCGAGCAGCGCTTCGGCTTCCTCGGTGGCCAGCAGGTCCTCGGGCAGCGGATCCTCCTCTTCGAGGACCTCCCGCGTGACCAGACCCTCCGCGATCTCGCGCAGCGCGATCACGGTGGGCTTGTCGTTCTCGCGCTCCACCAAGGGCTCGGCCCCGTTGGCGATGCGGCGTGCCCGCTTGGCAGCAATGGTCACCAGCTCGAACAGGTTCTCGACGTTTTCCAGGCAGTCTTCGACAGTGATCCGGGCCATGGGACGACTCTTGAGCTAGCGGGCCGCATAGGCTAGCTGCTTGCACCCGCAGACGCAACGGCCCGGGGCTCAGCCCGGCGCATCCCTGAGCACGGCCGCGACCCGCTCCTGCAGCCCCGGTTCGCTGCTTTGCGTCTGCCTGCCCTCGCCGCCGAGGATCGCGAGCAGGCTCTCGACCGCATCCTCGAGCCGCTCGTTGATGATCACGTGGTCGAACTCCGCCCAGTGGCCCATGTCCTCCAGCGCCTGGCCCAGCCGCCGTCCGATCACGTCTTCGCTGTCCGTGCCGCGCCCGCGCAGGCGCCGCTCCAGCTCGCCGATCGAGGGCGGCATGATGAACACGGTGCAGCACTCGGGCGCGTTGGCCCGGATCTGCCTTGCCCCCTGCCAGTCAATCTCCAGAAGCACGTCATGGCCCGCAGCAAGCAGGGCATCGACCTGGCTCCGGCTGGTCCCGTAGTGTTGATCGAACACCCTCGCATGCTCCAGAAACGCATGCTGTCCGATCATCCGCGTGAAGTCCTCCGGCTTGACGAAGTGATAGTCGACCCCGTCGATCTCGCCCGGGCGAGGTGGCCGCGTCGTGTAGGAGATGGAGAAACGCACTTCCGGGCGGGCCCTCATCAGTGCCCTGACCAGCGTGGTCTTGCCGGCCCCCGAAGGTGCGGACAGCACCATGAGGCGTCCGCGCACGGGCTCTTGTGCTTCCGTGGCGCTCACTCGATGTTCTGGACCTGTTCGCGCATCTGCTCGATCAGCACCTTGAGATCCACTGCCTGCGCGCTGGTGCGGGTGTCAGCCGACTTCGATGCCAGCGTGTTGGCCTCCCGGTTCAGTTCCTGGACCAGGAAGTCCAGCCGGCGCCCGACGGGCTCGTCGGCGGCCAGCGTGGTCCTCACCTCGACCAGGTGGGACTCGAGCCGGTCGAGTTCCTCGCTGACATCGAGCTTCTGCGCCACCAGAGCCAGCTCCTGCTCGAGGCGTTCCGGATTGGCCTCGACGTCCAGGCCTGCTATGCGCTCGCGCATCCGCTCGCGGATCCGCGGCAGCACCTCGGGCAGGCGCGTTCGGACCTGCAGGACCAGTCTCTCGATCTCAACGCAGCGTTGTTCCAGCAGCTCGGCGAGCCTCGCGCCTTCGCTCGATCGTGCCATGGCCAGTCCGGCCAGGGCCTCCTCGAAGCCCGCGATCGCTGCAGGCGCCAGCGCCGCCTCGTCTGGCACCGGCTGCTCAAGCACGCCGTTCCAGCGCATGAGCTCAAGCGGATTGAGCGGTGCGCTGTCTCCCGCGATCGCCGCGACCTCGCGCGCCTGCGCGGCCAGCTGGCGGACCAGCTCCTGGTTGAGCTGCAGTGATCCTCCCGTCTCGGCCGAGCGCCTCAGGCCCAGCGTCGCCTCGACTCGGCCCCGGCCGAGCAGGCTGGATGCGCGCTCGCGCAGCGGGGCCTCGAGGTGGCGCAGGCCCTCGGGCAGGCGCAGCTGAACTTCCATGTAACGGTGATTGACCGACCGCATTTCCCACAGCAGCTGGCAGCCCTGCGCGCTGGTTTCCGCGCGGGCGAAACCGGTCATGCTACGGACCATCAGGCGCCTCCCCGGCGATGTGCCGGCGCAGCGGGCGGGTGAAGGAAAAAAGTAGGCATCGTGCGACGTGCAGCTTAGACTTGCGGGCCGGCCGGCCGCTATTGTAGACGCCCCCCGGTTGATTGCCATCTCGATCGTCCCGCTTGTCGGCGACACCCAGACTGCGTGCACAACGAAATCTCAGACATCAGCCTGGTCGGTGACCGGGGAGAAAACCAGGACCGGGTCGCCGTCGTCGATGGTGACTGTGCTGCCCTGCTGGTTGCCGTGGATGGCATGGGAGGTCACGCCGACGGAGCACGGGCGGCCGAAGTCGCACTGGAGACCGTAGTGAGCGCGTTTGGTCGCGCCGCCAAGCCGCTGCTGGACCCCCAGGGCTTTCTGCACCTCGCCCTGTCGCGTGCCCATGACTCGCTGGTTGCACTGGGTGCGCAGCTGCGGGTCGATGCACGTCCCCGTGCGACCTGCGCCCTGGCGCTCGTCCAGGACGGTCGCAGCTACTGGGCGCACGTCGGCGACAGTCGTGTCTACCTGCTGCGCGACGGCCGCGTGCTGGCCCGCACGCGGGACCACAGCCACGTGGAGCTGCTGCTGCAACAGGGTCTGATCGGGGAGCACGAGATGGCCGGTCACCCGATGCGGAATTATGTCGAATGCTGCCTCGGCGGCCACCATGCGCTGCCAGGGATGAGCCTCCGTCGCCAGGGGCCGATGCATCCGGGTGACCTGCTGCTCGTGTGCTCCGACGGTTTCTGGTCGGGCCTCGACGACACGCTGATTGCCGGGCTGTGCAGCAGCGCGGGTGCGCTCGGGCTGGCGCTGGAAGGCCTGGCCCGCCGCGCCACGCAGGCCAATCACCCCCACAGCGACAACACCTCCGCGGCCGTGCTGCGCTGGCTGCCGGCTGCGTCCTCGTGAGTTCGAGGCCGAGCGGCAGGGCACCCGGCCAGATGCGGGCGGTCAGCTTCTCGACCGGCTACACCACCCACGCGGAGGGATCGGTGCTGGCCAGCCTGGGCGGCACGAGAGTGCTGTGTACCGCCAGCGTCGAGCAGCAGGTGCCGCCGTTCCTGCGCGGCGCGGGGCAGGGCTGGGTCACCGCCGAGTACGGCATGCTGCCGCGGGCAACTCACTCACGCGCAAGGCGCGAGGCCGCCAGCGGCCGCCAGTCCGGGCGCACGCAGGAAATCCAGCGCCTGATCGGCCGCTCGCTGCGCGCCGCGATCGACCTCAAGGCGCTGGGCGAGCGCACCGTGACTCTGGACTGTGACGTGCTTCAGGCCGATGGCGGTACCCGAACCATCGCCATCTCGGGCGCGTGGGTTGCCCTGAGCATGGCGGTCGAGCGGCTGATCGCTGCCGGGGCCCTGCGCAGCAACCCGCTGCACGGGCAGGTGGCGGCGGTTTCGGTCGGCATACACCACGGCGTGCCGGTCCTGGACCTCGACTATGCCGAGGACTCTGCCGCAGAGACGGACATGAACGTCGTCATGAACGATGCCGGGGCATTCATCGAGCTGCAGGGCACGGCGGAAGGCCACGCGTTCCATCGCCAGGAGCTTGACGCCCTGCTCGATCTCGCGGCCGCCGGGACGCGGAAGCTCATGGCCGTGCAGGAGCAGGCGCTGCTGGGATGGCGTGCCGCCGGGCGTCCGTGAAGCCGCGGCTCGTCGTCGCGAGCGGCAATCGCGGGAAGCTCGCGGAGCTGCGAGCCTTGTTGTCGGAGCACTGCGTGCTGCTGCCCCAGGATGAGCTCGGTGTGCAGTCCGTGGAAGAGACCGGCGCCACGTTCACGGAGAACGCGCTGCTTAAGGCGCGCCATGCAGCGGCAGTGACGGGACTTCCGGCACTGGCTGACGACTCCGGGCTCGAAGTCGAGGCGCTCGGGGGCGCACCAGGGGTGATATCGGCACGCTTCGCCGGTCCAGGTGCCGACGATGCTGCGAACAATGACCGCTTGCTGGCCGAGCTCGCCAGCTGTCCTCCGGGCAGGCGCCATGCTGTTTTCCGCTGCGTACTCGCGCTGGTTCGCAGTGCAAGCGACCCGGAGCCACTGCTGGTCGAGGGCATCTGGCGCGGGCGGATCGCCGGAGCGCCGCGCGGGACCGGGGGGTTCGGCTATGACCCGCTGTTCATCGATACCCGGAGCGGGCTCACCGCTGCGGAACTGGCTCCGGAGGAGAAGAACCGGCGCAGTCACCGGGGCCAGGCCGTGCGCTTGCTGGCCGTTCGGCTCTCTTACGGGGGCTTCCTCCCGGGTGCCTGAGGCCGATCCTTATTCACAACCCGGGTCAGTTCCCCAATATCATGCAATTAGATGACATCAGCTGAGGCTTAAAGAGAAAAACTCCTGTAAGTATCTGATTAATATTGCCTATACGTGTTGGTCATTTCTTCACCAAAGTGACGGATTCGCTGTCGGGGCGCAGCTTGGGGCAGGTTTGAGCCGCACTTTCCACAGAGTTATCCACAGCTTCTGTGGATAAGGTCGGCACTTGCCAGCGATGGGGCGAATGGCTATCCTTCGCCGCCCTGTCCGGGCGCCCAAGGGCCCCGGTACCACGTCACCGGTGAGAAAAGATGAAGGCCGACATCCATCCAGCTTACGAGGAAATCAAGGTCACTTGCAGCTGCGGAAACGAGTTCATGACGCGCTCCACGCTCTGCGACGCCCTGTCTATCGAGGTGTGCTCGGCCTGCCATCCCTTTTACACGGGCAAGCAGAAGATCGTAGACACGGCGGGTCGTGTCGACAAGTTCCGTCGGAAATACAGCCAGGCCTGAGTTGCTGCCCGCCGCCGGCCTGTGCAGGTGCAAGGCGGCTTCCCTGTCCCTATAATGGGCGCCCCCTCGGTCAGGCCGATGCCCCAGCGTGCCCGGCACCTGCGGATTCCAAGGCATCGGCCAGCAACAGCCCCGACGGGTGTGAGTCATTGACGATGGCCAGGCCGCATGACGGCCCAAGGCCGCCGTCTTGCCGTCGATAACAGCCAGCCGGACTTGAGCAGATGAGCGGAAACAGCTTCACAGTCAGGGACCCGAAATCGGGCAGGGAATTCGACCTCGGGGTGCGCTCCGCGGTGCTTGGCCCGGACGTCATAGACATCCGCAACCTGTTCAGCCAGCACGACCTGTTCACCTACGACCCGGGGTATGGCTCCACGGCCAGCTGTGAGAGCAAGATCACCTATATCGATGGCTCCAAGGGCGTGCTGATGTACCGGGGCTATCCGGTCGAGCAGCTGGCGGAGAAAAGCACCTTCATAGAGGTCGCCTATCTCCTGCTGTACGGCGAGCTGCCTTCCGGCGACCAGCTCAAGGACTTCGACCGCTCGATCCGCACGCACACAATGATCAACGAAACCATGTTGAGGCTCTTCAACGGGTTTCACTACGATGCGCACCCGATGGCCATGGTTGCCGGTGTCGTCGGCTCGATGTCCGCGTTTTACCATGACACGACAGACATCCATGATCCCCGCCACCGCGACATCTTCGCGCACCGGATCATCGCCAAGCTGCCCACGATCGCGGCGGCGGCCTACAAGCACACGGTCGGACAGCCGTTCACCTACCCGCGCAACGAGCTGACCTACTGCGAGAACCTGCTCAACATGTTTTTCGCAGTGCCGCCCGAGCCCTACCAGGTGGACCCGGTCGCCGCACAGGCGCTGGACCTGCTGTTCATCCTGCATGCTGATCATGAGCAGAACTGCAGCACCTCCACGGTCCGCATGGCTGGCAGCTCGGGCGCCAACCCGTACTCGGCCATTGCCGCCGGCATCGCCGCACTCTGGGGTCCTGCGCATGGCGGTGCCAACGAGGCCGTGCTCCGGATGCTTGAGCAGATCGGCTCTGTGGATAACATCCCGAAGTACGTCGCCAAGGCCAAGGACAAGGACGACCCGTTCCGCCTGATGGGCTTCGGTCACCGCGTCTACAAGAACTACGACCCCCGCGCGACCATCATCCGGGAAACCTGCCACAGGGTGCTGGAGCGGATGGGCGGCAATCAGCCGCTGTTCGAGCTCGCGCTGCGGCTGGAGGAGATCGCCCTCAAGGACGAGTACTTCGTGGAGAAGAAGCTCTACCCCAACGTGGATTTCTATTCCGGCATCATTTATCGCGCGCTGGGTATCCCGAAGTCGATGTTCACGGTGATGTTTGCGATCGCCCGCACAGTGGGCTGGGTAGCCCACTGGCGCGAAATGATCACCGATCCGGAGGGGCGTATCGGCCGTCCGCGGCAGCTCTATACCGGTCCCGACCGGCGCGACTACCCCCCGCTCGACAAGCGCTGAGCTGCAGCAGCGGCCCCGGGGGCGCCGCTGCTCATTCTGCGAGGAGTGCGCCTACTTCCTTGGCACCTGCCCGGCGCATCGGACGTCCGTCGACCGGGCTCAGTGGGGCGTGACCGCGGCGGCGGAGTGGCAGGACGGTCACCAGGCACTCGCAGTCGTTGACCATGCAGCTGAATGTCGGGAAGGTCTCGCTGACTCCCTGGCGCAACCGCAGCCTGCGGCCGGTGTGGCGGGAGCGGACACCGTGCAGGGCCAGCGCCTCGTCCACGGCCTCCGGAGCATCCGCGAACACGTGCAGCTCCACCGGGGAATGCGTGGTCACGAGCCCGCTCAGCGCGTCGCCCACCAGTCGCGGCATGAACGGTTCGAGCGCCTGCATCAGCGACAGTGCGGCGCTGCGCAGGCTGCGAAGCAGCTGAAGCCGTTCCTCGTCATCGTTGAATATCCGCTGGTGCTCGGCCAGCGCTTCTTCGACCTCGCCGTTGCTCGGCAGAGCGCCATTTCGGGCAAGCCCCAGGCTCTCGACGGCTTTCTGCTTGGCGCTGCGGAAGTCCCGCAGCCCCTTGTTGCTCATCAGTCGTGCCGCCTCGCTCGCGACAGCCTGGCGGTCATGGCCGTTGGACCGCCGGTTCCTGCGCGCCATAGCCGTGCGCTCCCATGATCAGAAGATCTCGCTGTCCGGGCGGCTTGCCGGGGCCCGCCGCTCGGGCTGCATGTCACCAGCGCGGCGGGCAGGCTGCAGCCGCGCAATGTCGGCCTCGCGGAAGAGTTCGAACACCGCATCCGGCTCCCCGGACGAGGCCAGCCGCCCCGTCTCGGCCGATACCCGTGCGGTCACTATGCCCGACGGGCGGGGCAGCCTGCGCTCCGGCGCATCTCGCAGTGCCTCCTCCATGAAGCTGATCCACATTGGCAGCGCGGTACGCCCGCCTTCCTCGCCATTGCCGAGATTGCGCTCCTGGTCGAAGCCGACCCAGGCGGTAGCGACAATTTCGCCATTGAAACCCGAGAACCAGGTGTCACGCCGGTCATTCGACGTGCCGGTCTTGCCCGCGAGGTCGCTGCGGCCCAGCGCACGTGCCCGCCGCCCCGTGCCGCTGGTGATCACGTCCCTCAGCATGTCGTAAATCAGGTAGGCATTCTCGGGTGAGATGATGCGTTCCGCCCAGAGCCCTGCCTCGCCGGCGGCCTCCGCATCAGGCAGTCCCGAATCGTCATTGTCCCGCTCCGGTGCGTCGATCAGGCTTATCCCCGCGGCGGCGAACAGGCGTTGCGGTTCGGGGGGCTGCTCCGTTTCACAGCGGGGGCAGACATAGCGTGGTTCCGCGCGGTAGACGATCTCCCCCTCGGCATCCACCACGAGGTCGATCACGTAGGGCTCGACCCGGAATCCGCCGTTGGCGAAGGCTGCGTATCCGGCCGTCATCTCCAGCGGCGTGGCCCCTCCGCTGCCCAGCGCAAGCGATGGCCCTGGAGGCAGGGCGGCCGGTGCGAAACCGAAGGGACGGATATGGTCAAGCGTCGGTTGAAGGCCGGTCTCCAGAAGGATCCGGACCGACACAAGGTTGAGCGAGCGCACCAGCGCCTCGCGCAGGCGGGTCGGGCCGTAGAAGCGCCGGCTGTTGTTCTCCGGGCGCCATGCTGCCTCGAGACCCGGGTCATCAAACACCACTGGGGCGTCATTGACCATCGTTGCCGGGGTGAACCCGTGTTCCAGCGCGGCCGAGTAGATGAAGGGCTTGAAGGCCGAGCCAGGCTGGCGACGAGCCTGCACCGCACGGTTGAAACTGCTGGTGAAGAAGTCATATCCGCCAGCCAGTGCAAGTATTGCCCCGTCCTGGGGGTCCAGCGCGACAAAGGCGCCCTGGATCGCAGGCGGCTGGGTCAGCCGCCATCCGTCGGCATCGCGTCGCAGATACACCAGGTCTCCCGGTGCCACCATATCGGCGACCGTCTGCGGAGCGGGGCCGACCTGGTTGTCGTTGACGAAGCGTCGCCACCGCAGCTGGTCGAGGTCGAGGCTCAGCAGCCCAGTATCCCGTACCCAGATGGCGGCATGACTGGCTTCCACGGTGGTGACCAGTGCCGGGAGCATTCCGGGCAGGCGGGGATAGCCGCGCACGACTGATTCCCAGGCCTGTTCGTCGGCCAGATCTACCGGCAGTGACTCGAGCAGGCCGCTGGCCACCGGGCCGCGGTAGCCATGCCGCCGGTCGTAATCCAGCAGGGCGCCGCGCAGGGCCTGGTTCGCGGCCCGCTGGAGCCGGCTGTCGACGCTGGCCACGACCCGGTACCCCGCCGTGTAGGCTTCATCGCCAAAGCGGGCCAGCATCTCTGCCCGCACCATCTCCGTCACGTACGGCGCATCCAGTTCGATTCGCGGCCCATGCAGGCGTGCCTGCACGGGTGTGGCCAGAGCGGCTGCATACTCTGCATCATCGATCACGCGAAGCTCGTGCATACGGCGCAGGACATAGGCGCGGCGCTCCCTGGCCCGGGTCGGGTTTGAGACCGGGTTGAGCACCGAGGGCGCCTTTGGCAGGCCGGCCAGTATGGCCACCTCGGGGATCGAGAGCTGGTCCAGTGGCTTGCCGAAATAGACCTCGGCGGCGGCGGCGATGCCGTAGGCGCGCTGGCCAAGGAAGATCTTGTTGAGGTACAGCGTCAGGATCTCTTCCTTGCTGAACTCCTGCTCGATCTGTATCGCGAGCATGATTTCCCGCGCCTTGCGCACGAAGGAGCGCTCCGGCGTCAGGAAGTACGCCCGGGCCAGCTGCTGGGTGATCGTGCTGCCGCCCTGGCTGCGGTCCCCGGTCCGGATCAGGTTCAGGGCCGCCCGGGCAATGCCCTGGAAGTCGAAGCCCGGGTGGCTGAAGAAGCGCTCATCCTCGGCCGCAAGGAAAGCCTGGATGACGATCGGCGGAATTTCCTCGAAGGTCACGGGCGAGCGGCGCATCTCGCCCAGCTGGGCCATGAGGCGTCCGTCGCGCGAGTAGACCCGCAGGGGTACCTGCAACCTGACGTCGCGGATCGTGTCAGCTGAAGGCAGACCTGGCTGCAGATAGATCCATGCCCCGGCAAGGCCGATCACACTGAGCAGGGCCAGGCTTGCGATAAACCCGCTCAGGACGGCCAGCAGACGACTCATTAACTTCATCGCAGATTCGGGGAAATCAGCTTGCGCCCTGTGGGGCGATTATGCATATTGACCGCGCTTAAAGGGCAAACTCGCCGAAAGGCGGGGGCGCAAAGCCACCGGTCTACGGGACCTGGGGCGGCCGCGTGATGGGAACACGTGCCGGACCGGGATCCTATGATAGCGGGGCTGCCGGATGACTTCATGTGTGACTGCAGTAATAGTGGAGTCTCTGACCAGCCCGCCGCCTGGCGTCCGCCAGGCGTGGTGCCCGCGCCCTGCGGCATCCGTCACAGAAGACAGCGCGGATGACGGCCAGTTCCGTGTTTTTTCCCTTTAGCGTGAACCTCGTCACACGCGTATGCAGCGCGAGTGATATATGGTTAAATCAACCTGCTGGGGCGGCCTGTGTCTTGGCAGCGTAACTCGCGGATGTGGAAGGGAAAATCTGTGTTGTTTAGCGCCCGTTCCCGGCCACTGCTGGGTCTTGACATAACAACCTCCTCGATCAAGCTGGTCGAGTTCTCGCCCAGCGGCAGGGGCTACCGCGCCGACAGTTATGCTGCAGAGCCCACCCCGCCCAACTCGATCAGCGACAAGGCGATCATCGATGCAGCCGCGGTCGGCGAGGCTGTCAAGCGCGCGGTCAAGCGCGCCGGGACGAAGACCCGGGATGCCGCCATCGCGATCAGCGGCGACGCGGCAATCACCAAGATCATCCAGATGCCACGCCGGTTGAGCGACCGCGACCTGGAAGGCCAGATCGAGATCCAGGCCGACCAGTACATCCCCTTCCCGATGGAGGAAGTCAGCTTCGACTTCGAGATCATCGGGCCTTCGCGGGCGGACCCGGAGATGCTCGACGTGCTGCTGGTCGCCACCCGCAGCGAGAATGTCGACCAGCGCCGCGCCGCTGTCGAGGCTGCCGGCCTGGTGCCGCGCGTGGTCGACGTGGAGCCATTTGCCCTCGAGAACGCCTGCCAGCTGCTGGCCCACCAGATGCCGGATGGGGGCATGGGTCACCTCGTCGCCATCGTGGACTTCGGGGCCAGCAACACGACTTTCAGCGTCCTGCAGGACATGCGCGTGATGTACACGCGTGATTTTTCCTTTGGTGGCCAGCAGCTCACCGAAGAGATCATGCGCACCTACGGACTCAGCCTTGAGGATGCAGGCCGCGCCAAGAAGGAAGGCGGTTTGCCGAGCAACTACCAACCAGAAGTGCTCGACCCGTTTATCGACGACATGACCCAGCAGGTCAGTCGTTCGCTCCAGTTCTTCCTCGCTTCCGGCGGTGGGCGCGAACAGCCCGAGCAGATCCTCGTCTGCGGCGGCTGCGCGAACATCCCCGGCGTTGCCGACGTCATCTCGAGCAAGGTCGGCATCCCCACCGAGATTGGCGACCCGCTGGGGCAGATGAAGATCTCGTCCCGGGCCAAGGCGCAAGGCATCCGACGGGATGCGACGGCGCTGCTCACGGCCTGCGGTCTTGCGCTGAGGAGCTTCGACTGACATGCCACGCATAAACCTGCTGCCCTGGCGCGAACAGCAGCGCATCCAGCGTCGCAACCAGTTCTTCGCGGGCCTTGGCGGGGCGCTGGCCGGGGCCGCCCTGGTCACCTTCCTGGGCTACCAGGTGATGGACGGCCGCGTCAGCCACCAGGACCAGCGCAACGAGCTGCTGCGATCCGAGATCGCCTCGCTGGACCTGCGCATCGCCGAGATACTGGAGCTGGAACAGAAGAAGGCGCGCCTGCTTGCCCGCATGGAGATCATCGAGCAGCTGCAGCGCAGTCGCCCGGAGATCGTCCATGTGTTTGATGAGCTGGTGCGCGCGCTGCCCGACGGTGTCTACCTGACCTCCGTCACGCAGACCGGTCGCCGGCTCGAGATCCAGGGTCGGGCCGAGTCCAACACGCGTGTCTCGGCCTTCATGCGCAACATCGACAGCTCGGACTGGCTGACCCAGCCTGACCTGCGTGTGGTTGAGGTCCGGCCGGCCACCGGCCAGAGTGCCGGCGGAGACTCCGGTCCACGCATGTCCCAGTTCACCGTGATAGCGCGACAGGTCTCCCCCCACGAGGAGAACGGACAATGAACTTCCTCGAGGAACTGCGCAACCTCGATATCAACGATGTCGGACGCTGGCCGCTGCTTTTCCAGGGCCTGGCCGTGGCCCTGGTGTTCGTCCTGCTCAGCATCGCCGGCTACTGGTTCCTGGTCCATCAGGAGCAGTCGCCGCGGCTTGAGCGGGCGGAGCGCGAGGAGCGGGAGCTTCGCGGTTCCTTCGAGCAGAAGCAGCGCAAGGCCGCCAACTTCGACGCGTACAGCGACCAGCTGGCAGAGATCGAGCGCTCGTTCGGTACCATGCTGCGCCAGCTGCCCGGGCGCACGGAGATCCCGAACCTGCTGGTTGATATCTCGCAGACTGGCCTGGCTGCGGGCCTGCAGGAGGAGCTTTTCCAGCCCTTGGACGAGGTGCGCCGGGATTTCTACGCGGAGAAGCCTATCCGGATACGGTTGAGCGGCTCTTACCACCAGCTCGGCCAGTTCGTCAGCGACATCGCCGCGCTTCCCCGCATCGTGACGCTGCACGACATAGAAATCGCCCCGCGCTCACGCGACGGGGCCTTCGATGAACTGACGCTGAACGTGACCGCCAAGACCTATCGCTACCTGGATGAGGACGAGCTCGATACGAGCCCGCAGGCTGCACCGGCCCGGAGCAGCTCGCTGACGACGGGGAATCCTGGATGAGCAAGATGCTGCGTTCAGATCTGACCAGGATGTCTGTCCTGCTCGTGTTGTCCAGTCTCGCGCTGGCCGGCTGCAGCCGCGGCATGGATGACCTGATGGTCTACATCGACGAGGTCAAGGCGAGGCCTGGCGGGCGTATCGAGCCCCTGCCGCAGATCCAGCCCTACGAGACCTTCAGCTACAGCGCCGGGCAACTACGCTCGCCGTTCCAGCCGGACCGGCCGCAGGCGCGCGGCCCCGCTGCCGGGCCAAGGCCGGACGCGACGAGGCCGCGCGAGTACCTGGAGCAGTTCCCGCTGGATACGCTCAAGATGGCTGGCACGGTCACGCTCGGCGGACAGACCTATGGCCTGCTGCAGACATCAGACGGCCTGATCCACCGGGTCCTGCCCGGGCAGTACGTCGGGCAGAACGAAGGACGGATTACCGGCATCGGCGAGGCCGGAATCTCGGTAGAGGAACTCGTTGCCGATGGCATGGGCGGATTTTTCCGCCGCCCCGCCGCGATTGGAGTCAGGGAGTGAGCGGGGACAGCTTGGGAGTACGGATGATGAGCACGGTCTGGGGATTCATGGCAGGCGCCGGAACGCGCCAGAGCGTGGGCCACCGCGCAGCACGCGGACACGTGCTGTTTCCGGCCATGGTGCTGGCCGGCCTGCTGGCCAGCCTGCAGCTTGCTGCGGCAGCCGACGGGAACCGTCTTGAGGACATACGCGTTCAGGCGCTGCCGGGCAACCGGATCGAGCTCGAACTTGTCACCTCCGGGGATGCGCCCGAACCGCTCAGCTTCACCATCGATGATCCCGCGCGTATCTCGCTGGACCTCCGGGATACGAAGATTGGCCTGGACAGCCGGCGCCGTGACGTGAGGACCGGGGTTCTGGACAACGTGGTCGCTGCCGAAGCCGGCGGGCGTACCCGGGTCGTGCTTAACCTGTCGGCCATGGTGCCTTACCAGACCCGGGTCGAGGGTCGTTCGGTTTTCGTCACTCTGGGCGCCCCCAGTGCCGCCGCGTCCGTCGCGTCGTTCCCGGGAACGACACTGCAGCGTGACGCGGCTGCGCGACGCATCAGCAACATCGACTTTCGGCGCAGCGAGACGGGCGGTGGCCGCGTCATCGTCACGCTGAGTGATCCGGGCACGCCAGTCGACGTGCGCCGCGAGGGCAACCAGATCAACCTGAGCTTCTCGGGCGCCGAGCTGCCGGACGAACTGCTCAAGCGCCTCGATGTGACCGATTTCGCCACTCCGGTCAACACCATCGACGCGCGTCGCGGACCCGTGGGTGCCACCTTGAGCATTGCCGCAACCGGCCCGTTCGAGGAGCTCGCCTACCAGTCCGACAACCTGTTCACCATGGAAATCCAGCCGGTCGCGCCGGAGCGCCCTGGGGCGGAGCGTCCGACCCTGTTCAGCGCCGAGCGCGAATACAGCGGCGAGCGCCTGACACTCAACTTCCAGGATATCGAGACGCGGGCGGTCCTGCAGCTGCTGGCCGACGTGAGCGGCCGCAACATCGTCGTTGCAGATACGGTCTCCGGAAACGTGACGCTGCGCCTGCAGAACGTGCCCTGGGACCAGGCGCTTGACATCATCCTGGCCACCAAGGGCCTGGACATGCGCGAGAACGGCAACGTGATCATCGTCGCCCCGGCGGCGGAAATCGCTGCCCGCGAGCGCGCCGACCTCGAGGCCAGGCGCGAGATCAGCCAGCTCGAGCCGCTGGTCTCGGAATTCGTGCAGGTCAACTACGCGAAGGCTTCGGACCTCGCTGCGCTGATCCGGGGGACCACGGGCCGCTCGCTGCTCTCGGACCGGGGCTCGGTCGGCATCGACGAGCGCACCAACACGCTGCTCGTCCAGGACACCGCGGCCCGCCTCACCGATATCCGCCGCCTGGTGACGACCCTCGACATTCCGGTGCGCCAGGTCCTGATCGAGTCGCGCATCGTCGTGGTGCGGGACGATTTCAGCCGCGAGCTGGGTGTCCGCTGGGGTGCGACCTTCGTGCGGGATACCAGTGACGGGCTGATCGCGGTCTCGGGCAGTGGCGCCGCAACCGACACGATCGTCAACTCCGGCATCGGCAACATCAACAGCACCGGCTCACCCTTCCCGGTGCAGCTGCCGGCGCGGAATGACCGGTTCAACGTGAACCTGCCGGTTGCGAACCCGGCCGGATCACTCGGGCTTGCCGTGCTCGGTGACGATTTCCTCGTGGACCTGGAGCTCAGCGCGCTCCAGGCCGAGGGCCGGGGCGAGGTGGTCTCTTCCCCACGCGTGATCACAGCGAACCAGCGCCGGGCCTCGATCCGGCAGGGTGTCGAGATCCCGTTTCAGGAGGCGGCTTCCAGCGGGGCTACCACGACGCAGTTCAAGGAAGCCGTGCTGAGCCTGACCGTGACCCCTCAGGTGACCCCGGATAACCGGGTGATCCTCGACCTGCTGGTTACCAAGGACAGCATCGGCCAGGTCGTGACGACCGAGCGCGGTGGCCAGGTGCCGAGCATCGACACTCGTGCCATAGAGACACAGGTACTGGTCAACAACGGCCAGACCGTGGTCCTCGGCGGTATCTACGAGACAGAGGAGAACAACATCCAGACCAAGGTGCCGATACTCGGCGACCTGCCGGCTGTTGGCGCACTGTTCCGCTCGACGCGGGTGTCTTCCACAAAAACAGAGCTCCTGATCTTCGTGACGCCGAAGATCCTCAAGGACGGCTCGAACATCTACTGACAGGGGATCCAGCGGGATACTCGATGAGGACCGAAGCGTGAACAAGATACGGATTTCCTGCCTTGCGATGGTGGCGGCCTTCCTTGCTGCCTGTGGTGGCAGCGGCAACTCACTGACCAGTCCGCCATCCGACGACCCGGGCGTCCCTGGTGCTCCCGGAACGACGGTCGCAGCCCTGCAGCTGCTGACCAGCAGCACGCAGCTGCCCTCCGACAAGAACGGCATCAACAAGGTCACGCTGACCGCGCTGGTCCGTGATGCAAACAATGTGGTTCTTTCCGGCGTCCCGGTCATTTTCTCGGCCACCTCCGGTGCGGTGAGCTTCAGCCCGGCGGACGACGCCAACAACCTCCCGATTACCAATTCGAGCGGTGCGGCGACCGCCGAGCTCACCAACGGCCTCAACCCGGAAAACCGTCCGATCACCGTGACCGCACAGGCGCAGAACATCAGCACCCAGGTTGTGGTGAACGTCACCGGAACCACGCTGACGATCACGGGGCCGAACGCGCTCGCCCAGGGCGACAGTGGCACCTATCTGGTGGTGCTGCGGGACGCCAATGGCGCAGGCATCGATGGCCGTACGGTCACGATAGAATCAGCCAATGGCAACACGCTTTCCTCGCCCTCGCTGACGACTGGCTCCGGCGGTGAGGTACAGATCACCCTGACTGCGACGGTTGGCGGCATCGACACGCTGACCGCCTCGGCGCTTGGGCTGGCGGCGCAACGCACGATCAATGTTTCCGATGACAGCTTCGTGTTTACCGTACCGACGTCCGGCGCCGAGTTGGGCCTGAGCCCGGCCTCGCATCCCGTCAGCGTGGAATGGACGAAGGCCGGGGTTCCACAGGCGGGTGAGACGATAACGTTTACCAGCACGCGTGGAACCTTGAGTGCCGGATCAGCCGTGACCAACGCCAGCGGAGTGGCGACAGTCCAGCTGAGCTCGTCGAGTGCCGGGCCCGCTGCGGTCACTGCGGCGAACAGCGAGGGCACCAGTACGACCCGCCAGATCGAGTTCGTCGCGGACGATCCTGAAGAGATGATCCTGCAGGCTGCCCCGTTCACGATTCCAACCGGTCAGCAGAGCACGGTGACCGCGATTCTTCGTGACGCGGGCGGCAACCTCGTCAAGAACACCACGGTTGTCTTCGAGCTTACGGACACAACAGGCGGCTTCATTTCGGTGGCAACGGATGTCACCGACAGCCAGGGCCGGGCGCGGACCTTCTACACGGGTGGCTCGACCGCGAGCGAGCCCAATGGCGTCAGTATCCGGGCCTTCGTCCAGAACAAGCCGGCTGTGGAGGCCCAGGTCCAGCTGACGGTGGCCCAGCAGGCACGCAACATCTCGCTGGGGACGGGCAACACCCTGTTCGAGATCACCCCCGCCGTCTTCGGCCAGGAATGGGCGATCATTGTCACGGATGCCACTGGTGCCGCAGTGGCCAATGAGCAGGTGGATGTAAGCCTGCGCTCTCTTGACTATTACCTCGGTTCTCTTGTGGTCCAGGGCAACTCCTGGGTGCGCCCGCCGGTCGGTGCCGGGACGCTCCGCTGTGCCAATGAGGATCCGGACAATACCAACAACATCGATGCGCCGACGGTGACCGACAACAACAACAACGGCCGCATCGAGCCCGGCAATATCGCGGCGGTCGTTCCGGTCCCTGCCGATGCACCCGTGGGATCTTGCTCAGGTGCGCCTGGAACGAGTGCGATCGTGACGACCAACAACCAGGGCATTGCGCGCGTATGCGTGCTGTACCCGAAAAACTACAATCTCTGGCTGGATGTGCGCATCGAGGCCAAGGCTGTCGTGGCCAGCGGCACCGAGTTCTCGCGTGCCCAGGGCTTCCTGCTCCCGGGACTGGCCGCGGATCTGGCCAACATCAATGCAACTCCGCCCGGGGTGGTAAGCCCCTTCGGTCCCGTGACGCCCGAGGGTTGCACCGCGCCGCCGCCGGAGTAGGTAAGCTCCGGACCGTGCCAGCCGCGAAAACCGCCCCCATACGCAGCGTTTTCCTGATTGGCCCCATGGGCTCCGGCAAGTCGGCGGTAGGCCGCCGGCTTGCCCGGGACCTGGGCGTCGACTTCGTCGACAGCGACGATGTCATCGAGCAGCGCAGCGGGGTCGATATCCCGTTCATCTTCGAGCGCGAGGGCGAGGCCGGCTTCCGCCGGCGTGAGCGGCGTGTCCTCGATGAGCTGACCCAACTCCCAGGCATAGTCCTGGCCACCGGTGGCGGTGCCGCGCAGGATCCGGACACGCGCCGGCGTCTGAAGGAGCGGGGGCGCGTGGTTTACCTGTATGCTTCCGTAGAACAGCAGCTTCGCCGGACCCGTCGTGGACGCGAACGCCCGCTGCTGAACACCGGTGACCGGCGGGACGTGCTGACCCGCTTGATGGACATCCGTGACCCGCAATACCGGTCGATCGCCGACCTGGTGATCGAGACCGATGGCCGCCGGGTGGCGTCGGTGGCCGGAGAGGTTCGGCGGCGGCTCCAGGAGGCTGAAGACAGGCACATTTGATGATGATGCGATGATTTCCCTGACCGTCGATCTCGGTCCGCGGAGCTATCCGATCCTGATCGGCAGCGGCCTGCTGACCCGCAGGGGCCTGCTCGATCCCTGGCTGCGCAAGCGCGACGTGCTGGTCGTCACCAACGAGACGCTGGCGCCGGTCTACCTCGAGCCCGTGCTCGGTCTCCTTGCCGGATCCCGGACCGGCAGCGTGATCCTGCCTGATGGTGAAGCCCACAAGACCCTGGCCACCGCCGGGTATATCCTCGATGCGCTGGTGGAGCAGCGTTTCGGGCGTGACGCGGTCCTGCTCTCGCTGGGTGGTGGCGTCGTGGGCGACATCGGTGGTTTCGCCGCCGCCATCTACCAGCGTGGCATCGATTTTCTCCAGGTCCCGACGACGCTCCTTGCCCAGGTTGATTCGTCCGTGGGGGGCAAGACCGGCGTCAACCACCCCGCCGGAAAGAACCTGATCGGTGCGTTCCACCAGCCGCTGTGCGTGCTGTCGGATACGGATACGCTGCAGACGCTGCCGGAGCGCGAGCTTCGAGCGGGGCTGGCCGAGGTCGTCAAGTACGGGCTCATCGCGGATGCGGAGCTGTTCGGCTGGCTGGAGCACCAGGCCGATGCGCTGCTGCGACGCGAGCCGGCAGCGCTGCATCATGTGATTCGTCGCTCCTGCGAGATCAAGGCCGCCGTCGTCGCGGAGGACGAACGCGAGAAAGGCCGTCGTGCGCTCCTCAACCTGGGCCATACGTTCGGGCATGCCATCGAGCACTGTGCTGGCTACGGAAACTGGCTGCATGGAGAGGCGGTCGCTGCCGGCATGTGCATGGCAGCCGAGTTCTCGCGGCGGCTTGGCTGGCTGGACCAGGGGGAGGTGCGCCGTATCCGCAGCCTGCTCTCGCGACTCGGGCTGCCCGTGGATCCGCCGGCGACGGATCCTGTGGACTTCCACCATGCCATGGCTATGGACAAGAAGGTCATTGCCGGCCAGATCCGCCTCGTGCTGCTGCGCGAGGTGGGTGAGGCGGACGTTGTCAGCGACTATCCGGCCGGGCTGCTTGCCGAGCAGCTCGGGACCCAGCTCCGCGCCGGGTGAGTGGGCCAGTGCCGCTCGCCCCCTGGGCCGCGCACGAGGAACACAGCCGCGGGCGCTGCCATCCGCAGCCGCCACACCCCTACCGGGGCGAGTTCCAGCGTGATCGCGACCGCATCATCCACTCGACTGCGTTCCGCAGGCTGGTCTACAAGACCCAGGTCTTCATCAACCACGAGGAGGGTGACCTTTACCGGACGCGACTCACCCACTCGCTCGAAGTCGCCCAGGTTGTCCGCACAGCAGCCCGCGCCCTGGCCCTTAACGAGCAGCTCGCCGAGGCGATCGCGCTGGCCCATGACCTCGGTCATACGCCCTTCGGCCATGCCGGTCAGGACGCACTGAACGCCTGCATGCAGCCCTGGGGCGGCTTCGAGCACAACCTGCAGTCGCTGCGCGTGGTGGACGAGCTCGAGCGCAAGTACGCGGCCTTCCCCGGACTCAACCTGTGCTGGGAGACCCGCGAGGGCATCCTGAAGCATTGCTCCCGGCGCGATGCCCTGCAGCTCGGTTCTCTGGGCCGGCGCTTCCTCGAACGGCGCCAGCCCGGGCTGGAGGCACAGCTGGTCAACCTCTGTGACGAGATCGCCTACAACCATCATGACATCGACGACGGCTTGCGCTCTGGCCTGATAGCGGAGCGGGAACTGGCAGAGGTTGGACTTTTCGGTGAACACTACGATGCAGTCTGTGCCATATTCCCCGGGCTGTCCGGTCGTGTCCGCATCCACGAGACCGTACGGCGCATGATCGATACGGTGGTCGGCGACCTGGTGGTGACCACCCGTGAGCGGGTCGCCGGCAGTGCGCCGGACAGCATCGACGCCGTCCGGGAGGCGGGCAGGCCCCTGGCAGCCTTCAGCCCCGCCATGGCTGCCCGCCACCAGGAGCTCAAGCGTTTCCTGCGCGAGCGCCTGTACTACCATCCACAGGTGCGCGAGCGGACGGAGCGGGCGCAGTGCATGCTGACGGCCGTGTTCGAGCGCTTCATGGAGGCGCCTGACCTGATGCCCGCGGAGCATGCGGCGCGCGCAATTGGGGCCACTGGCGAGGCGGCAGATGTATCGCGCGCGCGCGCAGTGGCGGATTACGTCGCCGGCATGACCGATCGCTATGCGTTGTCGACCTACCGGAGGCTGGTGGATCCACGCGCAGAACTTTAGAAGCAGGGGGCAGTGACAAGACTCATGGACAGCACCGTATCCGTTTCTGGCAGTCCTCGATCCCGGTCCCACGAAGCAGCCTTGGTGCTGCTTATGCTGCTCGCCATGCCCGCCGGTGCCCAGTGGCTGCACTATGGCGGGGATCCCGGCGGTCAGAGCTACTCCTCTCTCGATCTGGTCAACCGCGACAACGTGGATCGACTCCGTGAGGCGTGGCGCTACCAGACGGGTGAGCTGGCCCGGCATCCCGAGCGCAGGGCCATGGCAAGCTTCCATGCCACGCCGCTGCTGCTGCCTGAAGCTGCGGGCCAAAGCCTCGTATTCTGCACGCCGTTCAACAGGATCATCGCGCTGGATCCAGCGAGCGGTGCCGAGCGCTGGGTCTACGACCCCGGGCTTGAACTGGGGCCGCCCGGGACGCGCTACAACTGCCGGGGAATCACCTGGTGGGAAGACCGCTCGGTTCCCGACGATGCAGCCTGTCGGCACCGCCTGTACATGGGCACCGGCGACCTGCGCCTGATCGCGATCGATGCCCGCGACGGCCGGCCCTGTACCGGCTTCGGCGAGGGCGGGCAGCTTGACCTGCGACCGGCGATCATCGCCGAGCTCGAGCAGCGCCTCGGCCCGGGCGCCGGAGCTGGTCTTCGCCATGGCGACATTCAGTTCGTTTCCCCGCCGGTCATCGTCGGGGGCGTCCTCGTGACGGGCTCGAGCAACAACACGAAGTTCCGCCGGCCTGACGGTCCCGCAGGCACTGTGCGGGCATTCGATGCCCGCACCGGGGCGCCACGATGGGATTTCGACCCGGTCCCGCGCAACCCGGGCGATCCCGAGGCGGCGGGCTGGGACCCCGGGGCGCTCGCCCGCACTGGCGGCGCGAACGCCTGGAGCATGTTGTCCGTGGATGAGGCGCGAGACCTGGTGTTCGTGCCCACGTCCAGCGCCGCGCCTGATTTCTTCGGTGGCCTGCGCCCGGGCGACAACCGCTATGCCAACTCGCTGGTGGCCTTGCGCGGCAGCACCGGCGAGGTGATCTGGCACTTCCAGGCCGTGCACCACGATGTCTGGGATCTCGATCTGCCGGCGCAGCCGATCCTCTTCGAGATGCTCCGGGACGGTGAGCGCATCCCGGCCGTTGCGCAGCTCACCAAGATGGGGCTGGTCTTCATCGTCAACCGCGAGACCGGCGAGCCGCTATTCCCGGTCGAGGAGCGCCCGGTGCCCCAGGACGCGGTGGCCGGGGAACAGCTGTCGCCGACCCAGCCGTTTCCGGTCCGGCCGCCGCCGCTGGTCACGCCGGGGATGGGTCCGGACGATGCCTGGGGGTTCACGCTGCTCGACCGCGCTTGGTGCCCCCCCGAGATAGCCGCGGCGCCGCCAGGCGGGGTCTAACAGCCCCCCCGCCAGGAGGGGCCCCTGATGT
>JAFIFS010000008.1 GCA_020831895.1 Chromatiales bacterium
CCGCTGGACCTGATCGACGGCATCGACCTGGAGTCGCTGGTCGCCAAGCGCACCAGCGGCCTGATGCAGCCGCAGCTGCGCCCGCAGATCGAGAAGTCCACCCGCAAGCAGTTCCCGGACGGCATCCCCGAGTTCGGCACCGACGCGCTGCGCTTCACCTTCACCGCGCTCGCCAGCACCGGGCGCGACATCCGCTTTGATCTCAACCGGATCGAGGGCTACCGCAACTTCTGCAACAAGCTGTGGAATGCCGCGCGCTTCGTGATGATGAACCTCGACGGCCAGGAGATCGCCTCCGCGCCCGGCAGCACGCTAGCCGACCGCTGGATCCTCTCGCGCCTGAGCCGGACACTGGAGACCGTCGAGCAGCAATTCGCCGCCTACCGCTTCGACCTGGTCGCCCGCGCGCTCTACGAGTTCACCTGGAACGAGTACTGCGACTGGTACCTGGAGCTGACCAAGCCGGTGCTGCAGGAGAACGGCGCCGAGCCCAGCGTGCAGGCCGCCACCCGCCGCACGCTCATCACGGTGCTGGAGGCGCTGTTGCGCGCCCTGCACCCGGTGATGCCGTTCATCACCGAGGAGATCTGGCAGAAAGCCGCGTCGCTGGCCGGCGCCTGCGGCGACTCGATCATGCTGCAGCACTGGCCCGACCCGAGCTTCTTCCCGCTGGACGACCAGGCCGAGGAGGAAATCGCCTGGCTGCAGGGCTTCATCCTCGGCATCCGCCAGATCCGCGGCGAGATGAACATCTCGCCCGGCAAGCGCCTGCCGGTGCTGCTGCAGGACGCCGCCGAGGCGGACCGCGCTCGGCTCTCCAGCCATGAACAGTCACTGCGCGAACTGGCCCGGCTGGAATCCATCGAACTGCTGCCCGCAGACGCCCAGCCGCCCGCCTCTGCCACCGCACTGCTCGGCGGCATGAAGCTGCTGGTCCCGCTGGCCGGCCTGATCGATGTCGCCGCCGAGCGCGAACGGCTCGAGAAGAACCGGCAGAAACTTGCCGCGGACCTGGAGCGGGTGCGGAAAAAGCTCGGCAACGAAAGCTTCGTCAGCAATGCGCCGGAAGAGGTGGTGCAGAAGGAGCGCGAGCGGGCGACGGTACTGGAGCGGGATATCGAGAAGCTCGAGGAGCAGGTGCGGCGGCTGGCCGGCGGTGGACAAACTGCTTGAGCACTCCTGTTGGGCAAGAGCGCTGGCCAGGGCGCCTCACGCGGGTTCGCACCGCCTCCGATCTTGGCTTTTGGGGAAGTGCCACTCCATGCACATTGAAAGTTTACCTGGGTCACTCACAGGCATCATTCCCGTTGGGCCCGCTTCCAGCCGACGCGCCTTGCGCATGATGAACGATCCATCTATCCACGGATTGACTCGTAAGCTCCACCACCCCGGACACAGTGGATAACAGACCTTGCGGCCTGCTGCCCGAAGGGCTGTGTCCACAAGCACTACTAATGGCCATCATCCTGCCATGTCGGCGACGAGAACCCTTTGACTCAGTCCCCGCTTGCGCTGGGCCCGCCAAGGGGGCAAGGTTGACGCCATGAAGACTCTCCCTGCCTCCAGGCACTGGCCGGCACTCGGCACCCTCCTGCATCTGGTCATGCTGACCCCGGTAAGCGCCTCCGCGGCCGGTACCGTCCACCCAGCTGACACATTCTTCGACCGCATCGCCATTCACTGCGGCCAGGCTTTTGCCGGGCGCATCATCGCCAGCCAGCCGCCCATACCCAATGACCCCTTCGCGGGTCTGGCGCTGCTGATGCACGTGCGCGAATGCAACCCCGCGGAACTGAAGATACCGTTCCACATCGGCGACAATCACAGCCGCACGTGGGTACTGACCCGGACCCCGGACGGCCTGCGGCTGAAGCATGATCATCGGCATGAGGACGGCTCCGAGGAGGCCGTGACCATGTACGGTGGCGACACAGCGACGCCCGGCACCAGTATCCGGCAGGAGTTTCCCGTCGACGACGAATCGATCCAGATGTTCCTGCGCGAGGGACTTGAGGGATCCACGACCAACACATGGGCCATGGAGATCGAGCCGGGCCAGCGCTTTCTCTACGAGCTGTCGCGACCGGATGGGCGCCTGTTCCAGGTGGAGTTCGACTTAAGCAAGCCGGTGCCCACTCCGCCTACGCCCTGGGGCCACCCGGAGCTGGACTGATCCTGTGCAGCAGGGCCGCGGGGGACCGGGACCCTCGCAGTCCCGCTGCCGCCTACTCCCGCAAGGCCGGCAACGCCTCCCCGCGCGGCACGAACAGCACCGCGAGCCCGTTGTTGCAGTAACGCTTTCCGGTTGGCGGTGGGCCGTCGCCGAACACGTGGCCCTGATGGCCACCGCAGCGGGCACAGTGGTACTCGGTGCGTTGCATGAACAGCTTGAAGTCGCGCCTGGTGGCAATGTGGTCCGGGTCGATCGGCTGGAAGAAGCTGGGCCAGCCGGTGCCGCTCTCGTACTTGGCACTGCTGTCGAACAGCGGCAGGTGGCAGGCGGCGCAGATGAAGGTACCCTCGCGCTTCTCCAGGTTCAGCGCGCTGCTGCCGGCGCGTTCGGTGCCCTCCTCGAACAGCACGTTGAAACGCTCCGGTTCGAGCAGGCGGCGCCAGTCCTCGGCGGACTTCTTCAGCGGATCGGGTCGCGGCATCTCCTGGTGCTCCGTCAGCGTGGCTTGCGAAAACGCAGCACGACCTGGTCGGCATCGGCACGGATGCCGGGGCCATGGATCGCGCTGCGCCGGTTGTCCGAAGGGTTGCGCAGCAGCTCGCTACGCGACTCGAGGATGAACCCGGCGGCCTCGGCGTCGGCGATCAGCCGGGCCGGATCGATGCGCCCGAGGAAGGCCGCCTCCCCGGCCGGCAGCGCCGGGTCAGCCACGTAGTCGACAACGCCGAGCACGCCGCCCGGGCGCAGGGCAGCGAACACCTGGCCCATCAGCCGCGGCCCGTCCATCGGCGTCCAGGCGCCGGTGCGGTCGACATGGTAGGCCTCGTGGTAGGCATGCATCAGCAGCACGCGATCGAGGCTCGCGGGCGCAAGGTCCAGTGCGTGGTTGTCGATCAGCAACTGGTCGACGTTGGCCAGGCGACCGCCGGCAAAGCGGCCCTCGAGGTCGGCACCCCGGGCCTCGGCCGAGGCCGGGCTGTTGTGCGCGAGCACGCGGCCCTGGGGGCCGACGGCAAAACTCAGCGCCTCGACCCAGAAGCCACCACCGGAATAAAGTTCGGCAACCTGCTGACCGGGCTCGATGCGGAAGAAGCGCAGCAACTCGACCGTCCGCAGGCGCTCGTCCTGCACGCGGTCGGCCGCGAGCCGGGCCGGGTCGGCCAGCGCACGCTGCAGCGCGCCCGGGACGACGCGGGGCTTGAGCGCAGTGGCCGGCGCACTGGCGGCCCCGGGCTCGGTTACGGTCGAGGCACCCGCTGCCGTGCGGGCCATGGCCTCGGAGCGCTCGGGGTCGGCCCCCAGCCAGCCCGCCTGGCAACCGGCCAGCAGCAACGCGGCCAGTGCCGTGCTGCCGAGGATGATGCGGGGGGGCTTGGGCATGAGTGACTCCTGCAGGGGCTTGCGATTATGGCCGATCCGTCCGCGCCCGTCCGGCTCGGCGCGTTAAGATCGGGCGATGCTGCGAACCTTGACCCTGCTGCTGCTCTACGGCACCGGCGCCTGGGCGCTCCTGGTGCTGATGATGTTCGTGCTGCAGGACCGCCTGGTTTACCTGCCGGGTACACCCGGCCGTGCGCTGGTGGCAACACCCGATGCGGTGGGCCTGCCCTGGCGGGAAGTCTGGCTCGAGGCCGGGGACGGCGTGCGGCTGCACGCCTGGCATGTCCCCGGGCAGCCGGGCGAGGTCACGATGCTGTTCCTGCACGGCAATGCCGGCAACATCTCGCACCGGCTGGACTGGCTGCGCATCCTGCACGGCCTCGGGGTCAACGTGCTGCTGCTCGAGTACCGGGGTTATGGCCGCAGCGAGGGCCGGCCCTCCGAGGAGGGGCTCGCACTCGACGCACGTGCAGCCTGGGACTGGCTGCGCGAGGAGGCCGGCGTGCCGGCCGGGCGCATCGTGCTGTTCGGTGAGTCGCTCGGCGCGGCGGTCGCCGCCAGGCTGGCCAGCGAGACAGCGCCGGGCGGGCTGGTGCTGTTCTCCGCCTTCACCTCGGTGCCCGATGTCGCGGCCTTGCACTACCCATACGTCCCCGCGCGCCGGCTCGCGCGCATCCAGCATGCCACCATCGACTGGCTGCCCAGGGTGGCCAGCCCGGTGCTGCTGATGCACAGCCCGGATGACGAGATCGTGCCCTGGGAGCAGGCGCAGAGGCTGCTGGCGGTTGCGCCGGAGCCGCGCCTGTTCGTGCAGACACGCGGGGACCACAATACCGGGTTCCTGCTGAGCGAGGCATTGATCCGCGAGGGTATCCGCGCATTCCTCGCACTGCACCTCGGCAGCGGGCCGGACAGCGCTCAGCTGCCCCAGAACACCGAGAGCAGTATCGCGCCCAGCACCAGGCGATAGACGACGAAGGGCTGCATGCCGATCCGCCGGATGAAGACCAGGAAGTAGTGGATGCAGAGCCAGGCGGCGATCCCGGAGACAACCGTCGCGACGACCACCATCACCCAGTTGACCGGCTCGGGGCTGCCCGCCAGCTTGGTCGTCTCCAGCCCACCGGCCAGCGCGATCACCGGGATCGACAGCAGGAACGAGAAGCGCGAGGCGCCCTCGCGGCTCATGCCCATGAACAGCGCGGCGGTCATGGTGATCCCTGAGCGCGAGGTGCCGGGGATCAGCGCGAGTGCCTGGGCGAAGGCGATCACCGTGACCTCGCGCCAGCCGATGGTGTACTCGCTCTTCTCGCCGCGCCAGCGCCAGTCAGCCAGCCCGAGCAGCAGGCCGAAACCAATCAGCGCGACGCCGATGACGACGGGTGAGCGCATCTGCAAGGCAATCACGTCCTGGAAGACCAGGCCAGCCACACCGACCGGGATCGTGCCCAGGCCCACTGCCCAGGCCAGGCGCGCATCGGCACTGAGCGGTCCGCCACGCAGGGAGCGCAGCCACTCGGTGATCATGCGCGCGAGCTCGTGGCGGAAATACCAGACGACCGCGATGAGGCTGCCGAGATGCAGGGCGACGTCGAAGGCAAGCCCCTGATCTTCCCAGCCCAGGAACACGGGCACCAGCACGAGGTGGCCGGCACTGGAGATGGGCAGGAACTCGGTGAGCCCCTGCACCACGGCCAGCACGATTGCCTGCACCCAGTCCATTGGGCGCGCATTGTAGAGGAACCGCCCCTCTGCCGGGCCCGTGATCACCTGTTCTGTGAATCAGGTCCCTGCCGGTGGTCAGCGGTGAGCAGCGACGATATCGAAGCTCTCGCTTTCGAGGTCCCAGATGATGCGCGCCTTGCCGGCCGCGAGCTGGCGGCGGACGCTGGCCACCTTGTCCTCGAGCGCGTGCTCACGATGCCCGTAATCCGTGCCCTCGCGCAGGACCCAGCTGCGCAGCAGTTCGTCCAGCGTCCCGGCCGGCAGCTCGCGCCAGGGCACCTCGACGGGGCCTTCTTCATCATCGGCTTCAGCTGCCATCAACCAGGCGGGGCTCAAGCCAGTCGGCGAGGTCAGTCACTTCCTCCGGGCAGACGCTGTGGGGCATCGGGTAGGTACGCCAGTCGACCCTGGCGCCAGCTGCGACGAGTTGCTCACGGCTGCGCTCGCCCAGCGCCAGCGGCACGACGGGATCCATGCTGCCATGGGCCATGAACACAGGTGTGGACAGGCCCGCCGGGGTGGCGCCGGCGAGGATCTCGCGGGCCAGCGGCAGGTAGCCGGACAGCGCGATGGTGCCGGCGAGCGCGAGCGGCTGCGTCAGCGCACAGGCCAGGGCGATGGCGGCGCCCTGCGAGAACCCGGCGATCACGACGCGCTCCGGTGCGATGCCACGCTCTCCCTCGCGTGCGAGCAATGCATCAACCTGCAGCATCGCATCGCGTACACCGTCGGCGTCCTCGCGCCGGCCGATGAAGTCGGTGGTCAGGATGTCGTACCAGGCCCGCATGCGCATGCCCCGGTTGATCGTGACCGCGCGCACCGGCGCATGCGGAAACACGAAGCGCAGCGCGGGCCAGTGGGGCCGCACCAGTTCCGGCACCAGCGGCACGAAGTCGCTGCCATCGGCACCCAGCCCATGCAGCCAGATCACCGTGAACTCCGGCTCCGGGCCGGTCTGTCGCTCAATCGCCTCAAGCATCCGCACGCTCCAATCGACGCCGCCCCAGCCAGAGCAGCAGCAGCGCAGGCAGCCAGGGCAGCGCCCGCTCCCAGATTGCGCCAGGTCCTGATGGCAGGAACTGGTTGAACACGACCGCAAGCGCGAACCCCGTCAGCATCGCCGCGATCACCATGTTGCCCCGGGGCCGCCAGTCGAGCACCCGGGCACAGACGACGGGCCCGAATGCGGCACCGAGCGCAGTCCAGGCAAAGAGTACGCGATCAAAGATGGTCGCGGGCATCATCAAGGTCAGACCGACTGCGGCAACACACACGGTCACCATCACCAGCCGGGCCGCGAGCACCTCGCGATGCGGTATCAGCCGCGCCACGCCGGCATCGTGCGAGACCGACGTTGCCGCACTGAGCAGGATCGAGTCGGCGGTCGACATCACGGCGGAGAGCACGGCCGCGATCGCGATGCCCGCCATCACCGGGGGGAAAAACTCCATCATGATGATGAACATCAGACCCTCGGGGTTGTCCGTGGTCACGGCCAGCGCCCGGGCCGCCAGCGCCAGCGTCGCCATGCCGAGGAATACCGCCACCGCCCAGGCCAGGCTGATGGCGAAGGCCAGCCGCCTGGCCGAGTCATCACGCACCGACATCACGCGGGTCAGCAGCTGGGGCTGCCCCGCCGTACCGAGGCCTATGCTCATCGAGCCCAGCGCGAAACCGAGCAGCAGCAGGCCGGCATTGCCGGCACCGATGTCGAGGTACCCGGGCGGGGCCGCCTCACGCAGCCTTTCGACCATCTCCAGCGGGCCGCCAGCAGCGACCACCGCTGCGACCGGCGTAATCACGGCCACCAGCGCCATCATGGCACCCTGCAGGGTATCGGTCACGCTGACCGCCCAGTACCCGCCGAGCAGGCAGTAGGCCAGAACCACGGCAGCACCCACCAGCACCGCCTGCCAGCCCGAGACATCGATGACCGATTCCATGACCGTCGCCGCAGCCTGGAACTGCGCGGCGATGTAGAACAGGAAACAGAAGACGACGAGCAGCGCAAAGACCAGCCTGATCGCGTCGCGCATCGCCCCGCTGCTATCACCGGCGAGGAAGTCGCCGGGCGTCACATAGGCCTGCTCGGCCGACTCCCTGCGCAGTCGCCACCCGAGCAGGCTCCATACGAGCAGGTAACCACCCCAGATCCCGGGCAGCATCCAGAGTGCACCCAGGCCCGTCGCGTAGACATAGCCGGTAAAGCCCAGCAGCACCCAGGCCGAGGACGAAGTCGCGGCGTAGGACAGGCCGGCGACCCAGGGGCCCAGCGTGCGTCCGCCGATGAAGAAATCAGCCTCGGTGCCGGTGCGCCTGGAGGCCCAGACGCCGATGCCGATCAGCAGCAGCTTGTAGACGACCAGCGTCGCCAGGATGACGCCGCCGTCCGCATTCATGCCTGTCCCTCCCCCGCGCGGGCTGACCAGGCCTCGATCGCCGCCGCCGCAACCCCGGGATGGTCCGTGAACAGGCCATCGATGCCAGCGGCCAGGAACAGCTCGAGCTCGCAGCCGAGGTCACCCAGCGCTGCCGGGTCCCCGCCGCGCCGGCACTGCAGCGGCAGGAAATGATTCTCGGCGCGAAACGTCCACGCGTGCACGGCAAGACCGGCAGCATGCGCGTCGCTGACCAGCGATGTCGGATGTCCCGTGGTGCCATCCGGCAGGCGTGGCACCACCAGCGACTTGTCCGGGCCGATTGCATCGGCATAAGCAGCAATAGCTGCCAGACCCGAAGGACTCAGCATCGCCGCGTAGTCCACGCCAGGCTGGTCTGCTGGACCTCCTCCGGCTGCCACCAGCTGGACGAGCGGCAGGCCGGCGCAGCGCGCATGCAGACGGCGCAGGTTCGTCACCTCGAAAGACTGTACATAGATCGCGGCGTCGGGCCCCGTCCGGCCAGCCCGCTCCAGCGCCTCCAGCAGCGCGGGCTCGAAATCCAGGCCCAGGGCAAGGAAGTGCGAGGGATGCTTGGTCTCCGGATAAATCCCGATCGGCGCCGGCACCGGCTGGCCTGCATTCCGGGCCGCGGCAGCACGCTGCTGGTCGATCTCGCTGGCCAGCGCCAGGATCTCGGAAAAAGTCGGGATCTGGAACTGGCCGTCGTACCCGGCACTCCCTGGCCTCAGATCTGGCAGGCGCTCGCGCGCGCGCAGACCCCGCAGCTCGGCCAGCGTGAAATCCTCAGTGAACCAGCCGGTCACTTCATGGCCGTCGATCCGCTGGGTGCGCCTGCGCGCCGCATACGCGGGCCGCGAGCTGACGTCGGTGGTCTCGCCGATCTCGTTCTCGTGCCTGGCCACCAGCTCGCCATCGCGCGTCAGCACCAGGTCGGGCTCGAGGTAATCGGCCCCCTGCTCCGCGGCCAGGCGGTAGGCCGCAAGCGTGTGCTCCGGACGCAGACCGCTGGCGCCGCGGTGGGCGATCAGCAGCGGGCGCATCAGAAGCCCCATATGCGCGGTATCACCAGCACGGCTGTGATGCCCGCGACCACGTTCATCGGTACCCCGAAGCGCAGGTAGTCCCCGAACTGGTAGCCGCCCGGACCGAAGACCATAAGGTTGGTCTGGTAGCCGATCGGCGTCGCAAAGCTCGCCGAGGCCGCCATCATGATTGCGATCGCGAACGGCAGCACGGACAGGCCGGCGGCCGTGGCCACGGCCGCGGCCAGCGGATACATCAGCACGGCTGCAGCATTGTTGGTCGTCAGCTCCGTCAGTACGGACGTCGCGAGGTAAACGGTGGCGAGCAGCACCAGCGGGTGCCCGTCAGCCACCGACAGCAGACCCCCGCCCAGCACTGCCGCCGCACCTGAGACCTCGAGCGCCTTGCCGATACCGAACGCGGCCGCGATCACCAGCAGCACCTCGAGATCGATACTGCGCAGCGCATTGCGGGCCCGTACGCAGCGAAGCAGGATCATCGCGCAGGCAGCCAGGAAGGCAGCATTCAACATCGAGAGCCAGCCAGTGGTCGCCATCGCGACCATGGCAGCCACCACGGCCCAGGCGGCGACCGAGCGCTCGTGCCGCGGCACCGGTGCGTTCGCAAGGCCGCGCACCAGCAGGAAGTCCCGCGACTGCCCATGGCGACGCACGAACCCGGGTTCGCTCTCAAGCAGCAGCATGTCGCCACCGCGAAGCACCACGTCGCCCGCCTTGCCGCGCAGCCGTTCACCGTTGCGGCCCACCGCGATGACCACCGCATCAAAGCGCGAGCGGAATCGGCTTTCGCGGATGGGGCGCCCAACCAGGTTGGAATCAGGTGATACGATCGCCTCGACGAGGCGACGGTCGGCCCGCGGGCTGTCGAGGGCGAACAGCTGGTCGGTGGCCGGCTCCAGCCCCCGGATCGTCTGGAGGTCAGCCACCGAGGACGGGTTGCCTGCAAAGACGAGGCGGTCATCCTCGCGCAGCACGGCCTCCGGGCCCACTGCGGGCAACACGCAGTCCGCGCGCTGGATTTCCACGAGGAACAGCCCGGGCAGGTGACGCAAGCCGGCCTGTTCCACCGTGCGTCCGGCCAGCGGGCTTTCCGGGACTACCAGCATCTCCACTGTGTACTCACGCGGGTCGCTCAACTCGCCAACCGGCGGCAGGCGCTCGGGCAGCAGCCAGCGGCTGGTCACCAGCACCCAGCAGATGCCGATCAGGGCCACCGGCACACCGACCCAGGCGATCTCGAAGAAACCCAGCCCGCGCTGCGTCGGGTCGTCGATGAGCAGGCCGTTGACGACAAGGTTCGTCGAGGTGCCGATCAGCGTGCAGGTCCCGCCGAAGATCGCCGCATAGCTGAGCGGCATCATCAGGCGCGAGGGCGACATCCGGAATTTTCGGGCCCACTCGCTCACCATCGGGATGAACGCGGCCACCACCGGCGTGTTGTTGATGAACGCGCTGATGCCCATGACGGGGAGCATCAGACGCAGCTGCACCACCGGCAGGCGCCTGGAGCGACCGAGCAGCTCCATCGCCGCACCGCCCAGTCCACCTGTCTCGCGCAAGCCGGCCGCGACGATGTACAGGGCCGCGACGGTCAGCATCCCCTCGTTGGAAAACCCGGTCAGCGCCTCGCCGGTGGTCAGCACACCGCTGGTCAGCAGGATCACCAGGCCGATCATGAGCACCAGCCACGGCGGGATCCGCGAGCGCACCAGCAGCGCGAGCACAGTTACGACGACCAGTACCGTGATCCAGGCGTTGAGGCCCATGTTTCGTGTTGTCGGCTCGGGGGCGGCCACTCTAGCAGACGCCGGGGCGGCCGCCGAAAACACTCGCCAACGATCCGGACTTTCGATATGCCCCGGCACCGGCGCTGCGTGGCTGGCCCAAGGCCAGCGGCACGGTCCTTGCTAGAATCACGGCAGGCGCGGGGCGCCGGGCGCCGCTGCAGCGGCCCGGCATGGCCAACAGCTGAAACCTTTGGGCTCCGATTCACGAAACCTTGCCCATGAGCGGGAACGACCACGCAGCCAGCACAGCGGCGCCACTTCGCCAGGCGCAGTCCCGGCACGCGGAGCCCCTGATCATCGACTGGCCCCGGGCCTGGTGCCACCCCCGGCCGCTGACGCAGTTCCTTCGGGAGAAGTACGGTGCGCTCAGGCTCGCCGAGCTCGGTGGCAGCTACGGCTGGGTCGTGCGCGATGCCAACCGCAGGCGCTACGAGGTGCTCGGGCTCGAGACGCTCGGCGACTACCTCGACCGCTTCGAGCAGGGTGGGTCCGGCCGGCTGCCCTACCTGACCCACCTGTCCATCCATCGCAATGTGCCGGCTCTGCGCGAGTTCCTGCGGGCACCACCCGAGTTCGGGCCGAACTGGGTCTCCGGGCCGCGCTGGGATCGCCTGGGCGGGCCCGAACTCTTCATCGGCCAGGCAGGCACCCGCTTCGCCGGCATACACCAGGACCACGGCGGCGTGCATGTGGGATTCTGCCAGCTGGCCGGCCGCAAGCGCTTCATCATTTTCCCCCCTTCCGACGGGCGCTGGCTCTACCGTTACCGCGGCAGCGAGTTCCCCTACCAGCTGCGAAACTCACACGTGCGCTGGTTTGCTCCGGACGCTTACCAGCGCTGGCCGCTGCTGGCGCGGGCGCAGCCGCAGCAGATCGTCCTCGAGGCCGGACAGGCACTGCTGCTGCCCGCCAACTGGTGGCACGCGACCGAGAGCCTGACTGACGGGATCACCTGGAACATCCGCATAGTCAACCACAGCAACCTGGCGGGCGTTCTGGGTCAGCACCTGCTGGGCCTGCCGCGCGGACTCACCCGTCTCTTCACGACCCTCGGCCGGGACTGAAGCTCCAGCCGCTGGCGCAAGCAGCCGCGACGCGGTACCTTCCGCCGCTAGCCTGCGGCCGACCAAGCCTTGTCCGTAGCAACACCCTGAACGCACCGAGGGGACGTGCCGATGACCGAGCGCAGCTTCGACCACCAGAAACTCAGCAACCGGATCCTGATCGCGCTGGTGCTCGGGCTGCTCACGGGTGTGCTGCTGAACGTGACGGTGGCCGACCAGCCCTGGGTCCGGGAGTGGCTGCTGGACGGCCTGTTCCGGGTGGTCGGGGAAGGCTTCGTGCGCTTCCTCAGCATGCTTGTCGTGCCTATCGTGTTCGTCTCGCTGATTACCGGTGTCAGCTCGCTGAGCGACCCGGCGACACTGGGCCGTGTCGGGGGCAAGGCCATCGGCCTGTACATGGTCACGACCGGCATCGCAATCACGCTGGCGCTGCTGGCCGCGACGCTGGTCCAACCCGGCGTGGGCGCAAACCCCGAGGTGCTGATCGAGCGGGAGATCCGCGAAGTGCCCCCGTTCACGCAGGTGCTGATCGACATGGTTCCGCGCAACCCGGTCGAGGCGATGGCCCAGGGCGCGATGCTGCCCACCATCGTGTTCGCGATCCTGCTCGGTCTCGCGATCAGCTTTGCGGGCGAGCCCGGCAGCCGCGTCGCAAGCTTCTTCCGCGACTTCAACGAGGTGATCATGCGGCTGGTCGGCATCGTCATGCTGATCGCGCCCTACGGAGTGTTCGCGCTGATCGCGACGCTGGGCGCCACCACCGGACTCAGCACCTTTGCAGGCGTACTGAAGTACGTACTGCTCGTCCTGGCGATGCTGATCGTGCATGCGACCGTGGTCTATCCGCTGCTGCTCAAGCTGCTGACAGGCCTCAGCCCCATCGTCTTCTACCGCCAGATACGCGATCCGCTTGCCTTCGCGTTCTCGACCGCGTCGTCGGGCGCGACGATCCCGGTCACGCTGCGGGCGGTCCAGCAGCGGCTTGGCGTAAGCAACCGCGTATCCTCCTTTACTGTGCCGCTGGGTGCGACGATCAACATGGACGGCACGGCGATCATGCAGGGCATCGCGACTGGCTTCATCGCCCAGTATTTCGGCGTGGACCTCTCGTTCACCCAGTACCTGATGGTGGTGCTGCTGGTGATCCTTGCCTCGGTGGGGACAGCCGGCGTACCCGGCGTCGGGCTGGTGCTGCTCGCCGGCGTGCTCGTGCAGGTGGGCTTGCCGGTCGAGGGCATCGCGCTGATCCTCGGCGTCGACCGGATCCTTGACATGACGCGCACCGCGGTGAACGTGACCGGGGATGCGCTGGTCAGCACCGTTGTCGCCCGCTCGGAAGGCGAGTTCGACGAGGCGATTTTCCTGAGCCGCGCAGCGGCCAGCCCCTGAAAGGCTGCACTGCGGCACACTATTTTACCGCTTATGTCCTCTTCGCCACCCAAACATTACGGGACTGATAAGGTTTGATCAAAGCCGGGCCAAAAGACCCGGAAGACGAAGAGAAAAAACCAGGGACTCGTTAGTCCCGTCACCCAGGGGTACGCAAGATGAAGATGAGAATGATCGCCGCTTCCGCGCTGCTGATGCTGGCCGCCCAGGCCCAGTCGGCGCCGCTGCCGTTCGTGCTGACCAGCATCACCTACCAGAACTCGTTCACCGGCCTGTTTCCGCCCGGATCGTTTACCGGGGGCATTCTGCAGCTTGGATCGGCCGCCTTCGGCGGCGAGTGCATCAGCTGCGTCGGCGGCAGCGGTCCAACCTCGACTGCGACTGTCGATGGTAGCAACGTGACCCTGTCCAACGTCGCCTGGTCGGTCGACGCCACGGCCCAGAGCGATGGCTGGCAGATCAGCTTCGACGCGGCGGTGACGATCCTCGACAGCGGCGTCGCGCTGGTCAAGGACAACGTGATCTGCACGCCCGGCAGTGTGACCAGCTGCAGCGGCATCTTTTCCGGCTTCGGCGCACCCGTCGACCTGACCGGCCAGGGTGCCAACGGCGAAGCCTGCCCAGCCTGTGCGATCAACGTGACGCTGACCGGCACCAATATCGGCGACACGCTGACGGTGGCAATCCAGAAGGCGCTGAGCGAGGGCAACACCAACCTGTTCCAGACCTACCGGCTGAACTACACGCTGGTTCCGGTTCCGGCGGCAGTGTGGCTGTTCCTGTCGGCCCTTGGCGGCCTTGCCTTCATGCGCCGGCGCCAACAGGCCTGACCCGCTGCAGACCCGCGCCGCTGCGGCGGCAGGGCAACGCAGACCCTACAGCCCCGCACCCGCGGGGCTGTTTTTTTGTGCCTGCGTGGCACGACAGGCCAGCCAGCGCCAGCCTTTGCCTGACGGCGATACGGGTCCAGCGAGATGTGCGACGTGCGCGCGGCAGGCGGGGTTTGCGCGGTGGGCTGGCGTTTGGGCTATAAGATGGCTCATGGTAAGTCGACGGACCACGCGGATTGCGGCCCTTGCCGCCACGCTGCTGCCCTGGCTGCTGGCAGGTACGGCTGACGCAGGCCAATTCCTGCTGCCAGGTGAGCGTCCCCGGCCCGAGCTGCACGGCACCGTCGTGCGCGTGCTCGATGGCGACACGCTGGACATCGAGCTGGGCGACGGGCGCCGGCAGCGGATCAGGCTCGCAGGCATCGATGCACCGGAGCGCGGGCAGCCCTGGTCGGCCGTGGCAACCGCCGCGCTGCGCGATCTCGTCGAAGGCAAGGCGGTGCGCGTGCTGTGGCTGGACGAGCAGCCGCCGCGCGGCCGTGCCCCGGGACGCGTGATCGGAGAGGTCTGGCTGGACGAGCTGGAGGCTGGCCGGGAGATGGTCGCACAGGGGCTTGCCTGGGCCTACGATGCCTTCCTGCGCGATCCTGATCTCTGCGAGATCGAGCAGGCGGCCCGGGAGGCCGGTCTTGGCCTCTGGCGGGCACCGCCCGAGCAGTGGCTGCCGCCCTGGGTTCATCGCGCCCGCACTGCGGGCCGTAGCGAGGACTGGGTGGCCGCCTGCGCGCGGCCCGACATCAGGGACCGCTGAGCGTCCGTCAGGCGCAAAAGGAAAGGCCCCGCGTAGCGGGGCCTTTCAGCTCAGTCGAGGTTCCGCCGGAGCGGACCAGGGCAGCCATCAGCGTCCGATGCTGACCCGCCGGCGCAGGAAGGCCATCAGGCCCAGCGCGGAGGCAAACAGCCAGACCGCGGCCGGAACCGGAACCACCGTCAGCTGCGTGTTGATGAACGCGCTCTGGAACGGGGGGCCGAGCGTGTTCCACTTGACCACAATCGTGTTGCCGATCGTCGGGTCCAGCGGATTGCCGGAGAACAGGGCCGCGGGACCGGCCTGCACGCCCTCGGAGAAGTCCAGGCAGGCATTGTTGCCGCCAAGGAACGTGCACTCGAGGCCCGTCACCACCAGCTGACGCTCGGGGCCAAACCCGGTAGCGACCTTGAAGTCGATGACCCAGTTGGCCGTGTAGATGTACTGGGCGAAAGAGGCATCGGAGCGGTGAGACACCGTGCCGGACAACACGAGGGCCTCAGTATCCAGGAACATGCGACCACTCCACTCGGCGGCCTCCACGTCGGGTATGAAACCACCGCCACCCTGCGTGAACTGGTTGCCCAGCGTGACCCGCGTGACGTCATAGACGATCACCGCGGCGTTGGCTGAGCTCATGAAAAGTGCTGCGGCCGCAGCGGCCATGATCTTTTGCATCGGGTTTTTCTCCTTGGTTTGTACCCTTGTCCGAGTCCCGCCGCAGTATGGACCACGCCAGCGGGCTTCCCCCGGGGTTGCGCTCTTCTGCGCGGATTTCATGTAATCAAAGCCTGCGACTCATGTACAGGCTGATTTGACATAAACGGGAAAAAGATTGCGTTCAGGCAATACTTTAAGCTTCAGCCAGGGCTTGGCTTGCCGCCCTCCCGCGGGACAATGGCCGGGTGAGGCTCATGCTGCAAGGTTTCCCCCCCATCGCGAGGCCCAATGCCCGCCTGCTGATCCTCGGCTCCATGCCGGGCCAGCGCTCGCTGGCCGAGCAGCAGTACTACGCACAGCCGCAGAATGCATTCTGGATCATCATGGGCGCGCTGTTCGGCGCAGATCCCACCCTGCCCTACGCCGAGCGCTGTGCCCGCCTGGCCCAGGGCAGGGTTGCGCTCTGGGATGTACTCGCCCGCTGCCACAGGCCGGGCAGCCTGGATCAGAAGATCCGGCTCCGCGATGCCGAACTCAATGACTTTGACAGCTTCTTCGAGGCACACAGGCTGATTTGCGCCGTCGCCTGCAACGGGCAGCTTGCCGCGCGGTTGTTCAGGCAGCGCGTGGTGCCGCGCCTGCGCGCCGGGACCACCCTTCAGGTTCATGTCCTGCCCTCGACGAGCCCCGCCCTGGCCAGCATGACGGCCGCGGAGAAAATCGAGCGCTGGCGGCAGACGCTGGCTCCCTGGGCCATTCACGCACGAGCCCAGGCGCGCCGCGCGGCTGGCCAGAACTGCTAGAATGGCCAGCCATGGAGAAGACGCCCGCCACGCTCTTCGAGCGGCCGCGCCATAATCACCGGCAGTGCATCCGCGAGGCGCTGCGCACGGCCGAGCGGGTATGCGCGGAGCGCGGACTGCGACTGACGCCGATCCGGCGCCGTGTGCTCGAGCTGGTATGGCAGCAGCATGAGCCTATCGGCGCCTATGAGCTGCTGGGTTCGCTGGGCCGGGATGGTCGCCCGGCAGCGCCGCCCACCGTCTACCGCGCGCTCGACTTTCTTTGCGATGCCGGACTCGTCCACCGCCTCGACTCGCTGAATGCCTTCGTAGGCTGCGATCGCGCCGGCCAGGCGCATGTCGGCCAGTTCCTGGTCTGTGCCAGCTGCCGGAAGGTGGCCGAAATCGAGGACCCCGGGGTCACGCGGGCGCTGCAGCGAGCAGCAAGGGAGGCCGGGTTTGCCCTCGACTCCGCGATCGAGGTCAAGGGCCTGTGTGCGTCCTGTCAGAACTCCTCGGGCGACGCCTCCAGCGGCTGACCGCGCAGCATCGCTACGAAACCTCGTCGAGTCGCCTCGTCGACGCGCCTGAACGTCAGCAGGCGTACATGCCTGTCGGGGTACGCCGTGTCCACCGTGATCGCCCACAGCGGTGCCAGCAGGTCAGGCCGCAGCGCATAGCGGATGTCCCCGATCAGCTGGCCGCCGTCGGGCAGCTGCCAGGGCGCCAGCCAGCCGGAGGAGACATGGTCGAAACGCGCGATGTCACGCGCAAGGCGCGAGCCCGCAGGCACGCCGGGCAGCTCTCCGGGCCGGACCCGGGGCACCGATCCGCCGCGGTAGACCGTGATCCGCCCCAGCCCTGCCCGAACCGCGTCCACATGAAAGCGACCGTCCGCTTCGTAGATCGTGCGCCAGAGCAGCAGGTTGCCGATCGAGGGCTTGGCCTCGATGCGCTCGGGAATATGGCCCCGCGCCGCCGCCAGGCCAGTGGCCGTGGCCAGCGCGCGCTCGCGCTGCAGCCAGCCGGTGCCGAGCCACGTCAGCGCCAGCACCAGCACAATCAGCGTGGGCCAGCGCTGCGGCCAGCGCAGCGCGGAGATCACCCCAGCCAGCAGCAGTAGCGTGAACACGGGATCGACGACAGCGATGATGCTGGCAGCGAGGCGCGCGTCGCTGAAGGGCCAGAGAAGCTGCGTCCCGTAGCTGGTCGCCGCATCCAGCAGGCAGGCCGACAGCCAGGCGACCAGCGCGTAGAGCCAGAGCTGGAAGAAGGGCTCGCGTTTTCTCAGCAGCAGCCACACCAGGCCCGCCGCCACCACCGCGCCCAGCGGGGCGAACAGCAGCGAGTGGCTGAACTGGCGGTGAAATTCCAGCGTCAGCAGCGGGTCGGACGGGGACCGTATCAGAACGTCCGCATCGGGCAGCAGGGCCGCGAAGAAACCTGCGCCGAGCGCCACGCGGGCGCCGGCAGGCCGCGCGATGCTGCGGGCGACGAGCGCCCCGGCCAGGCCATGCGTCAGCAGGTCCAGCGGCTTGCCTCAGGCGCCGCGGATCATGCGCATGGCCACGCGGTCGCGGCGCACGAAGTGATGCCACAGCGCGCCGGCGACATGCAGTCCCAGCAACAGCGCGCCGATGCGCCAGCCCATGCGGTGGAACCAGGCGAAGAACTCGTAGCTCCACAGCACCTCAGGCTCGGTCTGTGGCACCAGGCGGGGCACACGGTCCCAGCCGAAGAAGTAGATCGGGAACTCGCCCGAGTAGGCCGACAAAGCAGCCCAGCCCGACAGCGGGAAAATGATCAGCAGCAGGTAGAGGAAACCCTGGGTCAGCCGGGCCGTCCAGCGCTGCCATGCAACCAGCGCGGCCGGCAGGTCGGGCGCGGGGTTGGAGAATCGCCAGCCCAGGCGGACCGCGACCAGGGCCAGCATGACGAAGCCCAGCGTGTGGTGGACCAGCGAAATGTCGAGCAGCAGCGCGAAGTCCGCCTCGCCCGCCAGCGCCTGCCGGTACACCTGGTTCATCCAGAAGCCCAGGGGGATCTGAACAGCAACGATCAGCGCGATGCTCCAGTGCAGGCCACGCGCGACGGCACCCCAGCGCTCGCGGTCATTGCGCAGCATGCGGCGCACCATCCCCGGCAGCGAGGCGGTCAAGCAGCTGGGCCAGGGCCTCTGCCGGCTGGGCGCCCGATACTGCCCAGCGGCCCTCGAATATGAAGAACGGCACCCCGCTGACCCCGGCGGCGGCGGCGGCGCCGATCAGCTCACGGACCCGCTGTTCGGCCTCGGGGTCGGCGATTCTCCCGGCGAGCCCGGCAGCATCCAGGCCCGCTTCCGCACCCAGACGGACCAGCACCGCCGGATCGCCCAGATCCTCGCAGCGCTCGTGGTGAGCGGAAAAGAGCAGGTCGGCCAGCCGGGACGAGTCCACGCCCTGATCCTCGGAGGCCAGCAGCATCAGCACGTGGGCAGACAGCGTGTTTGGCGAACGTGCACCCGGTTTCAGCTGGAACTCGAGTCCCTCCTCGCGAGCTGTTTCGCGCATCTGCTCGATGATCAGCCGGGCGCGCGCCTCGCCGAACAGGCTTCGGTAATGCTCGACCCGGTCCCTGCCCTCACGCGGCAGGTCGGGAGCCAGCTGGTAAGGCAGCCAGCTGATCTCGGCGGATATTTCAGGCCGGCTGGCCAGCGCGCGGTCGAGGCGCCGCTTGCCGATGTAGCACCACGGGCACACGGGGTCGGAGACGATCTGGATTTTCATCGGGTCGATGATAGCAGCGCCAGTCATCCGCGCCGCGTTATGCTGGAGCACCAGCCCGGGAGGACAGCGTGAACGGGAACGACCAGCTGACGGCGGAGATCGAGGACTTTCTCGCGGAGTACGCGCAGGCCTACAACCGTCAGGACTACGCGACGCTCCTCGGCATGTGGGATGAAGAGGACCCGGACGTGCTCTACATGGCGGAGGAGGTGGACCCGCCGATGCAGGGCTGGAGCCGGCTGCGCCGCTACTTCGACCCGCGGCCGGGAGTCCAGGTGCTGGATGGCATCCGCAACCGGTATACGCAGGTACGTGCCCGCCTGCTGGCACCGGGCCTTGCGCTGGCGAGCTGGCGGCTGGACTTCGAGATCAAGGTGATGCGCGTGCCGGCCATCGGCAGCTGGGACCGCTGCATCGGCCTTTTTCGGCAGCGTGGCCAGCGCTGGAAGATGTTTCTCTATGCCGAAGCGCCGATGGGCCCCCTGACCATGGTTCGCGGGATGCTGCAGTCAGCCGTGGACGAGGACTTCGCGGATTTTATTGCGGCGCAGAAGGGCCTGGCGCGACCACCGCAGGAATAAATCTGATGTCTGCACCACCTCGTGAGACAGGCGACCAGCAGTCTTGCCGGAGCAGGCAGGCTGGGGTAAACCTGAATCCCTTAGCCTGTTCAGCCCGGACTCTTCAGCAGGAGTGACCCATGCCCCGGAAGCCCTCTTCACCTGACAACGCCGGCCTCGACCGCCGCCAGCTCATCTCGGCCGCCGCCGGACTGGCCGGCCTTGGACTCACCACAGGCGCCAGCGCCAGCACCGGCGGCCGTCGTCGCAGCCGGGGGGAGGAACCCGTCCCGGCCTGGCCTTACGACTCGTTCCGGGACTACATGCGCATGCTGGAGGCGCGCGGGCTGGTCATGCGCATTCCGCGCCTGGACCAGGATGCCTACGAGTCCACCGCGCTGATGTACCGGCTGGTTGACCAGTTCGGCATGTACGACGCACCGGCCATCCTGATCGAGGAAATCAAGCAGGACGGTGTCTGGCTCAAGGGCCCGCTGATCGCCAACCACCAGGGCCACTGGGATACCGAGGCGCTGACCTTCGGGATCGAGCCGGTCAGCGGCATCCTGCCCGATCGGGGACGCGAGACCTACCGCAAGGCCGTCGCTCACTTCACGTCGATCCTCGATGCCAACGGCGGCCAGCTGCCGGAGATAGCGCCCGTCGAGGTCAGCCGCGAGGAGGCGCCCTGCAAGGAGGTGGTCCTGCGCGGTGACGAGATCAACCTGTACGACTTCGCGTTCATCAAGTCGAATCCGGCAGACTCGGCCCGCTACATCAATACGGGTTCGACCTGGAGCACCGACCCGGAGATGGGCACGAATTTCGGCACCTATCGCTGCGAGATCAAGGGGCCGCGCAAGATCGCGATCAACCCCGAACCCGGACAGACGGCTGACAGGCATTTCAAGGCCCAGCGCGAGCGTGGGGAGAAGTACGCCTATGTCTCGCTGGTGCTCGGTCAGGACCCGATCACCTGGCTGATCAGCGGCTCACTCGTCGGCGCCAACACCGACGAGATCTCCACCGCCGGAGGCCTGCGCGGAAAGGCGGTCAAGGTAGTGAAATCCGAGACCAACGACATGCGCATACCGGCGCTGTCCGAGATGGTGATCGAGGGCCGCGTGCCGCTGCAGGAGCCGATGCTGCCCGAGGGGCCCTTCGGCGAAATGTATGGCTACATGGGCCTGAAGAAGGACGAGAACTACTGGATGGAGGTGGATGTCGTCACCCATCGCCGCAACCCGTGGTTCCTCAACAGCTTCACCGGGGTCACCCGCGGTTTCTGCACCGCGCCGCTGGAGGCCGTCTCCTTCTACCGGCTCAAGCGCGCGATACCGCATGCGGTGGCCTTCCATTCACCGGTGGAGGCGACGGGGCTCACATTTCTCAGCATCAGGAAGACTGGCCCGGGCCAGGGCCTGGCCGCCGGGCGGATCCTCGCCCAGGCCGTGCCTATCGCCAAGGTCGTGGTCGTCGTCGATGACGACATCGACGTGCTGAACCGCACGCAGATGATGCACACGCTGGGCTCGCGCTGGCAGCCCTATCCCGCCTCCGAGATCATCGAGGAGGCGCGCGGCATGCCGCTGGACCCAAGCCTGAGGATCCGGCCGATGACCAGCAAGATCGTCATCGACGCGACCCGCCAGCTGCCCGAGGAAGGGGGGCCGGATGTCTATCCGGACCTTAACCGCGCCCTGCTCGAGCGCTACGCACCGGATTCCTTCGCGCGCGTCGACGACCGCTGGGGCGAGTTCCTCAAGCTCTGGACCCCGGTCTGATCCGCCCCGGGGGGCGGGCCGGGCCGGGCGGGGCGCCGGGGGGGGGGGGCGGGCGCGGGGGGGGGGGCGGGGGGGGGGTTTTTTGCTGGGCGCTACCAAAACACCGCCTGGGGTTGGGACCGCCGGGAAGACTCGGGGG
>JAFIFS010000009.1 GCA_020831895.1 Chromatiales bacterium
GGCCCCGCCCGCCCCGCGACCCCTGCCACCCGCGGTAAAAAAACCGCCCGCCGGGCCGTGGGGGGCGGGGCGCTCTCGTCTGGAGGTGTCGAGCTTTTAGCCCGCGACCTGGGTGCGGCGCACCCGGGCCAGGCCGATCAACCCGAGACCCAGCGCGACCAGGGGCAGCGTGGCCGGCGCGGGGACCGGGACGATGCTCTTGGCCAGCGTGAAGTCGATGCTGAAGTCGACGAGGCTGTCAAAGGTGATGCCCAGATCGAGCCCACCAAGACCGGCCAGGAAGTCGTTACAGAGGCTTTGTCCCACGGTGAGGCTGCCGCAGGGGTTTGTCGCAAGGAACAGGTCGAAGACAAGGTCAGCAACCAGCGCAGTGTTCTCATTCAGCACTCCGAGCGCCAGCGACTCCAGGTCACCCAGCAGGCCCGGGCCGGTCAGGATGAAGCTGTAGTCGGCAAGGATCGTGTCGCCGCCCGGCTGGAGAAGGCCCTCGTACTGGTAGGCGCCGTTGAACGGTCCGAGCGAGCCGGACTCGCTCACCGTCGTGGCCCCGGTCTCGAACTGGGTCTGCACGACGTCGCCTAGCGTCTGCGGAGCTCCGCCCAGCAGGCTGCCGAAGTCGAAGCCGAACACGCCGCCGAGCGGGAGCTCGGAGCTGACGAACGACTTGTCATAAACCGGGAAAGGTCCAGCCAGTGGGATCGTGGGGTTCAGCGGTACGTCAAACCCCGGCGCGTTCACAGGGTCGGTGCCCGGTGAGCATTGCTCGCCAATGAATGGAATCGTGACGCAGAGCGGCGGTGTTCCGGGAATAATCTCAAACTCCGGAGTTGTGACCGTCACACTGGGCGAAATCGTGACCTCACCAAACCCAAGGCTGGTGCTGAACCGGTAGGGCTGGGCCGGACCGGTGGGCGTGCGGTACTGGGCGTCCAGTGTGCCGATGACGGACAGGCCGTCGGCGGCGGTGAAGTTGATCGTTCCCTGATACGTCAGCGATGCCGTCGACAGCGGCAGTGCGCTGGCGGTGCCTCCGAGCAGCGCCAGGCTGAGTGCAGCCGAGGCCGTCCTTATTTTATGTCTCATCGTTGGAGTCTTCCCTGTAGAGAAAGTGGATGTCCCGGATAACCAGACCGGACGGCGCATGGTCCAGCAAGAAACATGCCAGCCTCGGGCCAGCCTGGAGTGGTGGATGCTCAAGTGACCGGGATCATGGAGAAAATCGGTCGCAGGCTGGCATGAGGCCGGCTCGACGGGCTCGGGCGGGGGAAGTAGTGGCGGGCGGCGCCTGTAAAGTTTTTCGACTTGACTTAATGTAAGTGGCTGAGCGCGCCGTGACGCTGCCTCGCGCGGATCAGGGGTTTTGGAACCACTTCGGGTCGGGTACGAAAGCGTCGCTGACGATCACGTCGAGCCGGCCGTTGCCCAGCCGCAGCGGGATCGCGCGCTGATACTCGTCGGAGTGGTAGAAATCACGCGCGGACGCCAGCGAGGGGAACTCGAACACGCGGATCGACCCGGGAAACGGCCCGCCCTCCAGCACCTCGGTGCTGCCTTCCTCGGTCGCGAACAGGAGCCTGCCGCCGTAGCGGAGCAGCAGCGACACGGCGGCGGCCGCATAGGCGCCCATCAGCGCGGGGTCGACGCCGTTGCCGATGACGACCATGTAGCCGGGGCGCGGCTCGGCCGGTGCAGCTTCATCGGCGTGGCTGGCCAGTGGCACCCAGAAGAGCAGGGCGGCCGCAAGGCAAGCGAGCCAGGTGCGCGCCGCTCCCGTGGTGGCGCCGGTGCAGGTCACGGTGTTCGGATCAGGTGCGCTGCGCATGGTCTCAAGCTCCGGTTCCGCTTAACCAGCATTCTGGCATGGACGCGGGCCGCCCGCTGACTGTCGGAGGTTTTTACAGGCGTGGCTGGCAGACGCGCCCGGCAGAGTTAAAAAATATATATGGATCAATAATATGAGGCGTCTGGCCTGAAAATTGCATAGGGATAGCCCAAGAAAAATTTCAAAACGCCTTTGCGGCCCTGCCGCAGGAGAACGCGAGATGAACAGGACCCTGGCTCTTGCCGCTGCCGCCACCGCCGTCTTTGCCTCGGCTCCCGCGGCCGCGACGATGTTGAGTGCAAACTGGTACACGCTGGCCACCGGGCACACCGATACCAACGTCAGCATTCCCGGGCTCACGACCGGGCTCGTCGAGACGACGCTGGGCCCGAACGGGCTGCCGGTCAGGTCTGCATTCTCCGCCAGCCAGCCTGCCAGCAGCTCGAACAACATCAAGGATATCGACGCCGGGACCAACGAGATCCTGTGGTGGGTGCCTGGTGACCGTGCGGCCGGGACCGTTACTGTCGATGCCAGCTATCCCTCGACCATCGCCCTGCCTTTCAATCAGCCCAGCAACCTGTTCCCGGGCGGCGCGGGCAGCAATGGCGGCAACAACGGCTTCCTGACCGCCCACCTGTTCGGGCTGTTCGACACGCCGGCCGGCGGCCAGATCGAGATCAGCATCGGCGCTGACGACGACGCGTGGGTATTCATCAATGGCGAGCTCGTCGTCGACCTTGGCGGCGTGAAGCCGCTGGCGACCGCGCCTTTCACCATCGCCGACCTGGATCCAGGCACCAACCGTATCGATGTCTTCTTCGCCGACCGCAACACTGTCCAGTCCGGCCTGGTGCTCAGTGCCGACGTAGTGTTCCGGCCGGTTCCGGTCTCGGAGCCCGCCGCCTTGGGTCTGCTGGGCCTCGGGCTGTTTGCCTTCGGCCTGCTCGCGCTGCGCAGGACGGCCGTGGCGGCTAAAGGCGCCTGATCACTGCAGGCCCCGCTGCCTGTCTCCAGAACCCCCGACGGGGCGGCACCGCAAGGTGTCGCCCCGTCTTGCTTGCGGTCAGCGTTCCTGCGGCCCATGCTGGCAGGGAAGTCACGCAGGGAGGGGAACTGATGAGAAGCGTCATCCGCGGGCTCTCGGCCTTATGGTTAATTCTGCTGATTGCAGCCTTTCCCGCGGGCGCCCAGGAAGAGGGCGCGCCGCCCGATGCGGCTGAGCTGCAGCGGGCGTGGGAATCCATGACAGAACAAGAGCGTAGACGTTTTCTCGAGGAACTGGATGAACACAGCCCGGAGCTGGATCCGGAGGATCGTGATGCACTGCGCGAGGATGCGCGCAGGCGCTGGCGGGAAGCTGCGCCTGAGCAGCGCCGGCAGGCTCGGGGGGACGGCTGGGCAGAGCTGTCGCCGGAAGAGCGCGAGGCCTGGCGCGCCCGCTTGGCGGAACGCCGGGCAGCCGGCGAGGGCGGACGACCGCGCGGCGATGCGGGCTCCGGACGGATGGGTGCGGAGGAGCGCGAAGCCTTCCGTGACCGGATGCGCCAGCGGCGCGACGGGCTTTCCGACGAGGAGCGCGAGCAGCTGCGGGAACGCCGCAGCCGCAGGCCGGAGGCAGAGCGGTCACGCTGATCCAGTCCAGTGGATGGACCAGCGGCCGTCAGCCGCAATGCGGCCTTGCGTCGCCGGGCCCCGGCGCATAACCTTCCCCGGTCCGCGCCGGTCCCCCCGCGACGGCCAGTCGTGAATCCCGCCAGGCCCGGAAGGGAGCAACGGTAGCGATGATGCCGGGTGCCGGGGTGTGGCTGGCGCGGGCGCTTTTCCCGCCCGAACGTCCCGCAAGCGCAACACACGCATGACTTACCTGGCCCTGGCACGCACCTGGCGGCCTCGACTCTTCCCGGAGGTCGTGGGCCAGGCGCACGTGGTCCGGGCGCTGGAGAACGCGCTGGACTCCGGGCGCGTGCACCATGCCTTCCTGTTCACCGGCACGCGCGGCGTTGGCAAGACGACGCTCGCGCGCATCCTGGCCAAGGCGCTGAACTGCGAGCAGGGGGTCAGCTCGCGGCCGTGTGGCCAGTGTGCTGCCTGCGTTGCCATCGAGCAGGGCCGCTTCGTCGACCTGATCGAGGTCGACGCCGCTTCGCGCACCGGTGTCGACGACACGCGCGAGCTGCTCGACAACGTCCAGTATTCTCCTGGCAGCGGCCGCTACAAGGTGTACCTGGTGGACGAGGTGCACATGCTCTCCCGGCAGGCCTTCAACGCGCTGCTGAAGACGCTGGAGGAGCCACCGCCGCACGTGAAGTTCATCTTCGCGACGACGGATCCACAGAAGATACCCGTCACCGTGCTCTCGCGCTGCCTGCAGTTCGCGCTCAAGCGCCTGCCGCTGGCCGAGATCGCGGGGCAGATCAGCCGCATCTGCGAGAATGACGGCGTGCCGACCGAGCCGGGGGCAGTGCAGGCGCTCGCGCGCGCTGCTGCCGGCAGCATGCGCGATGCGCTGAGCCTGCTCGACCAGGCCATCGCCTTTGGCAACGGCGCCCTGCGCCTGGCCGAGGTGAACGAGCTGCTGGGCACGCTCGACCGCAGCCGGGTCTCGGCTCTGCTGGAGGCCGTGGCTGCAGGCGACGCCGGACAGCTGCTGTCGGCCCTGCGGCAGCTCGACGAGCTCGCGCCAGACTACGACAGCGTGCTGGCGATGCTGGCCACGCTTCTGCAGCAGGCGGCGATGGTCCAGCTGGCTGGCGAGGAGTCGCTCGATGACGAGGACGACCAGGCTGCCGCGCTGGGGCTGGCCGGGATGATGGCTGCCGAGGACCTTCAGCTGTACTACCAGATCGCCGTCCAGGGCCGGCGGGACCTGCCGCTCGCGCCCGAGCCGCGCGTGGGTTTCGAGATGACGCTGCTGCGGATGCTGGCCTTTCGCCCCGCAGAGCCGGGCGCAGCTGCGCCGGCCGGGGGCCTCGCGCCCGCGCGCCCGTTGTCGGCCAGCAAGCCGGCAGCACTCACTGCTGCCCGACCCGGACCTGTGGCCGCGGCCAGTGCCGCGGCGGAAGCGGGCGACATACCTTCTGCTGCGGAATGGGCGGCATTCTCGGCCACGCTCGGTATCGAGGGCGCAGCGCGCCAGCTTGCGCTGAACAGCGTACTCGATCGGGTTGACGGGCGCTGCCTGCACCTGGTGGTGGAGCGGCGCAACAGCCACCTGCTGACGGAGAGTCAGAAGTCGCGGCTGCTTGCGGCGGTGCGCGCGCGGCTCGGCGAGAAGTTCCGGGTAGAATTCAGCCTGCGCGAGGAAGAGGCGGGCGGTACCTCGGCGCAGTCGACCGAGCTCGCGGATGAGCGCATGGCCAGGGCGCGCCGCACGATCGAACAGGATCCGCACGTGCGCGAGCTCGTGAGCCTGTTCGATGCCGAGCTGATACCGGAGTCTGTCCGGGAAGCCGGCAGCCCGGGTCGTGATAAACGACCCGGCCGATCACCGGAAACGGAGGACATCCATGAAAGCTGACCTGGGGCAACTGCTGAAGCAGGCCCAGCGCATGCAGTCCGAGATGCAGAAGGCGCAGGAGGAGCTCGGCAGCACCGAGGTCCAGGGCGAGGCCGGGGCTGGCCTGGTGCGGATCACGATGAGCTGCCGGCACGAGGTGAAGACGATCTCGATCGATCCCTCCCTGCTGGGCGATGACCGGGAGATGCTCGAGGACGTGCTCGCTGCCGCCTTCAACGATGCGCTGCGCAAGGTCGAGCGCACCGTGCAGGAGAAGTTCTCCGGCATGGCTGGCGGCGTCGGTCTGCCGCCCGGGATCAAGCTGCCGTTCTGACGGCAGGGCGCGCCACGTCATGCTGCTTCCACCCCGACTGCAGCAGCTGCTGGCGGCCTTGCGCTGCCTGCCGGGCATCGGACCCAAGTCGGCCCAGCGCATGGCGCTGCACCTGCTCGAGCGCGACCGTGACGGGGCCGAGCGGCTGTCTGCTGCCCTGCTGGCGGCGCTCGAGGGCGTAGGCAGCTGCCGGCGCTGCCGCATGTTCGCCGAGTCTGAGCTCTGCACCGTCTGCGCGAGCGGCGCCCGTGACCATGGCATGGTCTGCGTCGTGGAGACGCCGGCCGATGTTGTCGCGATCGAGGAGTCGGCGGGCTGGCGTGGCGCCTACTTCGTGCTGCTGGGCCGGCTGTCGCCGCTGGACGGGGTTGGTCCGGAGGAGATCGGCATCCCTCTGCTGGAAGAGCGGCTCGCGGGCGGTGGTCTGCGCGAGCTGGTGATCGCCACCAGCGTGACGGTGGAAGGCGAGGCGACGGCGGCCTTCCTGGCGGCGCTGGCGCGGCGTCACAGCGTGCCGGCCACGCGCATCGCCCACGGCGTGCCCATGGGCGGCGAGCTGGAGTTCGTCGATGCGGGCACGCTGTCGCATGCGCTCTCGGCGCGCGTGTCGATGGCCGGCGACCGCTAGCGCGGCCTGGCCGAGGCGCTGAGCCGCTCGACGGCGGCCAGCATCGCGCGGTAGCTGGCATACCTGCGGCGCGTCACCTCGCCGTTTTCCAGTGCAGCCAGCACGGCGCAGCGCGGCTCGTGGCGGTGGCTGCAGTCGGCGAAGTGGCAGCGCGGCGCGAGCGCGGCCATCTCGCGGAAGCCATCGCGCAGCCGGACCGGATCCTGCAGTGCCGGGATGAACCCGCGCACACCGGGCGTGTCGATCAGCCGGCCCCCGCCCGGCAGCCTGTGCATCACCGATGCGGTGGTCGTGTGCCGGCCCAGGCCCGTGGACCCCGAGATCTCCCCCGTGGCCAGGCCTGCCTCAGGCACCAGTGTGTTCAGGAGCGAGGACTTGCCGACGCCGGACTGGCCGACCAGGATGCCGATGCCTCCGGACAGCCACCGGTCGAGCCCGGCCACGCCGCTGCCGCGCCTCGCGCTGACAGTCAGCACCGGGTAGCCGATTCTGCGCCAGGCCTCCAGCGCCTCTCCAGTCACCGTGCCGAGGTCGGCCTTGCCGTTGACCACGGCGGCGGCGCAGGGCATCAGCTCGGCCGCGCACAGGTAGCGGTCGACCAGCTCGAGGTCCGGCTCCGGCTCGGTCGCGATCACGACGGCCAGGTGCGTCAGGTTGGCCGCGATGACCTCGGTCCGCCCACCCGCTGCCGGCTGGCGGCGCAGCTCGCTCGTGCGTGGCAGCACCGCCCGGCAGATGGCCCTGCCGTCGACGAGCTCGCAGGCCAGCCGGTCGCCGCAGACCGCCGCAAGCCCGCGGCCCGGAAGCACGTAGGGCAGGCTGCGGCCGTCGCGCACTTCGAGGAGGCCGCGACGGCCGTGCGCGGCGATCACCAGGCCCTCAAGACTGTGATCAGTCATCGCCGGGCGCTGCCGGGGCGTTTGCTATGATCGCGGTTCTGCTCCCGCACAGGATGCCCCGATGAGCGAACAGCCCACCAGGCTGATCTGGATCGACCTCGAGATGACCGGGCTCGATACGCGCAGCGACCACATCATAGAGATCGCTACCGTAGTGACCGATGGCGAACTCAACGTGGTCGCAGAGGGTCCGGTGTTCGCGATCCACCAGCCTGATGCCGTGCTGGCCGCGATGGACGAGTGGAACACGCGTCAGCACGGGGCCTCCGGGCTCACGGCCCGCGTGCGTGCGAGCAGGGTCGGAGCCGCTGAGGCCGAGCGCGAGACCGTGGCCTTCCTCGCTGCCCACGTGCAGCCGCGCAGCTCACCGATGTGCGGCAACAGCATCTGCCAGGACCGCCGCTTCCTCGCCCGCGAGATGCCGCAGCTGGAGGCGTTCTTCCATTACCGCAACCTCGATGTCAGCACGCTGAAGATACTGGCGGGCATCTGGGCGCCTTCGGTAGCGGCCGGAATCACGAAGACCTCGGACCACCTCGCGCTGAGCGACATCCACGATTCCATCAACGAGCTGCGTCACTACCGGGAGAAGCTGTTCCGCGTGGACGCGCAGTCCTGATCAGGACGCGGCGACGAGGAACAGCCCGACCACACAGCCAAAACCCGCCAGCCACACCAGCGAGCGCAGGGTGGAGCGATCCTGGATATACAGCAACCCGTGCAGGAAGCGCGTGAGCAGGAAGACCCCCGCGAGTATGTCGATGATCGCAGCCGGGCCCTTGACCATCGAGGCGATGATCACTGCGGCCGCAAAGGGTGGAAAGGCCTCGTAGGCGTTTTCCTGGGCCCAGTGGGCGCGCAGGCGCCAGCCCGAGAGGCTGCGCAGGTAGGCGCGGGGGCGCGCGTTGTCGAAGCCATCGCCGCCGATCTTGGCGCAACCTGCCCAGACGATGGGCATGAGTGCAGCCAAGAGTACGCACCAGAACGCTAGCGTCATTTTCAGTTCTCCCCGGGTGCCGGCGCCCCGTGACGATGTACCGGCCGTGGTGTAAAGTCTAGCACCGGCCCGCCAACAGGAACCCAGCGCCATCAGTTTCCGACGCCTGCCTGCAATCCAAGTCCTGCTGGCTGCCCTGCTGCTGTGGGCTTTCCTGCCGTTGACTCATGCGCAGGAGAGCGCGGACGCCCCGGCTGCCGATGAGGCTGCTGCAGAGCGGGAGAGCTGGCTTCTTCGTATCGAGGAGCTCAACGAGGCAAACCTGGAGCTCGCGCGCCAGAACGCCGAGCTGCGCGACCGGCTGGCCTCGGCCAGGGTCGAACTCGAGCAGGCCGACATTGCAGAGTCGCGGCGGCTAGACCGCTCACGCCGGCAGTGGTTCGTGGCCGGTGCCGGCGTGATGGTGGCCGGCATCCTGCTCGGTCTTATCCTGCCGCGCCTGCGCCGCCGGCGCTCGGCCTGGAGCGATCTCTAGCCTCAGCCTTCAGCGGGGCTCGCCTGGGCACCCTGCTCGTGCATCTTCGCAAGCATCAGCCAGGTCTCGACCACGGTGTCGGGGTTCAGTGACAGGCTGTCGATGCCCTGGTCCACCAGCCAGGCGGCGAGGTCCGGGTGGTCCGAGGGTCCCTGGCCACATATGCCGATGTATTTGCCGGCCTCGCGGCAGGCGCGGATTGCCATGGTCATCAGGGCCTGCACGGCCGGATCACGTTCGTCAAACAGGTCGGCGATAAGTCCGGAGTCGCGATCCAGGCCGAGTGTCAGCTGGGTCAGGTCGTTGGAACCGATCGACATGCCGTCGAAATACTCGAGGAAGTCTCGCGCCAGCAAGGCATTGCCTGGCAGTTCGCACATCATGATGAGGCGCAGCCCATTCTCGCCGCGCCGGAGTCCGTTCTCGGCGAGCAGCTCGCTGACAGCACGAGCCTCGGCCACGGTTCGCACGAACGGCACCATCACCTCTACGTTGTCCAGCCCCATCTCCTCGCGTACGCGACGCAGCGCCCGGCATTCGAGTTCGAAGCAGGGCCGGAAGTCCTCTGACACGTAGCGTGATGCCCCGCGGAAGCCCAGCATCGGGTTCTCTTCATGCGGCTCATAGAGTTTGCCGCCGATCAGGTTGGCGTATTCGTTCGACTTGAAGTCCGAGAGCCGCACGATGACAGGTTTCGGGGCAACTGCGGCGGCAATGCAGGCAATGCCCTCGGCCAGCTTGGTGACGAAGAACTCCACCGGATCAGAAAAGCCGGCGATCTGCTGGCGGATCACCTCGCGTTCATCAGTGCGTAACTGGTCGAACTCCAGGATAGCCCGCGGGTGAATGCCGATCATCCGGTTGACGATGAACTCCAGGCGCGCGAGCCCCACGCCATCGTTCGGGATTGCCGCGAAGTCGAAGGCACGGTCAGGGTTGCCGATGTTCATCATCATCTTGACCGGTGCCGGCGGCAGCCCCTCGAGGCGGATCTCCTGTTCCTCGAAGTCGAGCAGCCCCTCGTAGATGAAGCCCTCGTCGCCCTCCGCGCAGGAGACTGTCACCTGCGTACCGTCCGTGATCGCCCGCGTCGCGTCGCCGCAGCCGACGACCGCCGGGATGCCGAGCTCGCGCGCGATGATCGCCGCGTGGCAGGTGCGCCCGCCGCGATCGGTCACGATCGCCGCCGCCCGCTTCATCACCGGCTCCCAGTCGGGGTCGGTCATGTCGGCGACGAGCACGTCCCCGGGCTGTACCCGCTCCATCTGCGAGGGATCGCGCACGATGCGTGCCCGGCCGCTGCCGATCCGGTGGCCGATGCTCCGTCCCGCTGTCAGCACGCGCGAGCGGTTCTTCAGGTTGAATCGCTGCATAGAGCTGCCGGTGCGGCTCTGCACGGTCTCCGGGCGGGCCTGCAGCAGGTAGAGCTGGCCGTCTCGGCCATCCTTGCCCCACTCGATGTCCATGGGCCTGCCATAGTGCTCCTCGACCACCAGCGCATAGCGGGCCAGGGTCGCGACATCCTCGTCACTCAGCGAGAAACGCAGCTGGTCGGCTTCGGGTACGTCCTCGGTCCGGACGCGCTCGTCGCCGCCCTCGGCATAGACCATGCGGATCTTCTTGCTGCCCAGCGTACGCCGGATGATGGGGCAGGAGACCTCGCGCCGGAGGCCTTCCTTCCACACGTAGTACTCGTCCGGGTTGACGGCACCCTGCACGACGGTCTCGCCGAGGCCCCAGGCGGCCGTGATGAACACGACGCCGCGGAAGCCGGACTCGGTGTCCAGCGTGAACATCACGCCGCTGGCGCCAAGGTCGCTGCGCACCATGTGCTGCACGCCGACGGACAGCGCGACGTCCTTGTGGTCGAAGCCGTGATGCACGCGGTAGGAAATCGCACGGTCCGTATAGAGTGAGGCGAAGACCCGGTGCAGCTTGTCCAGCAGGTCGGGCAGCGAGCTCACGTTCAGGAAGGTTTCCTGCTGGCCCGCGAACGAGGCCTCCGGCAGGTCCTCGGCCGTGGCCGAGGAGCGGACGGCGACCGACAGCTCGCCGTCGTGCTCCGCCGCCATCGCCGCCCAGGCCTGCTCCACGGCCTGGCGGAACGCCGGGGGCAGTGGCGTGGCCATGATCCATTCGCGGATGCGCGCACCGCAGGTGGCCAGGGCTGACACGTCCTCGACATCGAGGCCGGACAGCTCCCGGTCAATACGCGCGGCAAGATCCTCGTGCTCGAGGAACTCGCGGTAGGCCGCCGCGGTGGTTGCGAAGCCTCCCGGCACCCGGACACCCAGGCGGCCGAGCTGGCTCAGCATCTCGCCGAGCGAGGCGTTCTTGCCGCCCACCCGGCCGACATCGTCCATCCGCAGCTGGTCCAGCGGCACGACGTAGTGTTCCACGCGCGACTCCCTATGTTATCGATGCAGGGTCAGGCACAATCCACCCGTAAGCAGCCGGACGGACCCGCGATGACCCGCAGAACGGTTTTCTTTCTCTCGGACCAGACCGGCGTGACCGCGGAAACGCTGGGCCGCAGCCTGCTCACGCAGTTCGAGGACCATGATTATGAGCAAGTCACGCTGCCATTCATAGATACCGAGGAGAAGGCGCTGGCGGTTGTCCGGCAGATAAACGAGCTCGCGGCTACGCAGGGCAGCCGCCCGATCGTGTTCAGTACCCTGGTCCGGGACGAGATCCGCGAATGTTTTCGCGGCGTCAGCGGGCTGTTCCTGGATCTGTTCTCCGCCTTCGTCGAGACGCTGGAGCGGGAGTTCGAGGCACCCTCGATCCATGCCGTGGGTCGCACGCACGGCCGTCGTGACAGCGACTCCTACGAGCGGCGGATCGAGGCGATGAACTACGCGCTGACCAACGACGACGGGATGACCACCCGGGACTTCGGCCGCGCCGAGCTGATCCTGCTGGGCGTCTCGCGCACCGGCAAGACACCCACCTGTCTCTACCTCGCGCTCGCCTACGGCGTGTTTGCCGCCAACTATCCGCTGGCCGACGATGACCTCGATTCCGGGCGGCTGCCGCGCCAGCTCGAGCCCTACCGCCGCAAGCTCTATGGCCTCACGATTTCCCCGGAGCGTCTGCAGCAGATCCGTCGTGAGCGCAGGCCCACCGGCCGCTATGCGTCCGCCGAGCAGGTGCGTTTCGAGCTGCGCGCGTCGAGCAACCTTTTCCAGCGCTACGACATCCCGTTTCTCGACGTGAGCGAGTCCTCGATCGAGGAGATCGCAAGCCGAATCCTCAGCATCACCGGGATAGAGCGGCGTATCCGTCCCTGAGCGCTCAGATCCGGTACTGCGGCTCATGGACGCCGGTGATCTCGGCGATGCGCGCGATGCGGGCTGCCAGCGTAGCCAGGTCCTTCAGCACGACTTCCGGCGGCTGGGCAATCGCGTTGGGCTGGCGCGAGTGCCGTTCCAGGTAGACGCGCAGCGTGGCGCCGCTGGTGCCCGTGCCCGAGAGCCTGTAGACGATGCGCGCGCCGTCTTCCAGCAGCACGCGCATGCCCTGGTGGTCCGACACGCTGCCGTCAACCGGGTCGTGATAGCTGAACTCGTCGGCTGCGAGGATCCGCGTGCCCGGTACGGACTGTCCGGCCAGCCCAGGCAGAGAGGCCCTCAGCTCTTCGACGAGCTCTGACGCGCGGGCGGCATCGGCGATGAAGTAGTCCTCCCGCTGGTAGTGGTGGCGGCCGAAGCGGTGCCAGTGCGCGGCGAGTATCGCCGGCAGCGGCTGGCCGAGCACGGTCAGCAGGTTGAGCCAGAACAGTACCGCCCAGATCCCGTCCTTCTCGCGCACGTGGGCCGAGCTGGTCCCGAAGCTTTCCTCGCCGCAGAGCCCGATGCGCCCTGACTCGAGCAGGTTGCAGAAGAAGCGCCATCCGGTTGGGGTCTCGAAGCAGGGCAGGCCCAGCGCCTCGGCCACCACGTCCACTGCCCGGCTGGTCGGCATCGAGCGCGCGACGCCGGGTACTCCGCCGGCATAGCCGGGGACGTGCCGGTGATGGGCCAGCATCACGGCAATGCTGTCGCCCGGCGAGACGAAGCTGTGCGGTCCAAGGATCATGTTGCGGTCGCCGTCACCGTCGGACGCGGCGAGCAGGTCCGGGGCGTCGGCTGCCAGCGACTGCGCGACTAGCTCGGCTGCATCCACCGGGTTCGGGTCCGGATGCAGTCCGCCGAAGTCGGGCAGTGGCTCGGCGCGCAGAAGGCTTTCCGGTCCGGCCCCCAGCAGGTCACAGAAGATGCGTTTGGCATAGGGGCCCGTGACCCCGTGCATCCCGTCGAATCGCAGGCGCAGCCCCCCGCGGATTGCTGATGCCATTGCGTCGAAGTCGAACAGTCCCTGCATCAGCGCCGCATAGTCGGCCGTGGAGTCGACGATCTCGATGGACAGGCCCGGGAGCCCGATCTTGCCGGTCCGCGCCAGGTCCAGCGGCGGCAGCTGCGCCACCCTGTAGCGGGTGACCTGCCTGCTGAGCTCATGGATCCTGTCGGTCATCGCTTCAGGGGCCTGCGCTCCGGATGCGACGTTGAACTTGATGCCGAAATCACCCTCCGGACCGCCTGGGTTGTGGCTCGCGGTGAGCAGGAAGCCGCCGTCGGCACGCCGGCTGCGAATCAGGTGCGAGGCCACCGGTGTCGACAGCAGCCCGTGCTGCCCGATGACCAGCTCACTCACGCCGTGTGCGGCAGCCAGCGCGGCGATCCGGCCGATGGCCTCGTCGTTGAAGTAGCGTCCGTCGCCGCCGAGCACCAGCCGCGCTCCGGCTGGCAGGCTGGCGGCGCGGAACACGGCCTCGACGAAGGTTTCGAGATAGTGGGGCTGCTGGAACACCGCGACCTTGCGCCGCAATCCCGCAGTGCCCGGGCGCTGGTCATCGTAGGGCGTGCATGTCACCTCGGTGACGGGCAGCAATGTCTGGTTCATGCGCAAACTCCGGCGGTTGTTACGTGCCACTTCTGTGAGCCTTGTCGGCGCCGGCGGCCCAGGACCCCTGTGCTATAGTCCGGCCATGCTTGCCGACAGCAACATCGTACCGCGTTGTCTGGTGCGACCGGGCAGTCTCGGGAGTCTGTTGACTCTGTACGAGGGCAACTACGTACGCTTGCAGTCCATTCTGCCGGAGATGCCGCCGGCCGGCAGCATACTGGTGTCGCATTGTGTGGCGGACCTCGACCTGCACCTGCGCGTCGAGGCGGCCACCCGCTATACGCGCGAACTCTACCTGACCTACCTGTTCCTCGAGGATGGCGCAGCCGGCCTGGCCCGGCCTGATCTCAGGCTGCGGGTCTACCTTGACGCGCGGCTCGTCGAGGTCTGTGGCTGGAGTGTCGACGGCCGTCACCACGTGCTGCGTCGCCTGGGCCGGCAGTGGCCCGGCGAGATCGACCGGCGGTGGGCGGCCAGCATGATGCTCGGCAAGTGGCTGGAATACCTGGCTGACCGCGGCCACTCCTTTTCCGGCAAAGTGTCGATTGATTCAACGAAGCGGGATCAAGCGTCGGCTAGCCTCACGACCTGACCGCCCGGACAAGGCTCGGGTGCGCACCAGGTGGGCAGTCCGCATGCCGATTCCCTCACAGCTTCTCGCCCGTCCCAGGCCAGCTGAAGAAGAACAGCTGCTGCGCCTGTTCTGGAACCGTGCCGAGCTCAAGAAGGAATTCACGCGCCTGCGGCGCGACAAGGAGCGCCTGACCGAGCAGTTGCGCCAGCAGGAAGGTACGACTTTGCGTCTGCAGCAGCGTCTGGAGCAGCTGGAGGCCATGCTCGGGGATGGCGAGCGTGCAGCCGGTGTCGTGATCCACTACCAGCTGTGCGCCGTCTGGGCGCATGGCCGCAAGCGTCTGATCCGCCTTACCCAGGACCTCTCGCGACGCCAGCGGGAGCGCGAGCAGCAGCAGCAGCTTGCCGCCGTGGCGGAGCACCGCCGGCAGGCCGTCAGTGCGATCGACCGGCGCCTGGCTGAGCTCGCCCAGCGCAGGGGAGGGCTGGAAGCGGACCTGGAGCATCTCGCCGAACGACGCGCCCAGTTGCGTGGCCCCTGGAACGTCTGGCGGCGGCACCAGCTGTCGCGGCGCGAGCAGGTGATCCGCGAATCAATGGATTCGGTCGAGGCCCAGAGGCAGCGGCAGCAGGCTGCGCGGGCTGAGCGGCTCGCCGCTCTTGCCGAGCCCGAGGTGAAGCTCAGCATCGAGGGACGGCGCAGGGTCAACCTCACGCTGATCGCGCTCGGCCAGGAGCTGCTGCTGCACTTCCGGCAGCACGATATCGCCCGCCTGGCCCGGGAAGCGGCGTCGCGCCGGCCGGGGGAGGTGAGCTATGGCAGCAGCGAGCACTGCCGCGCGCTGGGCACGCTGATCGACAGCGCGGTGCGCCAGCTGGAGAGTCGCACTGATCTGTCCGATCGTACGCGTGCGCGTGCTGGAGAGCTCGCCCGCAGTGTCGAGTACCGAAGGGAATCCGACACGGTTCCGGTGGCCGCTTCGGTGGACCGGATTGCGCTGGACGCCGGGCCTTTCGGCAGCCCCGGATCGCGCGGCGGTGCTCTCGGCGTCAATATCCTCACCGAGGAATACTGGGATATCTACCGCGTGCTGCTTGCGTAAGGCCGTCGCCCGGGTCAGTCGGCCGTTTTCAGGTCGCCGTGCCGGGCCAGCGCCTCAGCACCGCCGCCGTTCTTGACACGCCAGAGTTCGCTGGCCAGCGAGGCCGCCGTCTGCAGCAGAACGTCCGGGCGTTCTGTACGCGCGCTGTCGCCGTCCTCGTCGCCGAGAATTTCCAGCAGCTCCATGCCGAGTGCCTGCCGGCGACGGTTCTCACGCGCCAGGCGCTCGGTCTGCTGTGCTTCGCGCTCGGCAATGCGCTGCTCGAGGTTCAGCGAAACAGTGCGGCGGGCGCGGATCTCCGCAGCCGCCCGGATGTCCTCCTGCAGATGCAGCAGGTCGGGGTCCGTCTGCAGCTGCTCCTGCTTGTGACGGGTGAGCAGGTCGATGGCCATGTCCAGAGGCTCGCGCGCCTCGTAACGGGTCGACGCGATCTTGTCCCAGGGCAACGCGCGCTCGCGGCTGCTCTCGCCCACCAGGTCCGGGTCCACCGCAGACGGCAGGATGATATCGGGCACGACCCCGCGGCTCTGGGTGCTCTCACCGGTGACTCGATAGAACTTCGCCACCGTCAGGGTCAGCTGGCCGAGACCGGGCTCCGGGACGTTACGCGGCGCGAAGTTGTCCAGCGAGAGGAGGTTCTGCACGGTGCCCTTGCCGAAGGTTTGCTGGCCGATGACCACACCGCGACGGTAGTCCTGGATGGCCGCGGCGAAGATCTCCGAGGCCGAGGCGCTGAAGCGGTCGACCATCACCACCAGGGGGCCGGTGTATGCAGCCCGTGAGGCGGCATCCTCGAGGATCTCGACGCGCCCGTTGGTATCGCGGATCTGGACGACCGGCCCGCTGTCGATGAAGAGTGCCGTCAGGGAGGTCGCTTCCGTAAGGTGGCCGCCGCCGTTGCCGCGCAGGTCCAGCACGAGGCCCTCGATGTTCTCGGCCTCCAGTTCCCGGATGAGACGCGCCACGTCGCGCGTGGTGCTGACGAACTCGCGGTCACCACGGCTGCGTGCGTCGAAGTCCTGGTAGAAGCTGGGAATGGTGATGACGCCGATGCGCGTGATCTCGCCGTCGCGATCCACCGGGACCACCTGACTGCGGGCAGCCTGTTCCTCGAGCTTGATCTTGTCGCGAACCAGGTCGACGACCCGCTCCTGCGAACCAGGCAGGGCGTCTGCCGGCAGGATCTGCAGGCGGACCACGGTGCCCTGGCGCCCGCGGATCAGCTGGACCACGTCATCCAGCTGCCAGCCGACGACGTCGACCATCTCTCCATCCTCGCCCTGTCCTACTGCGGTGATGCGGTCGTTGGCCTTGATCCGGCCGTCTATGTCGGCCGGGCCTCCCGGGATGATGTTGAGCACGGTCACCAGGTCATCGTTGAGCTGGAGGGAGGCCCCGACGCCCTGGTATGACAGGCTCATCTGGATGCGGTACTCCTCAGACTGTCGCGGCGACAGGTAGCCCGAGTGAGGATCCAGCGTGCGCGCGAACGCGTTGAGGAAGTTCTCCACCACGGCATCGCTGTCGAGATCGTTGGTCCGGTCGAGCACGCGCTGGTAGCGCCTGCGCAGAACGTCCGCCGCGTCCTCGAAGCTGCGCTCGGCAAGCATCAGGCCAAGCAGGTCATGCTTGACCCGGCGACGCCAGAGGTCCTGCATCTCGGCCGGGGTCTCGAGCCAGGGCTGGTTCTCGCGGTTGAATTCGTAGTCCTCGTCCACCGTGAAGTCCGGCTCTTCCTCGAGCAGCGCAAGCGCGTGGCTGAGATTCTGCTGAACGCGCAGCCGGTAGAGCCGGAAGATGTCGAAGACCGGCTCCATGTCACCGCTCTTGAGCACGTTGTCTAGCCGGTTGCGGTAGCGGTCGAAATACGCGATGTCGGACTGGAGGAAGTTGTGCCGGTTGGGGTCGAGGAACTCGATGTAGGTGCGCAGCACGGCTTCCGACAGGTTGTCGTCCACCGGGGTTCGCGCGTAGTGGTACTGCTCGACGAAGCGGGTGACCAGCCTCGCGGCCTGCCGGTGCCGGGGCGTCGTTTCCAGCACCGCGGGTACGGCTGCCGGCTCGGCCCTGGGCTCGGCCAGGGGCGGCCATGCGAGAAGCAGTGCCAGCAGTGGCAGGGTGGCAATCAATCGCCCGAGGCTATGTTTCAGCATGGTCAGAGGCCTGCGAATCTGGGTCATGATCCCTCCCCTTAGGCTAGACTTGCAGCGCCCCGCAGGCAAGCGCGGGGCCTTGCTTGGGTCACTGATTCTTGTCGTCATGCAACCTTGGACCGTCATTCTTGGCATATTGTTCGGCACTTTGTTCGCAATCGCGTTCGGGCTGGCCGTCACGCTCGGGATATTCTGGCTGCTGCAGGGCGAGCATCCCCGGATGTCAGCCGAGCTTCCCGAGCTTGGCCGCGCCGTGGCGATGTTCACCGTCCTGGCCACCTGTGCCGGGTTCAGCTTCTACGGCTCGCTGCGACGCGTTAAATGGCGTTTCCTCGCCCAGCTCGCGCTGGCCTGCGGCATCTGGCTCGTTGGGCTCTACTACTGGCCGGACTCCTGACTTGAACCTTGTCAGATCCTTCGCCGGGCTGGGCGGAGTGGTTTCGAGTTCGTTTTCGGCATGCTGCGCTCCCGCGGGTGCCGGCGTCTGTGCGCCAGTGCACATCCTGCGCGCTGACGACGGCCTGCCCGTGCGCCGGCCGGGCGTGTACCCTTGCCGGAAGTTTCTGGTCAGGGAGTAACGGCGATGGCAGATACCTGGGTCCTGGTGGCAGACAGCAGTGCGGCACATGTCTACAGCGGAAAGCACCTGAGGGCGCCGCTGAAGCGTATCGAGAGCATGGAGCACGAGGCCTCGCGGCAACGCGGCGTGGAGCTGATGAGCGATGCACCTGGCCGTGTTCATAACCGCTTCGGACCCGGTCGCCACAGCCTCGATCCCCGCGAGCAGATCCGCAGCGAGGAGGCCCAGCGCTTCGCGCGCGATCTGGCCGCGAGGCTGGCCTCGGCCCACCATGAGGGGCGCTTCGACCGGCTGGTCATCATGGCGGCACCTGCGTTCCTCGGCGTTCTGCGCACGGTGCTGGCCAAGCCACTGCTGGATGTGCTGGTGGCCGAAGTGCCCAAGAACCTGGTAGACCACGACGTTGCCGATGTCGAAGCGCACATCCCCTGAACAGACGCCGCGGATCGGCTTCGTCAGTCTTGGCTGCCCCAAGGCGCTGGTCGACTCCGAGCGAATCCTTACTCGCCTTCGCAGCGAGGGTTATGGGATCTCTTCCGACTATGCCGGGGCCGACCTCGTCGTGGTCAACACCTGCGGTTTCATCGACGCCGCAGTGGAAGAGTCACTGGAGGCTATCGGCGAGGCGCTGGGCGAGAACGGCCGGGTGCTGGTCACGGGCTGTCTTGGCGCGCGGCCGGAGGAGGTGCTGGCCCGCCATCCCGGTGTAGTCGGCATCACAGGTCCGCACCAGACGGAACAGGTGCTCGACCTGGTGCATCGGGAACTGCCGCGGCCCCATGATCCCTTCCTCGATCTGGTGCCGCCGCAGGGGATCCGGCTGACCCCGCGTCACTACGCCTACCTGAAGATCTCTGAAGGCTGCAACCACAGCTGCAGCTTCTGCATCATTCCGTCGATGCGCGGGCGACTCGCCAGCCGCCCGGTCGCGGATGTGCTGGACGAGGCCGAGCGCCTGGTGGCTGGCGGCGTGCGCGAGCTGCTCGTGATCTCGCAGGATACGAGTGCCTACGGCAGCGACATTGCCTACCAGCCCCAGGTCTGGAGGGGCAGTCCGGTGGCCGCACGCCTTGTCGATCTTGCGCGCGGGCTGGCCAGCCTCGATGTCTGGGTGAGGCTGCACTATGTCTACCCGTACCCGCACGTCGATGGCGTGATCCCGCTGATGGCCGAAGGTCGCCTGCTGCCTTATCTCGATATCCCGTTCCAGCATGCCAGCCCGCGCATACTGAAGGCGATGCGCCGACCAGCCCGTTCGGAGAACACGCTGCGAAGGATTGCCGCCTGGCGCCGCCAGTGTCCCGAACTGGTCCTGCGCAGCACCTTCATCGTCGGCTTTCCCGGCGAGACGGAGGAGGATTTCAGCCTGCTGCTGGAGTGGCTCGAGGAGGCGGAGCTCGACCGCGTCGGCTGCTTCGAGTACTCGCCGGTCTCCGGGGCCGCGGCCAATGTGCTGCCCGGTGCGGTGCCGGAGTCGCTGAAGCGTGAGCGTCATGAGCGTTTCATGGAGACGGCCCGTGCGATCAGCCGGCGGCGCCTCGCGCGGCACGCCGGACAGCGTATGCGTGTCCTGGTGGACGAGAGCGGTCCGGATGGCGTTGTCGCACGTTCTCCGGGGGACGCCCCGGAGATCGATGGCGTGGTCAGGCTGCCCCCGGTTGCGGGCGTGAAGCCCGGGGATTTTCTCGAGGTCGAGATCACCGGCGCGGATGACTATGACCTCGCCGGTCTACCTGTCGCGGACCCGGAGGAAGTGCGCGCATGACGGACACTCCCAAGGACCCTGCGGAAAGCCGTGCCGACTGGCATGCGCAACCCGCAGACGAGGTTGTGCATGCGCTGGACGCCGACGCGGGGAGCGGCCTTTCCGCCAGCGACGCGGCACAGCGCAAGGAAAAACACGGGCCGAACACGCTGACGCCCGCTGCACCCCGAAGCGCATTCCGGCGGCTGCTCAGCCAGTTCAACAACCTGTTCATCGGCCTGCTGCTGGCTGCCGGCGTGATCACCGCGCTGCTGGGCGAGTATGTGGACAGCGGCGTGATCTTCGGCGTCGTGCTGGTGATCGCCTTGATCGGTTTCATCCAGGAAGGCCGCGCAGAGCGTGCACTCGAGGCTGTCCGCGGCATGCTCTCGCAGAAAGCCTGGGTGCTGCGCGACGGTCAGCGGCGGGAGATCGCGGCCGAGGACCTCGTACCGGGCGATGTGCTGCTCCTCGATGCCGGTGACCGGGTGCCTGCCGATGCCCGGCTGGTCAAGGTGCGTAGCCTTCAGGTGGCCGAAGCCGCGCTGACCGGTGAATCGACACCGGTCGAGAAGAGTCCTGATCCGGTGGATGCGCGGGCCGCCATCGGTGACCGCAGCAGCATGGTTTACCTGGGCACGCTGGTGACGGCGGGGCAGGCCTCGGCGGTCGTGACCGGAACCGGCGACGATACCGAGATCGGGCACATCAGCGGGATGCTCTCCAGCATCGTTACGCTGCGTACGCCGCTGATGCAACGGCTGGACGAGTTCACCCGGGTGCTCACCATCGTGATCCTGGCGCTGGCCGCGGTGACCTTCCTCATCGGTGTGCTGGTCTGGGGCAGCGACTGGGGAGAGATGTTCTTTGCCGCGGTGAGCCTCGCCGTGGCCGCGATTCCCGAGGGGCTGCCGGCCGTGATGACCGTGACGCTGGCGATCGGTGTCGAGCGGATGGCCAGGCGCAACGCGATCATCCGCCGCCTGCCAGCGGTTGAGACGCTGGGCTCGGTGACCGTGATCTGCTCCGACAAGACGGGCACTCTTACCCGCAACGAGATGGCAGTCCGCACCGTACGCGCTGCTGGGACCGACCTCCAGGTCGAGGGTGTGGGCTACCAGCCGCGCGGCGGGTTGCTGCGTGGTGACAAGCCCACCGGGATCGAGGAGCATCCCGTGGCTCTGGAGCTGGCCCGTGCCGCCCTGCTGTGCAATGACGCCAGCGTCGAGCAGCAGGATGGCGAATGGGTGCCGAAGGGCGACCCGACCGAGGCCGCGCTGGTGGTGCTGGCGATGAAACTCGGGCTGGAGCCCGCGCGCGAGCAGCGGGAATGCCCGCGCCTGGACGTGATCCCGTTTGCCTCCGAGCGCCGCTACATGGCCTCGCTGCACCACGATCACAAGGGCGGCCACTGGATCTGCGTCAAGGGTGCGCCGGAGCGCATCCTCGAACTCTGCGACCGGGAGCTGCGGTCCCCGGACGAGCATGCCCCGCTGGATCACGAAGCCTGGGCCGGGCTCGTCGAGGAGATCGCCGCGCGGGGCCAGCGCGTGCTGGCCGTGGCCCGGCTGGTGCTGGACAGTGAGCTGCGCGAGCTGGACGAGAAGCACGTGGTCGAGGGTGGACTCGAGCTGCTGGGACTTCTCGGCCTGATAGACCCGCCGCGCGAGGAGGCCGTCAAGGCCGTCGCGGCCTGCCAGGAGGCCGGCATCCGGGTCAAGATGATCACCGGCGACCACGCGCTGACGGCCCAGGCGATCGCCCGGGAGCTCGGTCTGGCCTCGACAGACCAGGTGCTGACCGGCAACGACCTCGAGGAGATGGACGACGAGGCCCTGCGTAACGCGGCCTGCGAGGTGGACGTGTTCGCCCGGACCAGTCCCGAGCACAAGCTGAGGCTGGTCGAGGCCCTGCAGTTCCGCGGTGAGGTCACCGCGATGACCGGGGACGGCGTCAACGATGCGCCCGCGCTCAAGCGGGCCGACGTCGGGATCGCGATGGGCAACAAGGGTACCGAGGCCGCCCGCGAGGCTTCCGAGATGGTGCTCGCCGACGATAATTTCGCTTCCATCGCGCGGGCGGTGGAGGAGGGCCGCACGGTCTACGACAACCTGCGCAAGGCCATCCTGTTCATCCTGCCGACCAATGCCGCCCAGGCGCTGGTGATCGTGACCGCGATCCTGATGGGTCTCGTGCTGCCGGTCACCCCGGTGCAGATCCTCTGGGTCAACATGATCACGGCGATCACGCTGGGAATCGCGTTTGCCTGGGAGCCTGCGGAGGGAGAGCTGATGCATCGTCCGCCAAGGCGGGCGAGCGAACCCCTGCTGGATGGCTTCATCATCTGGCGTATCCTGTTCGTTGGCAGTCTTCTGCTGGTGGGTGTGCTGCTGCTGTTCACGGGCGAGCTCCAGAGCAGCGGCAGCGAGGAGTACGCGCGGACCATGGCGGTGAACGCACTGGTCATGGGCCAGATTTTCTATGTGCTCAACGCGCGCTACTTCATCCAGCCGGTCCTGACCTGGGACGGGCTGGCCGGGAACCGCGTCGTCGTGGGGGCGATTGCCGCCTGCATCGCGCTGCAGCTGCTGTTCACCTACCTGCCCCTGATGAACCGGCTGTTCGGTACGGCGCCCCTGGACCTCGGGGGCTGGTTGCGCTGCATCCTCGTGGGCCTGGCGGTATTCACGCTGGTGGAGCTGGAGAAGTGGTGGTGGCGTCGCCGCCGCTCCGGGTCCTGAGCTGATCCGGCTCAAGCAGCGACCGGACCCGAACGGGCGCCTCTGCGCGGCCCCAGGCCTGGCAGGCTCAGCGCGACGGGCGCCTGAGCATCACCACATTTGGCGCCGGGTGCTCCAGCTGCCAGCCGCCCAGCTCCGTGGCCAGCCAGCGGAAACTGTCCAGCGAGTAGAACACGACATGCGTCGGATCCCGGCGGTAGTGCCACCGGCGGAAATCCACGCGCCCGTCGAGCAGTCCGGTCATCACGCCCAGCCAGCCCCCGGGCGCCAGGCTGCCGGCCAGCTCGCGGAACACGCTCATCGGCTGATGCAGGTGCTCGGCCACCTCGCAGCAGGCAATGAACTGGTAAGGCCCTTTCAGCGCGGCGGGGTCGGGGCGGAAGAGCGGGTCGTATTCCCGCACCAGGCAGCCGGATTCACGCAGCAGCGCCGCGAGCGCCGAGCCATCGCCTGAGCCGAAATCCAGGCCCGCATCACCCGGGGCGAGGCACGCGGCCAGCGCCTCGGCCAGCGGAGCCACGAAGCTGCGGTAGCGGTCGTCGGCGGGGTCGTTCCGGTGCAGCCGGTAATACGCATGTTCCTGCCACCGTGAGAGCCAGTGCGCCGGGTCCATGAACGCGCAGCCGCAGCCCGGGCACCGGAAGTAGCTTCGAGCTGGCTCCTCGAGCAGCAGGCGGGCTTCAGTGCAGCGGCAAAGCGGGCAGGCGGGAGGATCCTGGCTCATTCGGGCTCACGTTGTATGCTTGGCCGGTGCAGGAAGTATATTGTCACAGCCCCGCCGTGCGTCTGTCGTCCCTGCGGGCCAGGATTTCGCTGCTGCTCCTCGTATCCCTGCTGCTGCCGGCCACGGGGTACACCCACGCACGGCTGGTCGACAGTCTGCCCGCACAGGGGGAGCAGCTCGATGAGTCCCCGGCGGTATTGATCCTCCGGTTCTCAGAACCCGTGCAGCCCGTGACCTTCCAGCTGGTGCCCGCTGAGGTTGGGGCGCCGCGCGCGCTGCGGTTGCCGGACCCCGGAGAATTGCTCGAGATCGCGTTGACCGAGCCGCTGGAGCCCGGCGACTGGGCGCTGCGCTACCGCGTGGTCTCCGCCGATGCACACCCGGTGGGTGGCAGTATCGAATTCCGTATCCTGGGAAGCCCCGTGACCGTCGGGCAGGAGCCGGGGGCGCTGCTGGCGCCATCTCCCGCCCCGCCACATGTGACGGCGCCGCCTGGCACGACCGAGCCCTCGCGTGCAGGCCTGCTCGTCAACGCGAGGGCGCTCTACATGGCGCTGCTGCTGCTGAGCGCCGGTGGTGCCCTGTTCCTGCTGATGATTGACGTGCCGGCAGGCCAGCGGGAGCCCTTGCGCCGCTGGGTGGCGGGATGCGTGCTAGGTGGCCTGATTGCGGGGCTGGCCTACCTGCAGTTCTCCGGCGCGGTCCTGCTGGGCGGTGATCGGGGCTGGTTCGATCCCGCTGGGCTGCGGATCGCCACTGGCAGCAGTCTCGGCACAAGTGTCTTCCTTGCGTCCGCAGGCTGGCTGATGCTGCTTGCCGGGCTGCGCTGGCCGCAGGCGCTCCTGCTGGGGGCAGGGGTGCTGCTGCTGGTGGTGAGCCGTGCGCTCACCGGTCACCCGGCCAGCCGGGATCCCTCCTGGCTGCTGATGCCGCTGATGGTGCTGCATGTGAGCTGTGCCGCCTGGTGGGCCGGTGGGCTGTGGCCGCTGCACCGCCTGCTCGGCAGCCTGGCGCCCGAACAGGCTGCGCCTCGGGTCCGGCACTTCTCGGTGCTGGCCATGGCCGCCGTGGCCGTGCTCGTGTTCGCCGGACTGCTTATGGCGCTGGTGCACCTCTCGGTGCCCGGGGCCCTGCTGGGCACTGGCTACGGCAGGCTGCTGATCGCCAAGGTCATGCTGCTGGCGCTCCTGCTGGCAGTCGCAGCCTGGCACAAGCTCGCGCTGACGCCCCGGCTGTTCGCCGGCGATGCAGCTGCGGCGCGCCGGATGCGGCTGGGCATCCGGGTGGAGGCGGTGCTGCTGGCCGCGCTGATCCTGACCTCGGTGACGCTGGCCGGGACCATGCCCGAAGCACCGCCAGCGTGGTGAGGACAGTCAGTGGGTGTCCCGGCTTGCCTTCAGCGCCTCGACGAAGCGCTGGCGCCAGCGGCTGATGTCGTTCTGCCTCAGGGTCGCCAGCATGGCCTGGTGACGCTCGCGTCGCTCGTCCAGCGACATCTCCAGCGCAGTCTGGATGCCCTCGGCGACGCCGTCAGTGTCATAGGGATTGACCAGCACGGCCTCGCGCAGCTCGCGCGCCGCACCCGCCAGCGTGGACAGCACCAGCATCCCCGGGTCCTCGGGGTCCTGGGCAGCCACGTACTCCTTGGCCACGAGGTTCATGCCGTCGCGCACCGGCGTGACCAGGCCCACGCGCGCATAGCGGTAAAGCGCCATCAGCATGCCGCGGTCATAGCTGCGGTTGAGGTAGCGCACCGGAACCCAGTCCACCTCGGCAAAGCGCCCGTTGATGTGGCCGGCAATGCCCTCGAGCTCGGCACGGATCTCGGCGTAGGTCCGCACGCCGCTGCGTGTCGGCGGCGCTATCTGCAGCAGCACGACGTTGCGCCGGTTGGCCGGGTAGTGCTCGAGGAGGCGCTGGTAGGCATGAAAGCGTTCCGGCAGTCCCTTGCTGTAGTCCAGCCGGTCGACCCCGATGATGAGGGAGCGCTGCTGCAGACTGGTTTGCAGCCGCTCGACCGCCCGGTCGGACTGGTGCTGGGCGCCCAGCTCCGCGCACTGTGCCGGGTCGATGCCGATGGGGAACACGTCGGCGACGAGGCGCCGGCCCAGCGCGCTGATGCGCCCTCCCGGCAGCAGGTCAGCCCCGATCTCCGGGCGCAGCAGGCACTGCTGGAAAGACGACAGGTCGCCCAGCGTGTGGAAACCCACGACATCGTAGGCGCACATCGAGCGCAGCAGGTACTCGTGCACGGGCAGCGCGCGCAGCACGTCGTAGTCCGGGAATGGCACGTGCAGGAAAAACCCGATCGGCTGCGTCACGCCGGCGCGGCGCAGCTCGGCAGCGAGCGGTATCAGGTGATAGTCGTGCACCCAGATGACGTCATCATCCTGAAGCAGCGGCAGCAGCTTGCGGGCAAACAGCGCGTTGACGCGGACGTAGGCCTGGAACTTGCGCCGGTCGTACTTCAGGTGCCCCAGCATGTAGTGGAACAGGGGCCACAGGGACTGGTTGCTGAACCCGTTGTAGTAGTCGTCGAACTCCTGCTGATTCAGGCTGATCGTGGCATACGTGATGGTGCCGTCCTGCTGTAGCTCGGCATCCTTGGGCTCGCCCGTTGTCGTGCTGCCGTTCCAGCCGAACCAGATGCCGCCATATTCGCGCAGGGCCGCCAGCACGCCCACCGCCAGCCCGCCCGGCGCCTGCCCCTCCCGGGGTATCGCAACCCGGTTTGATACTGCTACCACTCTGCCAGTCATCTAGAACGCATCCTCCCAGGGCTTGCTCAGGCGCACGGCCGAGTTGATGATGCCCACCATGCTGTAGGTCTGCGGGAAGTTGCCCCAGAGCTCTCCGCTGGCCGGGTCAAGGTCCTCCGAGAGCAGCCCCAGCGGGTTGCGCCTCGCGAGCATCTGCTCGAACAGCTCACGCGCCTCGTCCATGCGGCCGGTGGCCGCCAGCGCGTTGATGTACCAGAAGGTGCAGATGTTGAACGCGTTTTCCGGTTCGCCGAAATCATCGGCCGCACGGTAGCGGAACAGGAAGCTTCCCCGCCGCAGCTGCCCTTCTATTGCGCGCACGGTGCCGACGAAGCGGGGGTCATCGGCGCGCAGGAAGCCGAGCTCGTTCATCGTCAGCAGGCTCGCGTCGAGTTCGGGGCGGCCAAAGCTCTCGGTGAAGGCCTGCTGGCTCTCGTCCCAGGCCTGGTCGCAGATCGCTGCATGGATGCGCGAGGCTTCGGCGGCCCAGCGGGTCGCAGCCGTGTCGTCGTCGAGCTGGCGGGCTATCCTGGCGAGCCGGTCGCAGGCTGCCCAGCACATCAGCGCCGAATAGGTGTGGATGCGCCGGCGGCCCCGGTACTCCCACAGCCCGGCGTCGGGCTGGTCGAAGCGTGCCGCGGCGATGCTGCCCAGCCGCTGCAGCAGCTTGAAGGTCTCGGCACGCCCGGTCGGGCTCAGGCGCGTGTCGAAGAAATACTGGGCAGCCGACAGCACGACCGCGCCATAGACATCGTTCTGTACCTGCTGCCAGGCCTGGTTGCCGACCCTGACCGGCCCCATGCCCCGGTAGCCGGGCAGCGTCTCCACTATGTGCTCCGTCAGTTCCGCCTGTCCGCTGAGACCATACAGAGGCTGCAGCCCTTCCTGCTCGTCGGCACGGGCGGCGACGTTGAGGATGTAGCGCAGGTACTCCTCCATGGTCCGGGTGGCGCCGAGCCGGTTCAGTGCATGCACGACATAGTAGCTGTCGCGAAGCCAGCAGTACCTGTAGTCCCAGTTCCGGCCGCTGTCGGCGGCCTCCGGGATCGAGGTCGTCAGGGCAGCCAGCACGGCGCCGGTATCCTCGAAGGTGCATAGCTTCAGCGTGATCGCTGCCCGTATGACAGCCTCCTGCCACTCGAAAGGGATTGCCAGCGAACGCACCCAGCCCTCCCAGTATCTGCGCGTCTCGCCATACAGCTGCCGCGCGCAGTCCGCCGGGCTGTCCTGCAGCGTCTCGTCGTTGCCGAGAACCAGGTGCACCGGCCTCTCGAGCACGAAGCGGGACTCCTCGACGACACTGGCAATCGATGCATCCGTAGTCAGGCGCAAGGTGAATCCGCTGCCGACCCAGCGCACGTGGTTGCTGCCATAGGTCACGGCAGGGCGGGCGCGGTTCCAGTCGCTCGACGGTCTCAGCCGGATGGAGATGCGTGGTGAGCCGGACAGCGGCACCACGGAGCGGATCAGCATCACGGGCCTGAAGCTGCGGCCATATTGCTGGAACCGGGGTGCGAAATCGGTGATGCGCACGCTGGCCCCGTGACGGTCGTGCAGGGTTGTGACCAGGATCGCGGTGTTGGGCTCGTAGCGTTGCTCGGAGTGGCTGAAGTCGGCAAGCTCGATCCAGTATGCACCCTGCTCGGGCTCGTCCTCGTTCATCAGCAACGAGCAGAAAAGCGGGTCGCCATCCATGCGCGGCATGCAGGCCCAGTTGATCCGGGCGCGGCTGTCGACCAGCGCGGCGATCTGGCAGTTGCCGATAACGGCAAGGTTGAGGTTGGTCATGGTCGTGCAGCTTCGCGGCCGGGGATGGCGGCAAGCCAGGCGTGAACGGAGGCCACATCGTCCAGCCGATGCCTTGCCGCCGTCAGCGTATCCCGGCCGACGTGCACAGAGAGACCGTCAAGATGGTTGACCGCGGCAAATCCAGCCTCGTCGGTCACGTCGTCGCCAATGAAGACAGGCTGCCTGCCCCTGAAGGGCGACTCGGCCATGAACTCGCGGATCGCCTGGCCCTTGTCCGCCCCGGCTGGCATGAACTCGATCACCATCTTTCCCCGCAGCAACCGGGTGGGGGCTGGCAAGGTCTCGATCAGCTCCTCGGCCACTGCAAGCGCGGCCGCGCCCTGCTCGGGCGCACGCCGGAAGTGCAGCGCGAGCGCGTGTCCCTTGTCTTCCAGTGCGAGGCCCGAGTGGACGGCGCAGAAGCGCTGCAGCGGTGCGAGTATTGCCTCGCGCCAGTCGGCTGCCGGCACGGGCCGCTGCAGGCCGCCATCACCGGAGCGTCTCTCCAGGCCATGGATGCCCGCAGCGGGCATGACCAGCGGGGAGAACAGCCGGTCCAGCGTCGCGAGCTCACGCCCGCTGATCAGCGCCAGCGCGCCGCCCAGCGCATCGAGCAGCCGGCCCAGCAGCGCCTTCAGTTCGTCGCTGACGATGACGGCATCCGGGTGTGCTGCCAGCTCGAGCAGTGTGCCATCGACATCGAGAAACAGCGCACTGTGCGCCGGATCCGGCAGCGGGGGCTGGGTGATCGGATCAGCCTGTGAGGACATGCACGTTCACTCCGCGTCCTCTTCCGTGTCGGACAGTGGTTCCGGCCAGCCACCAGTGAGCTCGATCCTCTCCTCGCACTGTGGAGGCCGCGTCCAGGTCTCAGTCGGGTCGACGATGATGTGGCGCTCCATGAAGTTGCGGCCGACCAGCACCTGGTAGTCCATCGCGCTGCGGTCAGCCAGCGTGAACTGCCGTTTCCGGTAGGCGTCGCCCAGGCACATGCCAAGCTCGACGACGGGTCGCTGGTCAACGCTGCCGCCGGCGCGCCTGATGCGCACGTTGCGTACCACCGGCCGCTCGAAGCGAATGTAACTGCCGGGCTCGTGGGGGTCGGCGACATCGAAGGCGACCCAGCGCTCGCCATTGCGCGTGAATCGGCGCTGATTCTGCGCGTTGATGGAGGAGGTCGTGGCGCCGGTATCGAGTTTCGCGCGCAGCTCGAGGATCTGGCCGCCGTCAGTGCGTTCCAGCTGCACCCACTCAAGCCAGCCGAGAAGCTGGCGATGTTCACCGCTTTCCGGCGGGGGTGCCTTGGCCAGCGCGAGGCCGGGCTGCGCGAGGCACAGCAGCGTCAGGATTCGAAGCAGCATGGCGGTGTCATGGCGATCTGAGGCAAAGGATGATAGCAGCATGGCGGCGCCGGGGTTTCCCCGCCCCCGTCAGCGGATGATTCCGTCTCGTACCAGCCGGTCGATCACTTCCCGCTGGTGCCTCAGTGCTTCGGGCTGCTCGATCATGCGCCCGTCAGGAGTACGGTTGGCTGGCGCGAGCTCGCGCGCATAGCCTGCGGAGAATGCGCCAAAGGGCAGCCGCGAGAAGCCGTGCGCCATGCCGGTACGCCGGCGAGCATCGCGAAGCGCGGGCAGATCCAGCACCGCATTGGCGTTGATGGTCTCGCCGCTGCCGGCTTCGGCCATCACCTTTCCCTGCCAGTCGACGACTTTGGACATCGCATCCGTCGACTCGGCCGGGATTGGTGTGCCCTCTATGCCGGCAGAGTTTGCGGACACCAGGTAAGCCATGGACTCCCAGGCCCTCGCCCGCTTGGCCAGGTCTTTTGGCGTCAGCCCCGGCGCCCCGACCTCCGAGGTCGGATGCAGCAGGATCTCGGCACCGTTCAGCGCATGCATGCGCGCGATCTCCGGGTAAAGGATCTCCTCGCTCGCAATCGTGCCGAGATTGCCGATGTCGGTTTGCGCGACGGGAAAGATCGCCGCCTCTCCATAGTGTTCCAGGTAGCGGTCCCAGACATCCCAGGGTGACGGGGTGAACAGAGAGATCAGCCTGCGATAGCGCAGCAGGGTGGAGCCATCCGGTCCGTAGAGCACGTTGGCCTGGAAGTACATCTCGGGGAACAGCGGATCGGTCTCGTAATGATTGGAGCACAGCCACACCCCGGCATCGGCTGCGAGCCTCGCCAGTCGGTCTCCGGTCTCGCCGTTCATCGCGATTGCCGCCTTGTCCTGCCACTGGGCCCTGGTCTCGCCCAGCGGGAAACCAGTCATCCAGTACTCGGGCAGCACGACCAGGCGCAGCGGGTAGCCGTTGAACGCGGCGAGGAAGCGTCGCGTGGCGCCCAGCTGCGCGGCAACGCGGTCGATCGTCGCGTGCATGCGCACGCGCGCTCCCTCGCGGGTCGCGTCCTGGTTCACCGCGTCACAGCGGATCTGTAGCGCAAGGGCCGAGTAGCGTTCGTCCTCCAGCCCGCGCGCTGCCCGCAGCGGCCTGGTGCCGAGCACGGCGAGCGCAAGTCCGCCGGAGAGCAGCCGGCGCCGGCTTATAGGAGTCATTTCTGCTGTCACCTGCCCAGGCCCTCAGAATGCGGCGATGCCGGTCTGTGCGCGACCCAGAACCAGCGCATGAATATCATGTGTGCCCTCGTAAGTGTTGACCGCCTCGAGGTTCAGCATGTGCCGGATCACGTCGTACTCGTCGCTGATCCCGTTGGCGCCGTGCAGGTCACGCGCGGTCCGCGCTATCTGCAGCGCCTTGCCGCAGTTGTTGCGCTTGAGCAGGGAAACGGCCTGGGAGGGCAGCTCGCCACCTTCGGCGATCCGTCCGAGGCGCAGGACGCCCTGCAGTCCCAGCGCGATATCAGTCTGCATGTCCGCCAGCTTCGCCTGCACCAGCTGCGTCGCGGCCAGCGGCCGGCCGAACTGGCGGCGGTCGAGCACGTAGCGCCGGGCCGCATGCCAGCAGGCCTCGGCTGCGCCCATCGCGCCCCATGCGATGCCGTAGCGGGCGCGATCCAGGCAGGCGAACACGGCAGACAGACCCAGCGCCCCGGGCAGCATTGCCTCGGCCGGAAGCTTCGCATCCTCCAGTGTCACGGTCCCGGTCGGGGACGCCCGCAGCGCGAACTTGCCCGCGTGGCTGGCTGTTGACAGCCCCGGCGTGTCCCGGTCGACTAGAAAGCCGCGCACGCGTCCATCCTCGTCACGTGCCCACACGAGGAAGAGGTCGGCAACCGGGGCATGGCTGATCCAGGACTTGCCCGCATTGAGCCGGTATCCGTCGCCATCACGGCGAGCCCGCGCGCGCATGCCGCCCGGGTCCGAGCCGTGATCCGGTTCGGTCAGCGCGAAGCAGCCGGTGATCTCGCCGCAGGCGAGCCGGCCAAGGTAGCGTTGCTGCTGTTCCTCGCTGCCGAAGCGCAGGATCGGGTACATGACAAGGCTGCACTGGACGCTCAGCGCGGAGCGGTAGGCCGAGTCCACGCGCTCGAGCTCCCGGGCAACGAGCCCGTAGGACACCGGGCCGGCACCCTGGCCTGCGCTGCCGGGCAGGTACCAGTCCAGCAGACCGAGCTTGCCCGCCTCGCGCAGGAACGCGCCGTCTTGACCCTCCTCCCGGAAGTTGGCCCGCACGCGCGGCAGCAGCACGTCCTGGCAGTAGCGCCGCGCTGAATCACGCAGCAGGCGTTCCTCGTCGCCAAGCTGCTGCTCCAGCCCGAGCGGGTCCTCCCAGTCGGCGCTGGCGGTCCGGTCTGACTTGCTCGTCTGCATCATGTGTTCACGACCTTGCTGCGATGACCGGGCTACCCACCCGGCCCGCGGTGAAAGGGTAAAGTAGCACGGCTTTCCAGCAATGATTCGAGCCTGCCATGAGCCACGATCCCGCCTTACCCCGCCCCGATGCCGATGATTCACTGCGCACGGCCGGGCTGCCTGAGACAGACCAGCTGCTGCGCGACGACGTGCGCCGCCTAGGTGCATTGGTAGGCGATATCCTCGCCGAGCAGCTTGGCGAGGATTTCCTGGCCGAGGTCGAGCGCGTGCGTGTCGCAGCCATCGGGCGCCGCGAATCCGGTCTTCGTATCGACGAGCTGGTGAGCCTGCTTGCCGATGTGCCTTCGGCGCGGGCCGGGCATCTGGTCAGAGCCTTCCTCGCATACTTCCAGGTGGTCAATCTCGCGGAGCGGGTTCACCGGATCCGGCGGCGCCGGGACTACCAGCGGGTCGGCGCCGGGGCCCAGCCCGGCGGGCTGGCCGACGTACTCGCCCGCCTCAGGCATGCAGGAGTCACGCGTGAGGAGCTGGCCAGCCTGCTGCAGCGCCTGCACATCGAGCCGGTGTTCACCGCGCATCCGACCGAGGCCGTACGCCGGGCCGTGCTCGACAAGGAACGCATCCTTGCACGCGTGCTGATCGACGACATCGACCGGGGCCTGACGCCCCAGGAACGTGCAGCCGGCCTGGCCCGCATACGCCAGGCCCTGACCGTCGCCTGGCAGACCGCCGAGCTGCCTCCGGAGAAGCCGAGCGTTGCCGATGAGTTCGAGCACGTGAGCTTCTACCTGGCCGAGGTCCTGCACGCTGTCCTTCCGGTGTTCTACGAGGACTTCGCCGCGGCGCTGGCTGCCACCTGGGGCGAGGACCCGCCCATCGAGGTGCCGGATGGCCTGCTGGGCTTCGGCAGCTGGGTCGGGGGCGACATGGACGGCAACCCCAACGTGGGCGCCCCGACCATCCGCCAGACACTGGCGGCACAGCGGCGGCTGGCCCTGGAGGCCTGCCTGGCCGATACGCGGCGACTGGCCGGCCTGCTGACACAGTCGCTGGGCCGGGCCAGCTTCGAGCCCGAGCTGCTTGCGCGCATTGAATCGGCGGAGAGCCCGGGTGAAGGCGCCCATCCGCGGCACATGGACATGCCGTACCGTCGTTTCCTCGAGCAGGTTGGCGCGCGGCTGCGGAAGACCCTGGAAGGAGTGGCTGGCGCCTATGCCGGGGCACATGAGCTCGCGGCCGACCTGCGTCTGCTCGATCGCAGCCTGTCCCGGCACCAGGGTGAGCAGGCCGGACGCTTCAGCGTTCGCCGCGCGCTCCGGCGCGTCGATGCCTTCGGCTTCCACCTGGCGACGCTGGACCTGCGCCAGGACGCGGCCATGCACGACCGGGCGCTGGCGACGATACTGGGTGATGAGCGATGGCCGGACCGTCCGCCGTCGGAGCGCGCAGGCCGGCTGAGCGGACTGCTTGCCGGCTCCGCCGCTGAGCCGGGGCTGCGACTGGAAGACACGCAGGCCACAGCCGTGCTCGACGTGTTCCGTGCCGTGGCCGAGGCGCTGCCTGCCAGCGGTCCGCGAACCTTCGGCCCCTACATTGTCAGCATGAGCCGGACAGCGGCCGATGCACTCGCTGTGCTGGTGCTGGCGCGGATCGCCGGCTGCTGTGATGACGCCGGTGCGGTGCCGCTGGATGTTGCGCCGCTGTTCGAGACCGTCGACGACCTCGAGGCAGCCCCTGGCGTGCTTCGTTCCCTGCTGGACGACCCGGTCTACCGCTCGCACCTGGCCCGGCGCGGTGACCTGCAGATCGTGATGCTGGGTTACTCGGACAGCGCGAAGGATGCCGGCATCGCGGCCTCGCGCTGGGCGCTTCACCAAGCCCAGTCCCGTCTCACGGCGCTGGCGTCAGATCGCGGGATCAGTATCCGGTTCTTCCATGGCCGGGGCGGGTCTCTGTCCCGGGGCGGCGGCAAGACCAGCCGGGCCGTCATCGCCGCCCCTCGCGGATCGGTCGACGGCTACCTGCGCGTCACGGAGCAGGGGGAAGTCATCCATCGCAAGTACGGCATCAGGGCTTTGGCGCTGCGCAACCTGGAGCAGGCCACGGCTGCTGTACTCGAGGCCAGCCTGCGCCCGCGCCCACCCGAGCCGCGCGCGGAAAGCTGGCGTCAGGTGGCCTCGCAGCTTGCCGCGCGCTCGCGTGAAGCCTACCGGGACCTGGTGTATGGCGATCCGCGTTTCATCGAGTACTTCAGGACCGCGACGCCAGTGGACGTGATCGAGCGCCTGCGCATCGGCTCGCGACCGAGCCGCAGGGGAGGTGATGGCGGCGTAGAGTCGCTGCGCGCTATTCCCTGGGTATTCGCCTGGTCGCAGAACCGGGCGGGGCTGACTGGATGGTACGGCGTCGGCAGCGGTCTTCAGGCCGCGATCGCGTGCTTCGGTGACACGAGCCTGGCCGAGGCGGCCCGGGACTGGCCGTTCCTGGCCACCTTGCTCGATGACGTCGAGATGGTCCTGGCCAAGTCCGACCTCGAGATCTTCCGCGGCTACTCGCGCCTCTCCAGATGGCACGGGGAGTTCTTTCCGCGGATCGAGCAGGAGTTTCACCGCAGTCGAGAAGCCATCCTTTCAATCAAGGGCAGTGCGGACCTGCTGGAGGGCGACTGGCGCCTGCGCACCTCGATCCGCCTGCGCAACCCGTATGTCGATCCGATCAGCCTGCTGCAGCTGCAGCTGCTGGAGCGCTGGAGACAGGCCGGCCGGCCGGAGAGCGGCGAGCTGTTCAACGCCCTGGTTGCCACAGTCAACGGCATCGCGGCCGGGGTCCAGAACACCGGCTAGGCCCGACCCCTTGAAATCCTGCCATCTGCCGCCAGATTGCTTCCGAGGCAGTGGCCAGCAGTCAGGAGGTGAATCATGGTCGGCAGCCTGTTTTCCCGCGACCTGTTTCGTGAGCTCGATCTCTTGCAGCGCGAAATGCAGGGTGCTTTCGGGATTTCCCCGAGCATCCGCGGCATCGCGCGGGGCGGCTTCCCCGCGCTGAACGTAGGCAATTCGCCGCAGGCGGTCCATGTCTACGCCTTCGTGCCCGGGATCGATCCCTCGGCGATCCAGGTCGAGATAGAGAAGGGCGTCCTGGTGATCTCCGGCGAACGCAGCCTTGAGGCACCCACCGGCGGGGAGCGCAGCGCCGTGCATATCGACGAGCGATTCTCGGGAAGATTCCGGCGCGTGGTGAGCCTGCCGGACGATGTCGACCCGGCGGCAGCCACCGCGGCCTATCGCGACGGCGTGCTGCAGGTGCAGGTCCCGCGTCGCGAGGCCGCCCGGCCGCAGCGCATCAACGTTCAGTAAGGAGGCACACTGATGAACCAGAACACTGACGTCTCTCCCGACGCAGCTCGCGAGGCTTCCCGTGAGCCTGCCCTGGTGCCGGCGGTCAATGTCCACGAGGACGCCTCCGGCATCACGCTCTACGCGGATCTCCCCGGCGTCAGCCGGGAGCGGCTGTCCGTCGAGGTTGACGGCGATACGCTGTCGATCGAGGGGGAGCTGGCACTGGAGCTTCCGGATGGTCTGGAGCCCAGCTACGCCGAGGTCGGCCGGCGACGGTACCGGCGGGTATTCACGCTGAGCAAGGAGCTCGACAGGGCCAAGGTCAGTGCGGCCCTGAACCAAGGTGTGCTGACGCTGCGCATACCGAAGGTCGAGCACGCACAGCCGCGCAGGGTCGAAGTCCGGGTCAGTTGACGCTTTCCGGCGCGCGGCCGGCCGGGGTGACGCGTAGCACCCGGCCGTCCGCGCTGTCGGTAAGCAGCCAGATCGAGCCATCGGGCGCAACGCGCACGTCGCGGATGCGCTCGCCCTGCTCTTCGAAAAGGATCTCCGTTCCCGCCGGCCGGCCCGCGCCATCGAGGCTGACGCGCTGGACGTGACGGCCGACCAGCGCTGCCACGAGCAGGTCGCCCTGCCAGTCGGCGAACAGGTCACCGTCGTAGACGGCAAGCCCGGCCGGCGCGATCGCCGGCGTCCAGTAGAGCAGCGGTGACTCGGTGTCCGGCCAGGCCTGGTAGGGGCTCACGCGGGCGCCCGAGTAGTCGAGCCCATGTGTCGCCACTGGCCAGCCATAGTTCGCCCCCGGCATGATGTGGTTCAGCTCATCACCACCCCTGGGACCATGCTCGTGCGCATAGATGCGTCCGAGACCCGCATGCCAGGCGATGCCCTGGACGTTGCGGTGGCCGTAGCTGTAGATCTCCGGCCGCGCGTCCGTCCGTCCGGCAAAGGGATTGTCTGCCGGTGCGCTGCCGTCACGGTCCAGTCGCACGATGACCCCGAAATGATCCGCGACCGACTGGGCGCGCTCCCGATAATTGAATCCGTCGCCCAGCCCGAGAAGCAGCGTGTGATCCGGCAGCAGCGCGAGCCGGCCACCGTGATGCACGGCCGTAGCCTTGTCCGGTTCGGCCTGGAACAGCCGCCGGGTATCGAGCAGGCGCCCGTCCTCCAGGCGCCCGCGCCAGAGCTCGGTGCGGTTGGCGCGGCGGTCGCCAGCGGCGAGAGTGAGGTAGATCAGCCCGTTCTCCGCGAAGTCGGGGTCGGCCAGGACGTCGAACAGGCCCGCCTGGCTCGCGACGAACGCAGCAGGCACGCCGTCGACAGGTTCCGGATCCAGTCCGTGCGTGCCGATGATGCGCAGGCGGCCGGCCCGCTCCGTGACCAGCACGCGTCCATCGGGCAGGAACGCTGCAGACCAGGGGTGATCGAGCCCCTCGGCGATGGTATCGATACGGAACCTGTCGTCGGTGCCTGCGGCGGGCAGCGAGAGCAGGACGAGCAGCGCTGCCAGCGCGCCTCGTGCATTAGTGCGGACACTCGGGCATAGTCTGGAAATGCTCTTCCTGGTAGGCATCGGACGCTTCCTGCTGGCTGTGATGCTGGCCGCCGCGCTGGGCTCTGTCGTGCAGACGCAGTTCAACCTGGCGGCGCTCATAGCCCTCGGCGTCGACGTTCCGCTGGTCATACGCCTGCGGACGACGCTCGCCGACCTGCTGGGCTTCACGCCGCTCTACGGAGCTGTCGTCGCCATGGCTTTCCTGCTGGCTTTTCCGGTCGCCGCCCTGCTGGTGCGCCTCTGGCCGGCCCGGGATACTGAACTCTACATGCTTGCCGGTGCGCTGGCGATACTGGCCGGACTGACACTGATGAACACGGCGCTGGCGATCACGGCAATTGCCGCCACCCGCTCGACCCTGGCCCTGCTGCTGATGATGCTGGCCGGTGCGGCCGGAGGGTGGCTGTTTGCCCGCACCGGACGGGCAGATGCCACCGGCGGTTGATCGCCGCGCCGCCGCTCAGGACAGGATGCGCGCCAGCGCATCGGCCACGCGATCGACTTCCTCGTCGAGCAGCTCCGGATACATGGGCAGCGACAGGCAGCGGGCAGCGGTGTCCTCGGCTACCGGCAGTCCAGCTTCCGGCGCGTGGTGCCTGAACGCCGGCTGCAGGTGGATCGGCTGCCGGTAGTGCAGCGCACTGCCGATGCCCTCGGACGCCAGCGCTGCAGCGACCGCGTCCCGGTCATCGAGCAGTATCGTGTAGTGATGATAGATATGGCTGCGGCCGGGCGCCGCGACCGGCTGGCGCAGCGGAAGGCCAGCAAGACGCGTGTCATAGCGAGCCGCGATCTCGCGGCGGCGCAAGTTCCAGCGGGCGATATGCCTGAGCTTCACCCGGAGCACGGCAGCCTGCAGTCCGTCCAGCCGGCTGTTGTAACCGACGTCCACGTATTCAAGCGGCGCACCGACGCCGTGATTGGCCAGCCGGCGCAGCCGGGCAGCCAGCTCGTCGGACTGGGTCACGACCAGCCCGCCATCGCCGCAGGCACCAAGGTTCTTTGTCGGGTAGAAGCTGAACGCAGCTGCCGTGCCGATGGCCCCGGTCATCCTGCCCTCGATATCGGCGCCGAAAGACTGTGCACAGTCCTCGATGAGCGCAAGCCCATGGGCGGCGGCGATCTCGCCGAGGCGGTCCATCGCGGCCGGCTGCCCGAACAGGTGCACGGGCAGGATCGCGCGTGTGGCGGGCGTGATGGCTGCGGCGACGGCCTGAGGGTCTATGTTGAAGGTCGCTGCGTCGATGTCTGCGAACACTGGCGTCGCGCCCGTATGGCAGATGACGCTGGCTGTTGCGACGAAACTGAACGGCGTCGTGATCACCTCGTCGCCCGGCCCGATGCCGGCAGCCCGCAGAGCCAGCTGCAGGGCGTCCGTGCCGGAGTTGACACCGATCGCATGCCTTGTCCCCAGTACCGCTGACACCTCCTGCTCCAGTGCCTGAACCTCCGACCCGCCAATGAAGGCGGTGTCGTCCAGTATGCGAGTCATCACGGCCAGCAGCTCGTCCCGCAGGGGGCGATGCTGGCGTCCCAGGTCGATCATGGGTATCGGCGCAGGCCGGCGTTCAGCAGCGTTCAAGCAGTTCTCCTATCCTGGCGGCTACAGCCAGGGCACGGCGGCCGCTCACTCCCGATGCGAATGGTTCGCGTCCCTCCCGGATGCAGCGCGCAAAGTGCTCCGCCTGCGCTGCCAGGGCGTCGCCGGACTCGAAGCTGTGCTCCTCGCTCTCGATCATCGGGATGCCGGGCGCCATCTCGCCCTGGCCGCGGCTGTGGCGGCTGGCCACCCGGTTGCGCAGGTCGATCGAAAGGTAGCTGTCCGGCAGGAACATGCGAAGCTTGCGCTCCACCTTCAGGCTGACGCGGCTGGCAGTCACGTTCGCGACGCAGCCGTTGCTGAACGCGAGTCGCGCGTTAGCGATGTCGATATCGCTGGTCAGTACCGGGGTGCCAACCGCATCGACCCGCTCGACGTCGGCATTGACGAGATCCAGGATCAGGTCGATGTCGTGGATCATCAGGTCGAGGACCACGCTGACGTCGTTCGCGCGCGGAGAGAAAGGTGCGAGCCGTGTTGCCTCGATGAAACGCGGCTGCCCGCGTCCGACGTCCAGTGCCAGCAGCGCCGGGTTGAAGCGCTCCAGATGGCCGACCTGGAGCACCAGCCCTTGCGCCGCGGCCAGCGCTATCAGCTGGTCAGCCTCGGCCACGGTGACGGTGATCGGCTTCTCGAGGAGCACATGGGTGCTTGCCTCGAGGAAATCCCGGGCAACCCCGAAGTGCAGCGAGGTCGGGACCGCGATACTGACGGCATCGACCTGGCCGAGCAGTTCGCGGTGATCGGACAGGCTGCGCGTGCCGCATTCCGCCGCAACCGCCTGGGCAGTTGCGGGATCGGCATCCACGACGGCGACCAGCTTCCAGTCGGGCGAAGCGGCAAACTTGCTGGCATGCAGGCGCCCCATGTAGCCGCTGCCGATGACGGCGCAGCGCAAGGGTTCCGGGCCAGGGCTGGCAGTTGCGTTCATCTGTACTCGATTCCTGGGGCTTGCGGACTCACTGAAGACTAGTATGCCCATAACGCGCCGTGCGGGCTAACGGGAGGTTAGACTGGAGCGCATCCATTCCGTACGAGCGACTGGCCACAAGCCCTGGACCTGACCCGAACAACCCGTGGCCGCCGCGGCCTGTATGCGCTGCTCTACCTGAGCGAGGGTGCGCCGATCGGCTTCATCTGGTGGGCCGTGCCGACACTGCTGCGCGAGCAGGGCGTGCCCGTTGCCACCATTGCGACGCTGACCTCGGTCATCATCCTGCCCTGGGCCTTCAAGTTTCTCTGGGCACCCCTGGTGGACGTGATGCGCGGGCCACGCTGGGGCCACCGTGCGTGGATAGTGGTCGCCCAGCTGCTGATGGGCCTTACGCTGCTGCCGCTGGCGTTCCTCGACTGGGCTGCCACGCTGCCGCTGCTCTTCCTGCTGCTCGTCGTGCATGCGTTTGCCGCCGCCACCCAGGATGTCGCCATCGACGCATGGGCGATCAGCGTGACACCCCCCGAGGAGAGGGGCTCGATCAACGGCTTCATGCAGCTTGGAATGCTGGTGGGGCGCTGGCTCTTCGGGGCCGGCTTCCTGATGGTTGCCCACTTGGTTGATCACACTCTGGCCGTACTCGCGATGGTGGGTACGGTGTGGCTGACGACGCTGGTGGTGCTGTTCGCAGGCGATGTGGACGACTATGCGGGCGCGGGCAGCATTCGCACGCGGCTACGGCAGTTTCTCACGACGCTGCGCGTCGCGTTCAGCCGGCAGTCGACGTGGCTCGGTTTGCTGCTGGCGCTGACGGCTTTCGCCGGTTTCAAGGCGGTTGGCGATATCGCCGGCCCGTTCCTCGTGGACCGCAGCTTCAGCGAGGGTTCCATCGGCCTGTTCTTCACGATGGCCCTGTTGGCGATGATCGGCGGGTCCCTGGCCGGAGGATGGTCCGCGGACCGCTTCGGCAAGCGGCGCACTGTGGCTGCCCTCGTGCCGCTCACCGCCGCGGTAGTCCTGCTGACCAGCCTGCTGGACGTCCTGGAGCCGGGTGGCTCCATGGTGATTGCCGGCCTCCTCGCGGTCTACCTGTGTGCTGGCCTGCTGACTGCGTCCGCCTATGCGCTGTTCATGCAGCTGACCGATCCGAGGCTTGGCGCGACCCAGTTTTCGGCTTACATGGGCGCGATCAACGCCGGCGAGGCCTGGGCCGGCTTTACCGCGGGGCAGCTGGCGGGGCGTCTCGACTACCCTCTGGCGTTCACGGTAGTCGCGCTGCTGTCGCTGGCTGCGCTGCTGGTCACGGCCCGACTGAGGTCGCAGGCCTGATCCTGCGCACATTGCCGGAACCGATATCCGCATCGTGACGAAATTCGGTGTGAGGTCATTGCAGGACGAAGCATGCAGCAACCCGGCACTACACGAGACCGTGCGCTGGTCATCGGCGCCTCCGGCGGTATCGGTGGCGCGCTGGCTTCGGCGCTGGAGCGTCGCGGGCATGAGGTGCGGCGGCTGTCCCGCACAGGTGACGGGCTGGACCTGCTGGATGAGCCCAGCATAGAGCAGGCAGCCAGAGGACTGCCGGGCGAGTTCCGGCTGATCCTCGTGGCTACGGGCGCGTTGACGATTGCCGGGCGCGGGCCCGAAAAGACGATCATGGAACTGTCGCAGGAGAGCATGCAGGACCAGCTGCTGCTCAACGCCGTCGGGCCGGCCCTGGTGTTCAAGCACTTTCATCACCTGCTTCCGCGAAGGGGGCGCAGCGTGCTGGCTGTGCTTTCGGCGCGGGTCGGCTCCATCGGCGACAACCGTCTGGGTGGCTGGATCTCCTACCGCACGGCGAAGGCTGCGCTGAACCAGGTGGTACGCACGACGGCAATAGAGCTTGCCCGCATCCGGCGCGATGCCATCTGCGTCGCCCTTCACCCCGGGACCGTGGCCACCGCGCTCAGCCAGCCGTGGCTGGGCCGACATGCGGCGGTGTCCCCGCAGGAGTCGGCGCAGCACCTCATCGAAGTGATCGATCAGCTCGAGCGCGGCGACAGCGGGGGCTTCTTCGCCTGGGATGGCCAGCCGATTTGTTGGTGAGTCCTTTGCCGCTGTGGCTTGATTGAAGCCCCCGTCCTGCCGAAGGGCCGTCCAGTTGCAGGAAGCGGTAATACTGCGCGCGATCTGGTCTCGCAGCGCAAGGAAATTCTCCGGGCCTGCTCAGTCATCATCCTCGGGACCCGCCCCGCGGCCCCGACATCGGCCGCTGCGGAAAAATTTTCTCCGCGCTTGTTGTCGTGGATGGCCGGCCCCTATGATCACCGCCGGAAGCGCTGTCGAACCCGGCGCGCAGATACGAGGGGAAAATGATGTCGAGACCGGTTCTGATGATTGGCCTGGCGGCGCTTGTGCCCGGGGCCGTGGTGACCATGAATGTGTATGCGGGGCAGCATGCAGGTGTACCCGATTTCCGTCCTGCTGCGGCGGACGCGCCGGCGTGGGCGCAGAACGAGCTGGCGGCCTACGAGATTCCGAACATCCCCAATGCGGCGGAGGCGTACTTTGCGCCGGACAACCACCACATCATTGCCCAGACGCAGGATCCGCTGGCGGACCGTTCAGAGGGTTCGACCTCTGCGGCGTTGACGTGGATTTTCACCAAGGACGGTGAGTCGATGTGGCGG
>JAFIFS010000020.1 GCA_020831895.1 Chromatiales bacterium
GATGGTGATGCCGGGAGACAACATCAAGATGGTGGTGACGCTGATCGCCCCGATCGCGATGGAGGACGGCCTGCGCTTTGCGATCCGCGAGGGCGGCCGTACGGTCGGCGCCGGCGTCGTCGCCAAGATCATCGAGTAAGCACTTCCAGCAGTTGGTAATCGCTCAGAAAGCGGACGGGTAGCAGCACATGGCCAGGAGCCAGAACATCAGGATCAGACTGAAGGCCTTCGATCACAGGCTGATCGATACCTCGGCGCGCGAGATCGTCGATACGGCGCGGCGTACCGGGGCCCAGGTGCGTGGCCCGGTGCCGCTGCCCAGCAAGACTGAGCGCTTCACCGTGCTGATATCGCCGCATGTCGACAAGGATGCGCGGGATCAGTACCAGCTGCGGACGCACAAGCGGCTGATGGACATCATCGAGCCGACTGACAAGACCGTCGATGCGCTGATGAAGCTGGAGCTTCCGGCCGGCGTCGATGTGCAGATCAAATTGAACTAGTCGGCCGAACTGTTATACTTGTCGGCTCGCCTTGGCCCGGGGCAGTTTGCCTGCTCTGGGCCGCTTGCCGCAGGGACACCGTGGGGTGGGGGTTGCCGGCGGGCGGTTCTGCAGCCGGACTAGCCGGCCCGGTACTTACTTTCGACAGGAATCTTGGACATGGCCATCGGTCTGGTGGGTCGAAAAACTGGAATGACGCGCGTCTTCACCGAGGACGGCGCTGCCGTGCCGGTCACTGTGATCGAGGTGCCGCCGAACCGTGTCACCCGCGTCAGGACCGGAGAGCGCGATGGTTATACGGCGCTTCAGGTCACCCTCGGCCAGCGCCGGCCGGCCCTGCTGGGCAAGCCGCTGGCGGGTCAGTACGCTGCCGCCGGGGTGGAGCCGGGCGAGGGGTTGTGGGAGTTCCGGGTCAATGAGGCGGAGCTGGCCAGCCACCAGCCGGGGGCGCAGCTCACGGTCGAGCTGTTCCAGCCCGGGCAGAAGGTGGATGTCAGCGGAACTTCGATCGGCAAGGGTTACGCCGGCACGATCAAGCGGCACAACTTCGCCGGACAGGACGCGACGCACGGCAACTCGGTCTCGCACCGGGTGCCGGGCTCCATCGGCCAGCGGCAGACGCCTGGCCGCGTGTTCAAGGGCAAGCGGATGTCGGGCCACATGGGCAACGTGCGCCGGACGATCCTGAATCTCGAGGTGGTCCGGGTCGACCCGGAACGCAACCTGCTGCTGGTCAAGGGCGCAGTCCCGGGCCACAGCGGCGGACATCTGGTGGTGAAGCCCGCGGTGAAATCCCGGGCAACGGATGGTCAGGCAGGCAAATGAAGCTGAACGTTCATGGCGGGAGCAGCCTTGACGTCGCCGATGCGGCGTTCGGTGCCCCATTCAACGAGACGCTGGTCCACCAGGTGGTGACCGCATTCCAGGCCCGTGCGCGTGCAGGCACGAAGGCCCAGAAGACACGCGCCGAGGTCAGGGGCGGCGGTGCGAAGCCGTGGCGGCAGAAGGGCACCGGCCGCGCCCGCGCCGGCAGCTCCCGCAGCCCGATCTGGGTGGGCGGCGGCCGCGCCTTCGCTGCCCGTCCGCGCAGTCACGCGCAGAAGGTCAACCGCAAGATGTACCAGGGCGCGATGCGCTCGGTGCTCTCCGAGCTCGTCCGCCAGGACCGGCTGGTCATCGTCGACCAGCTTGAGTTCACGGCCCCGCGCACGCGCGACCTCGTCGCGCGCCTGAAGGAGCTGGAGCTCGGCCAGGTACTGATTCTGGTCGAGGAGTACACGGTCAACCTGCTGCTGGCAGCGCGCAACCTCCCTCACGTCGACGTGCTGGATCTGCGCGAGATCAATCCGGTCAGCCTGATCCGCTACGAAAGGGTCCTTGCGACCGCGGGCGCGGTCAGGCAGCTGGGGGAGAGGTTCGCATGAGTGCCATCAATCCCCGCGAGGGCCTGATGAACGTCCTGATCGGGCCGCACCTGTCCGAGAAGGGCACTACCCTGGCCGAAACGGAGCGCCAGTATGTGTTCCGGGTCCGTCGCGACAGCAACAAGGACCAGATCCGCCGTGCCGTCGAGCTGATGTTCGACGTCAAGGTCGAGGGAGTCCAGGTGGTGAACTGCCGCGGGAAGGAGAAGCGTTTCGGGTCGACGCCGGGGCGCCGCCAGGACTGGAAGAAGGCCTACGTCAAGCTGGCCGAGGGCCAGGACATCAACTTCATGGGCACCGATTAAGCCATGGCCGTTCAACAGCTCAAGCCAACCTCGCCCGGGCGCCGTTTCGTCGTCAAGGTCCGGACGCCTGAACTGCACAAGGGTGCCCCGTATGCGCCGCTCGTGGCGCAGGCCGATTCGACTGGCGGGCGCAACAACTACGGGCGGATCACGACGCGGCACAAGGGCGGTGGCCACAAGCGCCGCTACCGGATCGTGGACTTCAGGCGGGACAAGGACGGGATACCCGGGCGCGTCGAGCGTCTGGAGTACGACCCGAACCGCAGCGCCCATCTCGCGCTGCTCGTGTACCGCGACGGCGAGCGCCGCTACATCATCGCCCCCAAGGGCGTGTCTGCCGGTGACGTGCTGCTTTCGGGCCGGGAAGCGCCGATCCGGGCGGGCAATGCCCTGCCGCTGCGCAGTATCCCGGTCGGTACCCAGGTGCACGCCGTGGAGCTGAAGCCGGGCAAGGGTGCGCAGCTCGCACGCTCGGCGGGCGCTACCGTGCAGATCGTGGCCCGCGAGGGTTCGTACGCGACCCTGCGCCTGCGCTCCGGCGAAATGCGCAAGGTTCACATCGAGTGCCGGGCCACCATTGGCGAGGTTGGGCACGGTGAGCACAACCTTCGCAAGCTAGGCAAGGCTGGCGCGAAGCGCTGGCGCGGCGTTCGGCCCACCGTGCGCGGTGTGGCGATGAACCCCGTGGACCACCCTCATGGCGGCGGCGAGGGCCGGACGTCTGGTGGGCGCCACCCGGTTTCGCCCTGGGGCCTGCAGACCAAGGGCAAGAAGACGCGCACCAACAAGCGCACCGCGGGCATGATCGTCCGTCGGCGCAACCGCAAGTAAGCAAGGCACAGGACGGCTCAGAGGACTCAGCAAGTGGCACGTTCGGTAAAGAAGGGCCCGTTTGTGGACCTGCACCTCGCAGAGAAGGTCCGCCAGGCCGTACAGAGCAACAACCGTCGCCCGATCAAGACATGGTCGCGTCGTTCGATGGTCCTGCCGGAGATGGTGGGCCTGACGCTGGCCGTTCACAATGGTCGTGATCACATCCCCGTGATGATCACGGAGAACATGGTCGGCCACAAGCTGGGCGAGTTTGCCATCACGCGGACGTTCAAGGGTCACTCCGGCGACCGCAAGACGAAGTAGACGGCCAGGAAGCGAACATGCAGGTCAAGGCAACATTGCGCTACGCGCGGATCTCGCCGCAGAAATGCCGGCTGGTGGCCGATGCCATCCGCGGTCAGTCTGTCGCAAGCGCGCTGCAGATCCTCGGGCACATGCCCAAGAAGGGCGCCCGCGTCGTCAAGAAGGTGCTTGAGTCGGCCGTCGCCAACGCCGAGCACAACCATGCCGCGGACATCGACGAGCTCAAGGTCTCGACGGTTTATGTCGACGAGGCTCCCCGGCTGCGGCGCTTCCGGGCACGCGCCAAGGGGCGCGGTGCGCGCATCCTGAAACGCAACAGCCACATCACTGTGCAAGTGGCGGACGAGTAGCATCATGGGTCAGAAGGTAAATCCTATCGGCATCCGCCTGGGCATCACCCGCGACTGGGCATCCAAGTGGTATGCCGACTCGCGGCAGTTCCCGATTTACCTGGAGACGGACTTCCGTATCCGCGAGTTTCTGAAAAAGAAGCTCAAGGATGCCTCGGTTGGCCGTATCCAGATCGAGCGACCGGCGCGCAAGGCCAATATCACCATCCACACGGCACGGCCGGGTGTGGTGATCGGCAAGAAGGGTGAGGATATCGAGAACCTGCGTGGCGAGGTTGCCCGCCTCCTGGGCATGCCGCTGGCCGACGTCAGGATCAACATCGCCGAGATCCGCAAGCCGGAGCTGGACGCGCAGCTGGTCGCCGAGGGCATCGCCCAGCAGCTGGAGCGCCGCATCATGTTCCGCCGTGCGATGAAGCGGGCGGTCACCAACACGATGCGCCTTGGCGCCAAGGGCATCAAGGTGCAGGTGGCAGGGCGGCTGAACGGCGCCGAGATCGCCCGCAGCGAGTGGTATCGCGAGGGGCGGGTGCCCCTGCACACGTTCCGGGCGGACATTGACTACGGGTTTGCCGAGGCGCGGACCACCTACGGGGTGATCGGCGTCAAGGTCTGGATCTTCCGCGGCGAAGTCTTTGACGGCCAGGATGCAGGCGCCGAAGCCGGCGAGCAGCCGGCTGCCGCCGCGCGCTGAGGGATGCCGGGATGCTCCAACCGAAACGCACCAAGTACCGCAAGCAGCACAAGGGCAAGAACCGGGGCCTGGCCATTCGTGGCAGCTCCGTGTCCTTCGGCGACTTCGGCCTCAAGGCCACCGACCGCGGGCGCCTCACGGCGCGCCAGATCGAGGCGGCCCGTCGTGCCATGACCCGTTACGTCAAGCGTGGCGGCAAGATCTGGATCCGCGTGTTTCCGGACAAGCCCATCACGACCAAGCCCCTTGAGGTTCGCCAGGGCAAGGGCAAGGGCAACGTGGAATACTGGGTGGCCTTGGTCCAGCCGGGCAAGGTCCTGTACGAGATGGAGGGCGTCAGCGAGGATGTGGCCCGTGAGGCCTTCCGGCTTGCGGCCTCGAAGCTGCCCATTGCAACCACCTTTGTCTCACGCCAGGTGATCTGATGGACGCGAGCGAGCTGCGGAAGAAGACGCCGGCCGAGCTGGCAGAGGAGCTGCTGGACCTGCGCCGGGAGCACTTCAACCTGCGTATGCAGAGGGCCTCGGGCCAGCTGAGTCGCACGCACCAGTTTACCCGGATCCGGCGTGACATCGCGCGGATCAAGACCGTCCTGCGTGAACTCGAGAGAAAGGCCGCCAGCGGCGGAGTTGAGGCATGAGCGAAACCAAGCGCACGCTGACCGGGACCGTGGTCAGCAACAAGATGGACAAGACCGCCGCCGTGCTGATCGAGCGGCTGGTCAAGCACCCTGTCTATGGCAAGTACATTCGTCGCAGCACCAAGGTGCTGGTCCATGACGAGGCCAATGCCTGCCAGGAGGGTGACCTGGTATCGATCGCGGAATGCCGGCCGCTGTCCCGTCGCAAGTCCTGGAGGCTTGTCGAGGTTCTGCGGCGGGCCGAGCAGCAGTAAACGACCATGATCCAGATGCAGACAATGCTGGCCGCGGCTGATAACAGCGGTGCACGGCGGGTGATGTGTATCAAGGTGCTCGGCGGCTCGAAGCGTCGCTATGCCTCGGTCGGCGACGTGATCAAGGTCAGCGTCAAGGACGCGATCCCGCGGGGCCGTGTCAAGAAGGGCGAGGTCTACAACGCCGTTGTCGTGCGTACGCGCAAGGGCGTGCGGCGCGCTGATGGCTCGGTGATCCGGTTCGACGGCAACGCGGCGGTGATCCTGAACAACAAGCTGGAGCCGATCGGAACCCGTATCTTCGGGCCCGTGACCCGCGAGCTGCGCAACGAGAGGTTCATGAAGATCATTTCGCTGGCGCCTGAGGTCCTCTAGGCCCGGCGTGTTAACTGAGTGACGGTGTAGCGATGAATCGAATCAGGAAGGGCGATGACGTGATCGTGATCGCCGGCCGCGACAAGGGCCGGCGGGGTACGGTGCTGCGCGTGGTCGACCCGGAGCACTTGATCGCGGAAGGCATCAACGTGGTGAAAAAGCACCAGCGGCCAAATCCACAGAAGGGGCTGCAGGGCGGGATCATCGAGAAGGAGATGCCGATACACGTCTCCAACGTCATGCTGTTCAATCCGGCCACCGGCAAGGGTGATCGCGTGGGCTTCAAGACGCTGGCGGACGGGCGCAAGGTGCGCTTCTACAAGTCGAACCAGGAGGTTGTGGACGTATAGCGGCAAAGCCGTCGTACGGACCGGGAACAGGACATGGCCAGGTTGCAGGAATTCTACGCAAGCACCGTGGTGCCGAAGCTGCAGCAGGAGCTCGGGTTGAAGAACCCGATGCAGATCCCGCGCATCGAGAAGATCACGCTCAACATGGGCGTGGGCGAGGCCGTTGCGGACAAGAAGGTCATCGAGAAAGCTGTCGAGGACATGACCCGCATCGCCGGCCAGAAGCCGGTGGTGACGAAGTCACGCAAGTCCATCGCCGCATTCAAGATCCGTGAGGGCTACCCGATCGGTTGCAAGGTCACGCTGCGCCGGGCCCGGATGTACGAGTTCCTCGACAGGCTGATCAACGTGGCCATCCCGCGCATACGTGACTTTCGCGGCCTGAACCCGCGCTCGTTCGACGGGCGGGGTAACTACAGCCTGGGCATCCAGGAGCAGATCATTTTCCCCGAGATCGACTATGACCAGATCGACGCGATCCGGGGCATGGACATCACGATAACGACCACCGCCGGTACGGACGAGCAGGGACGCGCGCTTCTCGATGCGTTCAGCTTCCCGTTCCGGCGCTGAGGCAGGACAGGCAGGCACATCATGGCCAAGACATCGATCATCCAGCGCGAGATCAAGCGACAGAAGCAGGTCGATCGCTTTGCGAAGAAGCGCGCCGAGCTCAAGCGGGTCATCCGCAGCCCGGCCAGCAGCCCGGCGGAGCGCCAGGCCGCGCAGGCACAGCTGCAGGGGATGCCCCGTGATGCGAGCCCGACGCGGCTGCGCAACCGGTGCAGCCTCTCCGGGCGGCCGAAAGGCGTCTACCGGAAATTCGGTCTCGGCCGCACGAAGCTGCGCGAGCAGGCGATGCAGGGCAATGTTCCTGGCCTCAGCAAGGCCAGCTGGTAAGGAAGGCGACCATGAGTATTTCTGATCCCATCGCCGACATGCTGACCCGCATCCGCAACGGCCAGAAGGTGAAGCTGGCCAGCGTGACGATGCCGCACTCCACCAAGAAGGAGGCGATCGCGCGCGTGCTCGAGAGCGAGGGCTACATTGCCGGTTTTTCCGTCAGCGAGCCGGTGAACAGCAAGCGTGAGCTCCAGGTCGAACTCAAGTATTTCGAGGGTCGGCCCGTCATCGAGGAGATCCGCCGTGTCAGCCGCTCGGGCCTGCGTATCTACCGCGGCAAGGACGACATTCCCCAGGTCCAGGGCGGGCTCGGCATCTCCATCGTGTCGACCTCCGAGGGCCTGATGAGCGACCGCGAGGCGCGTGCCCGCGGCCACGGTGGCGAAGTCATCTGCATCGTCTCCTGACCGCGGAACCCAGGAAGTAGCCAGACATGTCGAGAGTTGCCAAGAAACCAGTGCCGGTTCCGCAGGGTGTCACGGTCATCCAGGGCGATGGCGAGCTGCGAGTGAAGGGCCCCAAGGGGGAGCTCGCGATGCGCGTGAGCCCGCACGTCACGGTCCGGATCGAGGATGGCTCTGCCAGCGTCGAGACGCTGAACGGCGGGCAGGCGGCGGTAGCGATTGCGGGGACGACGCGCGCGCTGCTGAATAACCTGGTCATCGGAGTGACCCAGGGCTATGAGCGCAAGCTCGAGCTCGTCGGCGTCGGTTACCGGGCTCAGGCGCAGGGTGGCAAGCTCAACCTGACGCTGGGCTTCTCCCACCCGGTGGCCTACCCGGTTCCGGACGGCATAACGATCGAGACGCCAAGCCAGACCGAGATCATCGTGCGCGGGAACGACAAGCAGCAGGTAGGCCAGGTGGCCGCAGAGATCCGCCGCTACCGCCCGCCGGAGCCCTACAAGGGCAAGGGTGTTCGTTACTCCAACGAGAAGGTCGTCCTTAAGGAGGCCAAGAAGAAGTAGGCCGGCGGCCCCGGGCCGTCCCTGCGAGGACTTGCTGCATGAGTGCAATGGACAAGAAACAGAGCAGACTGAGGCGTGCCCGGCGCGGGCGCGCGAAAGTGCGCGAACTCGGAGTGCACCGGCTGACGGTGCACCGGACGCCGCGTCACATCTATGCCCAGATCATCGCCGCCGACGGCGGTACGGTGGTCGCAGCGGCCTCGACGGTCCAGAAGGACCTGCGCGAGGCCCTGGACAGCACCGGCAGCGTGGCTGCCGCGGCGCTGGTCGGGCGGACCATAGCGGACAAGGCCAAGGCGGCCGGCGTGGCCCAGGTGGCCTTCGACCGCTCCGGCTTCCGTTACCACGGGCGCGTGAAGGCGCTGGCCGATGCGGCCCGCGAGAACGGCCTGGAATTCTGACAAATAGGACGGATGGCGCAACATGGCGGTTGAACAGAGGGCTGATTCGGACGACCTGCTCGAGAAGCTGGTCGCGGTCAACCGTGTCGCGAAGGTGGTCAAGGGTGGCCGTCAGTTCGGCTTCACGGCGCTGACGGTGGTCGGTGACGGTGCGGGCCGGGTCGGCTTCGGTTACGGCAAGGCACGCGAGGTGCCGGCTGCAATCCAGAAGGCCATGCAGGCTGCCCGGCGCAACCTGCAGACGGTTTCGCTGCACAACGAGACGCTGCACTACCAGCAGCACGGCCGCCACGGGGCGACGCGCGTGTACATGCAGCCGGCCTCTGACGGTACCGGCATCATCGCCGGTGGCGCCATGCGTGCGGTCTTCGAGTGTGCCGGAGTGCGCAACGTGCTTGCCAAGAGCTACGGCTCGCGCAACCCGATAAACGTCGTCCGCGCCACCCTGAACGGCCTGATGGCGATCAGCTCGCCGGAAGCGGTCGCCGCCAAGCGCGGCAAGTCCGTGGCGGAGCTGATGGGTTCGACGCCATGACAGAGCGCCGCAAGCTCAGGGTCACGCTAGTGAAGAGCGTCCACGGGCGGCTGCCCGCGCACAAGGCCTGTGTCTCCGGGCTCGGGCTGCGCCGGCGCCACCAAACCGTGCTGGTCGACGATACGCCGGAGAATCGCGGGATGATCAACCGCGTGGCGTACATGCTCAACGTCGAGGAAGCATCATGAAGCTCAACAGCATCAGACCCGCCGCCGGCAGCCGCAAGCCTGGCAAGCGCGTCGGCCGCGGCCACTCGGCCGGCCAGGGCAAGACCTGCGGGCGCGGACACAAGGGCCAGCATGCCCGGGCCGGCGGCTATCACAAGACAGGCTTCGAGGGCGGCCAGATGCCGATCCAGCGGCGCCTGCCGAAGGTCGGCTTTGTCTCGCCCAAGACACGCGAGAGCGCCGAGGTACGGCTGCATGAGCTCGACATTCCCGGTGTCGACGTGATCAACCTCGAGGCGCTGAAGGCCGCAAGCCGGGTCCCGGCCCAGGCCCTGCGGGCCAAGGTCATCGCCTCGGGCAAGATCACCCGCGCGATCAAGGTCCAGGGCCTCAAGGTGACGCCGGGTGCACGGCAGGCCATCGAGGCCGCCGGCGGCTCGGTCGCCGAGTAGCAAGCAGCAGCGGGCAGCGGGAGCAGACGTGGCAAAGGACCTGGTCAATCCGGCAGCGGCACTCGGGGAGGCAGCGCGCTTCTCCGATCTTCGCCAGCGCCTGCTCTTCCTGATCGGGGCCCTGATCGTCTACCGCATCGGCACTTTCATCCCGGTCCCCGGGATAGACCCGCTGGCGCTCGAGCGCTTCTTCGCCGAGCAGGAAGGGACGATCCTGAGCATGTTCAACATGTTCTCGGGTGGCGCACTGGAGCGGCTCAGCATCTTCGCGCTCGGCATCATGCCCTACATCTCGGCCTCGATCATCATGCAGCTGGCCAGCGCGATCCTGCCCTCCCTGATCGCCATCAAGAAGGAAGGTGAGGCAGGCCGGCGCAAGATCATGCAGTACACGCGCTATGGCACGGTCCTGCTTGCCGGCTTCCAGTCGATCGCCGCTTCCGTTGCGCTGCAGAACCAGGGCGTCGTGATCGCCCCGGGCTTCAACTTCCTGTTTACCGCCTCGGTCACTCTGGTCACGGGCACGGTGTTCCTGATGTGGCTGGGCGAACAGATCACCGAGCGCGGCATTGGCAATGGCATCTCGATGATCATCCTGGCCAGCATCATTGCAGGCCTCCCGGCGGCCATCGGCGGTACGCTGGAGCTGGTCAACACCGGCGAGATGGCCGCGGCCTTCGCGCTGATCCTGATTATCCTCGTGCTCGGGGTCATCGCCTTCGTCGTGTTCATCGAGCGCGGGCAGCGCCGCATCACGGTCAACTACGCTCGCCGCCAGCAGGGGCGGCGCATGTACGCGGGCCAGTCCAGCCACCTGCCGTTCAAGCTGAACATGGCCGGCGTCATCCCGCCCATCTTCGCCTCGAGCATCATCCTGTTCCCGGCAACGATCGCGAGCTGGTTCGGCACCACCGAGGGCTTGGGCTGGCTGCAGACCCTGGCCGCGGAACTTGGCCCCGGCCAGCCGGTCTACATTTTCTTCTACGCTTCGATGATCATGTTTTTCTGCTTTTTTTACACCGCACTGGTGTTCAATTCGCGGGATACAGCGGATAATCTGAAACGTAGCGGGGCGTTCATCCCCGGAATCCGTCCCGGCCAGCAGACCGCCGACTACATCGACAAGGTGCTTACCCGCCTCACCTTCTGGGGTGGCGTCTACATCACCGCGGTCTGCCTGATGCCGGAGTTCATGATTCTTTACTGGCGGGTGCCGTTCTATTTCGGCGGGACCTCGCTGCTGATCATCGTGATCGTCACGATGGACTTCATGTCGCAGCTGCAGGCTCACATGATGTCTCATCAGTACGAGGGCCTTCTCAAGAAGGCCAATCTCAAGGGTTACGGCCGTGCTGGCCAGCTGCGCTAGGGCAGCTGGGGGCAAGGCCAGGTTCGCTGGAGTCAAGCAATGAAAGTCCGGGCATCAGTCAAGAAGGTATGCCGCAACTGCAAGATCGTGCGACGCAATGGCGTGGTGCGGGTGATCTGCTCGGATCCACGGCACAAGCAGCGGCAGGGTTGAGGTAGACCGAAGATGGCGCGTATCGCAGGCATAAACATCCCGACGAACAAGCATGTCGTCATTGCACTGACGCATATCTTTGGCGTGGGCCGTACCCGGGCAGCGGAGCTTTGTGAAGCTGCCGGAATCCAGCAGGACGTCAAGGTCCGCGACCTGACGGAGCCTGAGGTCGAGCGGCTGCGTACCGAGGTGGCGCGGTTCCCGGTCGAGGGCGACCTGCGGCGCGAGATCTCGATGAATATCAAGCGCCTGATGGACCTCGGCTGCTACAGGGGTATCCGTCACCGCCGCGGCCTGCCCATGCGCGGCCAGCGTACCCGTACCAACGCCCGGACCCGGAAAGGTCCGCGGCGCCCGATCCGCAAGTAAGCAACTGATCAAGGCCAAAGCACATGGCGCAGGCAAACAGTAAAACCGGCAAGAAGAAGGTCAAGCGCAACGTCTCGGACGGAGTGGCCCATATTCATGCCTCTTTCAACAACACGATCATCACGATCACCGATCGCCAGGGCAACACCCTCAGCTGGGCGACGGCTGGCAGCTCCGGGTTCAAGGGCTCGCGCAAGAGCACTCCCTTCGCTGCGCAGATCGCCGCCGAGCGCGCCGGTACGGCCGCCCAGGAGCATGGTGTGAAGACGCTGGAAGTACGCGTCTGTGGCCCGGGGCCGGGCCGTGAGTCGGCAGTCCGCTCGCTCAATGCGGTGGGCTTCCGGATCACCAATATCGAGGACATCACCCCAATACCGCACAATGGTTGCCGGCCGCCCAAGAAGCGCCGGGTTTGAGGAAGAGCTATGGCAAGATATCGCGGACCCACCTGCAAGCTCGCCCGTCGTGAAGGCACGGACCTGTTCCTGAAGAGCGGGATCAAGCCGCTCGACGCAAAGTGCAAGCTGGAGACGCCCCCGGGCGGCTCGCAGAACCAGCGCCGCGGACGCCTGTCCGACTACGGCCTGCAGCTGCGCGAGAAGCAGAAGCTGCGCCGCATGTACGGCGTGCTCGAGCGCCAGTTCCGCAATGCCTACAAGAAGGCATCGGGCATGAAGGGCTCGACCGGCGAGAACCTGCTGCGGCTGCTTGAGGGCCGGCTGGACAACGTCGTCTACCGGATGGGCTTTGCCGCTACCCGTGCCGAGGCCCGGCAGCTGGTCAGTCACCGCGCGATCACTGTCAACGGGCGCGTGGTCAATATTCCCTCGGCGCAGGTTTCCGCCGGCGACGTGATCGAAGTGCGCGAGAAGGCGCGCGAGCAGACCCGTATCAAGAACGCGCTGTCGATCGCCAGCCAGGTCGGCCTGCCCGACTGGGTCGAGGTGGACGAGAACCGCATGAGCGGGGTACTCAAGTCCCTGCCCGAGCGCGAGGACATCCTGCCCGACATCAACGAAAACCTGGTTGTGGAGCTTTACTCCAAGTAAGGCCGGGAAGAGAGCAAGCACATGCAGTCATCGATCAGCGAATTTCTGAAGCCCACCAAGGTCCGCAAGCAGTCGGAAGCCGGCAACCGGGCCAAGGTGATCATCGAGCCTCTCGAGCGCGGCTTCGGTCACACCTTGGGCAACGCCCTGCGCCGCGTGCTGCTTTCCAGCATGCCCGGCGCGGCGATCTCCGAGGCAGAGATCGCGGGTGTGCTGCATGAGTACACCAGCATCGAGGGTGTACAGGAGGACGTGGTCGAGATCCTGCTGAACCTCAAGGAAGTCGCCTTGCGCATGCATGCGCGCGATCGCGCGGAGCTGACGCTGCACAAGAAGGGCCCGGGCCCGGTGACGGCAGGTGACATCAGCACCGATCACGACATCGAGGTCGTCAACCCCGATCACCTGATTGCCAACCTGACCAGTAGTGGCGAGCTGCGAATGACCCTGGTGGTCGAGCGTGGCCGTGGCTACCGTGCCGCGAGCCAGATCTCCGACGACGATGAGGCGACGCGCGGGATAGGGCGGCTCAGGCTGGACGCTTCCTTCAGCCCGGTACGCAAGGTGAGCTACACCGTCGAGGCGGCGCGTGTCGAGCAGCGGACCGACCTCGACAAGCTCGTGATCGAGATCGAGACCAACGGGACGATAGACCCCGAGGACGCGATCCGTCGCGCGGGCAGCATCCTGAAGGACCAGCTTGACGTATTCCTCGACTTGCGCGGCCAGGACGACGCGATGACGTCGGTGGCCGAGACCCAGGTCGACCCGATCCTGACCCGCCCGGTGGACGAGCTCGAGCTGACCGTTCGCTCTGCCAACTGCCTGAAGGCCGAAAACATCAACTACATCGGCGACCTCGTGCAGCGGACCGAGGTCGAGCTGCTGCGTACGCCCAACCTTGGCAAGAAGTCACTGACCGAGATCAAGGAAGTGCTGGAAAGCCACGGCCTGTCGCTCGGCATGCGAATCGACAGCTGGCCGCCTCCGGGCATCGTAGGGCACGATGACAAGGTAGCCTGAGCCCCGGGCACTGACAGTCACCAGGACGAGCAATCATGCGACACAGAAAAGCTGGCCGGATCCTCGGCCGCAAGAGCAGCCACCGGCGGGCGATGTACCGGAACATGGCCGCCTCGCTGATCCGCGAGGAGACCATCCGTACCACGGTGCCCAAGGCCAAGGAGCTGCGGCGGGTGGTCGAGCCGCTGATCACGCTGGCCAAGGAGGACGGGGTGGCTCGTCGCCGGCTGGCCTTCGCCAGGCTGCGCGACGACGTCTCAGTCGGCAAGCTGTTCCGTGAGCTCGGTCCGCGTTTCCGTGACCGTCCGGGCGGTTACCTGCGGATCCTGAAGATCGGCCATCGGGCCGGGGACGCAGCGCCCATGGCGCTGGTCCAGCTGCTTGACCAGCCGGCCGAGCTGCCGGTCGGGACCGCCGAGGAAGACTGAGCGCCGGCAGTCGCTGGTGGCCCCTGGTGAGGCAGCCAGCGACCGCCACGCGGCCGGTCAGTCGACAGCCGTCACTGGAGCCCCGGCCATGCCCGGGGCTTCGCGCTTCTTGAGCTCTTCCACCATGCGCGTGATGTACTCCGGCGAACGGGTGCGCCGGGCCATCAGCGCGTAGAGGCTCGGCACCAGGAACAGCGTCAGGAACATCGACACCAGCACGCCGAAGAAGACTACTGCGCCCAGCGACTGGCGCGACTCCGCACCCGCGCCGCTGGCCAGCAGCAGCGGGATCGCCCCGAAGGCGGTACACAGGCTGGTCATCACCACGGGGCGCAGCCGGATCGCGGCGGCCGAGACTATGGCCTCCGTGAACTCGACCCCTCGATCCCGAAGCTGGTTGGCGAACTCCACGATCAGGATGCCGTTCTTCGCTGCCAGGCCGATCAGCATGATCGCCCCGATCTGGCTGAACACGTTGATCGAGGAACCCAGCAGCCACAGGCCGAGCAGGCCGCCGCTGAGCGCCATGGGTACGGTCAGCATGATGATCAGCGGGTGCCGGAAGCTCTCGAACTGCGCCGACAGCGCCAGGAAACACACCAGCAGCGCCAGCGCGAACGTGAAGTAGATGGCGTTGCCGGCCTCCTTGAACTGGCGCGACTCGCCATCGAAGGCGATCCGCACGCCCTCGGGGATCTCCTCGGCGATCAGGTCCTCTAGGTAACGCAGGGCCTCGCCGAGCGAGTAGCCGGGCGCAAGTGAGGCGCTCAGCGTGATCGAGCGCAGCCGGTCGAAGCGGTTGAGCTGGCGCGGCCCGGCCGTCTCCTCGAGCAGGATCAGGTTGCCGAGCGGGATGAGCGCCCCGGAGCGCTCCGAGCGGACGAAGATGTTCTGCAGCTCCGCAGGAGAGGCGCGGACATCAGCGTCGGCCTGCAGCAGCACGTTGTATTCCTCACCGCGCTCGATGAAGGTGGTGACGACCCTGGATCCGAGCATCGTCTCCAGGCTGCGCCCGATGGTGGCCTGCGAGACGCCGAGGTCCGCCGCCCGGTCCCGATCCACGATCACGTCGATCTTCGGCTTGGTCTCGAAAAAGTCCGAGCGCAGGCCCAGGATGCGCGGGTTCTCACGCTCGACACGTGCGGTGATCCTGCGCTCCCACTCCGCCAGCTCCTCGTAGCTGCTGCCGCCCAGCACCACCTGCACAGGCATGCCGGCACCACGGATACCCAGGCTCGGTGGCGTGAACACATTGATGATGGCGCCAGTCACTCCGGCCAGGTCGCGGCGCAGGTCGGCCGCAACCTGCTGGGCGGTCCGCTCGCGCTCGCGGAACGGCACGAGCGGATTGAAGAGCGAGGCCGTGTTGACGTCGCCCCCGCCCTGCATGCCCGAGCGTGTCTCAACGCGCATGACCTCACCTCGGTCGACGTAGCGCATCACGATATCCTCGACGCGCTGGACCTGGCGGTTCGTGTAGGCCGTCGTCGCACCCTCGGGCGCGCGGACCGCCACGATCACGAGGCCACGGTCCTCGGGCGGCGCATACTCCGACGGCAGTACGCTGAAGAAGCCCCAGGCGCTGCCTCCCACTACCAGCATCAGGATCGCAGCGACCCAGGGCTGGCGGACTATGGAGCGGAGCATGCCCTTGTAGTATTCGCTGATTGCCTTGATCGCCCTGTCCATCAGGCCGGTGAGCCGACCGCGCCGGATGCCGCCGGCGAATAGCTTCGACGTCATCATCGGCACCAGCGTCAGCGCGACCAGCGACGAGAAGGCGACGGCGGCCGCCAGCGAAATGCCGAACTCTCCGAACAGCCGGCCGAGGTTGCCCGGCATGAACGAGAGCGGGATGAACACGGAGATCAGCACGATCGTCGTGGCAATGACGGCAAAGCCGATCTCCCGGCTGCCGTCGATCGCTGCCAGCAGGGGCGCCTGTCCGTTTTCCATGCGGCGCACGATGTTCTCGAGTACGATGATCGCATCGTCCACGACCAGGCCGATGGCGAGCACCAGGCCGAGCAGCGTCAGCGTATTGATCGAATAGCCCAGGGCCGCCATCACGATGAAGGAGGCGATGATCGCGACTGGGATCGTCAGCGCAGGCACCAGCGTGGCCCGCAGCGAGCCGACGAAGACAAAAATAACGATCACGACGATCAGCAGCGCGAGCCCGAGCACCTTGACGACCTCGGCCATGGACTCCCGGATGAAGATCGAGAAGTCGATCGATACGCGGACGTCGATGTCCTGCGGGATCATGTCCTGCAGCCGCTCGACCTCGGCCCGGACAGCCTGGTTGACCGCCAGGATGTTCGCCTGGGACTGGGGGGTCACCGGCATCGCGATGCCGGACACCCGGTTGGAGCGCGAGAAGAAGCGAGTGTCCTCAGGCTCCATCCGTACCTGGGCCACTTCGCCGAGCCGCACGAGCCTGTTGTCGGCCCCGCGTCCGACGACCAGCGCGGCAAAGTCCTCGGGCGTGGCCAGGGCCGTCTGCGTGCGCAGCGTGAACTCGCGAGCCACCGACTCGATACGTCCCGCGGGTATCTCGACGTTCTCGCGACGGATGGTGTCTTCGATGTCCTGCACGGTCAGGCCGCGCGCTGCCATCGCATCAGGGTCAAGCCAGATCCGCATGGACAGGCGACGCGCGCCGCCGACCCGGACCGTGGCGACGCCATCGATCACGGACAGCCGGTCGATCAGCATGCGCTCGGCGAAATCGGTCAGCTCCATGACCGAGCGGGTTTCACTGGCGACGTTGACGTACATCTGCGCCTGAGAGCCGACGTCCTGCTTGATGACCTGGGGCGAGCCTGCCTCGTCCGGAAGCCGGCCGAGGATCCGTGACACGCGCTCGCGCACGTCGTTGGCAGCGCCGTCCGCGTCCCTGTTCAGGCTGAACTCGATGACGATCCGCGAGCGCTCGTCCTCGCTGCTGGAGGTCATCTTGGTGATGCCCGCGATACCCGAGATCTCGTCCTCGATCACCTGCGTGATCCGCCGCTCGACCACGTCCGCCGACGCACCGCGGTAGGTCGTGTCGATGGATATGACCGGCGGGTCGACGGCCGGATATTCGCGGACCGGGAGCTGGACCACCGCGAGTACGCCGGCGATCACCAGCAGCAGGCTGATGACGCTGGCGAACACGGGACGCCGGACGGATATGTCTGATATCTTCATCTGTGTCCCCGTCCCCTGCTCAGCCGGCGGCCATCAGTTCCACCGGGCTGCCCGGGCGCAGTCGCTGCACGCCCTCGATGACCACCAGCTCGCCCGCGGCCAGGCCGCGCCGGATTTCCACGCGGCCGGGCGCCCGGAGGCCGAGCTCGACTTCGCGCTCCACAGCGCGCCCGTCCTCGACGATGAACAGGAACTGGCGGCCCCCGCGTGGCACCAGAGCCTCCTCAGGCACCAGCATCACACCGTCACGGCTGCGCTCCAGCTGGACCGTCATGAACATCCCGGGTCGCAGCCGGTCGTCGCTGTTCGGAATGTCGGCGATCACGCGCACCGTGCGGGTGACCGGGTCCACCCGCGGGTCGATGACCGTCACTCGCCCCCTGAATTCCTCACCCGGCCAGGTCGCGCTCCGGGCCCGTATGGTCATGCCGGGTGCGATCGTGGCCATGAAGCCCTCGGGTACCGTGAACTGCAGCCGGATCAGCGAAGTATCGTCCAGCGTCGTGATCACGGTGTCCGGTCCGACGAGCTCGCCCGGGCTGACGTTGCGCAGGCCTATGGTCCCGGCGAAGGGTGCCCTGACGTAGAGCATGTCCAGGCGAGTCCGCGCCGCGTCCAGCTGCGCCTCTGCGATCAGCATCTGCGCCTCGAGCTGCTCAAGGTCGGCTTCGGACACGGCGCGGGTTTCGCGCAGCGCCTGGCCGCGCTGGAACTGGCTGCGCGACTGCTGCAGTGTCGCTTCTGCGAGGGCGACATTGGCCGTGGTCTCGCGCGTGTCCAGCTCGACCAGCAGCTGCCCCGGGGTCACAGCCTGGCCCTCCTCGAACTCGATGCGCATCACGATGCTGCTCATGCGGGCCGTCACGTTGATGGACTCGCGCGCCTCGGCCGTGCCCAGCGCGGTGAAGCGGTCGACGAAGGTCTCCGCCTCCACCGGCATGGCAATGACGCGGATCCCGGCCGGACCGCCCATGCCTGGAGGCCCACCCATGCCCGGCGGTCCGGCCGGGGACGGCGCGTCGCCCGGCTGCCCGCAGGCGGCCAGCAGCAGGGCGAGCAGGATGGACGCTGCAGGCGGCAGAAAGTCAGTTCGATTGCTCAAAATGGGCATGCTCCGCAGCAGTCTTGGTGTCCGGAGGACAAACCGGGAAATTTAGCAGACCTCACCCGGTCTATCTGTATCCTTTTGTGTCTCCGCCGGTGCCTTCACCCTGGAGCCAGAGCGGCGGGATTGCCGAATCAGGCACTTGCAGCCTTGGACCACTGGAACGCGGCAAAGTGTCATGGTCCTCGCAGTCCACCGAAAGTCTGGACACCCACGGTCCGCGGCCCGGTCTGGAACGAACCGGGACATCCACAAGACGGGAACGAACCGGGACATCCACAAGACGTGCTGCGTCGCAAGATCAGCGGAGACTGCGGGTATTGCGGTTTCGTTGCCGGTCAGGCGCTGCGGGTCAGGTTGGCGGCGCCGTCCGGGGTGACGAGCACGTTGTCTTCTATCCGGATGCCGCCGCAGGGCCGCAGCGCCTCCACCAGCCCCCAGTCGACCCGGCGGGCCCGGCGGTGCTGGCGCAGTTTGCGCAGCAGCGGTTCTATGAAATACAGGCCAGGTTCCACCGTCAGCACCTGGCCGGGTGCCAGGGTCCGGTTCAGCCGCATCCTGGGGAAGCGGGCCGGCGGGGTTCCCTCACTGCCTTTCCGGTCGACCAGGTTGCCGCCGATGTCGTGCACCTGCAGTCCGAGGTAGTGCCCGAGCCCGTGCGGAAAGAACAGGTCGGTGATGCGCTCCTCGCAGAGCTGCGCTGCTGGCAGCCGGACGATGCCCGAGTCCTCCAGCAGCGTGGCGACCTCGTCATGTGCCGCCAGCTGCAGCTCGCCGAACGCGATGCCCGGCCGGACCAGCGCGCAGAGCCGCTGCTGCGCCTCGTCCATCGCCGCTACCAGCCGGGCAAACGGCCCGCGCCGCGCCGCCCAGGTGCGCGTGATGTCGCTGGCATAACCAGCGCTGCTGCAGCCGGCATCGATCAGCAGGCTGTGCCGCTCCCGCCGGGGCAGCCGGCGCCGGTCCCGATGCCGGTAATGCAGCGTGGCTGCATGCTCGTTGAGCGCCACGATGGTCGGGTAAGGCAGCTCATCATCCGACTGCCCCGATGCCGACAGGAACGCGTGGCTGATCTCATGCTCGCTGCCCCCTGCCTTGAAGGCCGTGCCCGCCGCGGCGTGCCCTTTCAGGGCAAGCCGGGTGGCCAGACGGATCTGCGCGACTTCCCACGCGGTCTTGATGGCGCGGTCATAGGCCAGGTGTTTCAGCAGTGCCGGGGGGTTGAGCCTGGACCCGACGATGGCGAGCTGCTTCGCCTGTTCCGGCGGCGCCAGGATCGCGACGCGTCGCCGGGGCAGCCGCCGGTGCAGCTGCGCGAGGCTGGTGCAGCGCTGGGGCGGCAGCCCCTCGGCCCAGTCACCGCCGGGCAGTGCCGCCGGGCGGTCCCAGTAGTCTTCCGGCTCGACCAGCAGCAGCACCGGCGCACGGCCCGGCCTGTAGACGATGCAGGCGTCCGGATGCCGGGTGAGTGGCGCCCACTGGACAAACCAGGGGTGCGCTCGGAACGGGTAGTGCTGGTCATCACCGAACACTGGCAGCTGGCTCCCTGCGCCGATGACCACGGCATCGAAGCCGTGGGTCTCCAGTGCATGGTCATATCGCTGGCGCAGTTCGGCCAGGTGCGCGGCGTGGCTTGACGGCGCGGCTGCGGCGCGGTTTGCTGTGCGTTTCATCGGCGCATCTTAACCAATGAGGCTAGCCTGGGATCGTCCCGCCGGTCCGGCCGGCAGCTCGCGCTCGGTCGTGGCCGCACCCCGGGCGATGATCGCGACCAGCCAGCCCCTGGCCACCGCTGCAGGCCTCGGCGTACTGCAGGCGGGCGGCAGCGCCGTCGATGCGGCAATCGCGGCCAACGCGGTCCAGTGCGTCGTGGAGCCGACCGGCGCCGGTCTCGGTGGTGACCTCATGGCCTTGTTCTGGCCGGCGGGCGCCAGGCGCCCCGTGGCGCTGAACGCGGGTGGCCGCTCGCCGGGGCGCCTGCTGCCGGAGGCTTTCAGCGCGCGGGGGCTCACGCGCATACCGCCCGACGGGCCGCTTAGCATCTCGGTACCGGGTGCGGTCGACGGCTGGCGCGAGCTGCATCAACGCTGGGGCCGCCTGCCGCTGCCGGCCCTGCTGGAGCCGGCCATTCACTACGCAAGCGAGGGTTTTCCGGTAGGCGAGATCGTCGCCGGCGAGTGGGCCGAAAATGCCGGCCGCCTCGCGCACTGGCCGGGCTTCGCCGAGACTTTCCTGCCGGATGGGGCGCCACCCGTCGCTGGCACGCGTTTTCGCAATCCCGCGCTTGCCGCGACGCTGCGGACACTGGCGCACGACGGCCTCGCCGCCTTCTATCGCGGGCCCATCGCCGCGGCGCTGGAGGCTTTCCTGCAGCGGCATGATGGTTTCCTGACCGCCGCCGACCTGGCCGCGCATCGCTCTGAATGGGGCACGCCCCTCGGCGCCCGCTACCGCGACTGCGAGGTCTGGGAGCTGCCGCCCCCGACCCAGGGCGCGGTCGTGCTGCAGATGCTGAACATCCTGCAGGGGTTTCCGCTGGCCGGCCTCGGGCCTGCCGATCCCGACTGGCTGCACCTGCTGGTCGAGTCCAAGAAGCTCGCCTGGGCCGACCGGCAGCAGTTCTATGCCGACCCGTCGTGTGCAGAGGTCCCGCTGGCCCGGCTGCTGGATCCTGTCTATGCGAGCGCGCTGCGCCAGCGTATCCATCCGGCTCGTCCGCGCAGCCCGGACCCTTCCGGTGCGCAGCCTGTGCACGGCGACACGGTGGCGATTGTCGTGGCCGATGCCGACGGCCACATGCTGTCGCTGATGCAGAGCAACTATCACGGCATGGGGTCCGGCCTCGTGCCGCCCGAACTCGGCTTCCCGCTGCAGAACCGCGGTGAACTATTCAGCCTGGATCCCGCCCATCCAAACGCCTATGCGCCCGGCAAGCGACCATTCCATACGGTGATCCCCGCGATGATCGGCCGCGCCGGCCTGCCTTGGCTCGCCTTCGGGTTCATGGGCGCCGACATGCAGGCCCAGGGCCAGGTGCAGCTGATCGCCAACCTCGTGGACTTCCGGATGCCGCTGCAGCAGGCCGTGGATGCGCCGCGTCTCAACCACGTGGCCCCGCGCCAGGCCGGTGACCCGCCCGGCGGTACGGTCTGCGTCGAAGATGGCATACTCGCGGCCAGCGGGCCCGCGCTGGCCGCGCGTGGCCACGATGTCGCGCCGGCGTGCGGGATCTTCGGGGGCTGCCAGGCCGTTGCCCGCGATCCGGAGCAGGGGTGCTGGCTGGGCGCCTCGGATCCGCGCAAGGATGGCCATGCGGCCGGCTTCTGAACCCCGGACAAGCAGCTTGATGAGCACACAGACCGTACTGACCGGCATCACGACGACCGGCACCCCGCACCTTGGCAACTACGTGGGCGCAATCCGCCCGGCGGTGGCGGCCAGCCAGCGCGAGGACATCCGCTCCTGCTACTTTCTCGCCGACCTGCACGCGCTCGTGAAGAGCCAGGGCCCGGAGGCGCTGGAACGTTCCAGCCTCGAGATCGCCGCGACCTGGCTTGCGCTGGGGCTGGATACCGAGCGGGCGGTCTTTTACCGCCAGTCCGACATCCCGGAGATTCCCGAGCTGATGTGGATCCTGACCCACGTCACCGCCAAGGGCCTGATGAACCGGGCGCATGCGTACAAGGCGGCGGTGCAGGCCAACGAGGCCGACGGCGCCCGGGACCCGGACCAGGGCATCACGATGGCGCTGTACTGCTACCCCGTGCTGATGGCGGCCGACATACTGCTGTTCGGCGCGCACCGCGTGCCGGTAGGGCAGGACCAGAAACAGCACGTCGAGATGGCGCGCGACATCGCCCAGCGCTTCAACCATCACTACGGCGAGATCTTCGTGCTGCCCGAGGCCGAGATCGGCGCCGATACGGCGATCCTGACCGGCCTGGACGGGCGCAAGATGAGCAAGAGCTACAGCAACACGATCCCGCTGTTCGTGCCTGCGAAGAAGCTGCGCTCGCTCGTCATGAAGATCAAGACCAATTCGCTGGAGCCCGGCGAACCCAAGGACCCCGACACATCGACCGTGTTCCAGATCTACAGGGCCTTCGCCACCCCCGAGGAAACCGCCGGGATGCGCGAGCGCTTCGCCGCCGGGATCGCCTGGGGCGAGGCCAAGCAGCAGCTGTTCGAGTACCTCGATGCGCATCTTTCCGAGGCGCGCGCCCGATACGAGGCCCTGATGGCCGATCCGGGCCATGTCGAGGCCATCCTGCGCCAGGGTGCGGAGCGGGCCCGGGCCATTGCGGCACCGCTGCTCGAACGGGTGCGCAGCGCCGTCGGCATCCGTCGCCTGGCGGGCTGATCGCGTGGACGCGGCCCGTCAGATCTTCACCTTCGGCTTCGACCCGTTCACGCTGGGCGGCCTGCTCCTGCTGTGGGTCGCGATGTTCCTGATCATCGGCGGCCGCTACTTCATCGTTGCAGGTTTCTTCTACGGCTGGTTCTGGGTCTGGAAACGCGAGCGCGAGGACTGGCGCCGCATCTGGCCGACGCGGCCCTCAGGGCGCATGCTGCGCACCGAGATCTTCTGGTCGGTCGTGACCTCGGGCGTGTTCGCAGTCTCGGGCGTCGCGCTTGGTTTCGCGGCCACCCAGGGCTGGCTGCGCGTCTATATGGACATAGGCGAGTACGGCTGGTGGTACCTGCCGGTCAGCCTGTTCCTGCTGCTGTTCCTGCACGACACCTATTTCTACTTCACCCACCGCTGGATGCACGCCTCGCGCTGGGCCATGCGCCACATGCACGCGGTGCACCACTACTCGGTGAACCCCTCACCCTGGGCCGGGTTCTCCTTCCATCCGCTGGAGGGCGCTGTGCAGGCGCTGATCATCCCTGTGTTGCTGCTCGTGGTGCCGACCCACCCGGTCGTACTGCTGCTGTTCCTGATCATCATGACCGTGACTGGCATCACCAACCACCTTGGGTACGAGATCTGGTGGCGCGGCTTCGCGCGCCACCCGGTCACCCGCTACTGGATCAACGCGACCCATCACAGCCTGCACCACAAGCACTTCAGCTGTAACTACGGGCTGTACTTCACCTTCTGGGACCGCTGGCTCGGTACCGAGGCCAGCGGTTACCCGGAGCTGTACGATCAGATCCAGTCGCGTCGCCCCGGCACGCAGGCAGCCTGAACCCACCCCGGCCTGCGTTCTCGCGGACGCTGTTGCGGACTCATCGGCCACCGGCCCAAGGCTCTGCCTCTCCTGTGCAGCCTCGCGGCTCCAGCGCTGTTACAAGCCCAGCCTTTCCTTTTCCAGCGTCAGCTCTATTTCCTCGGCGATCTCGCTGGGAATCACGACAAGGTTGAACGGCGCCACGGCGACCCTCATCAGCTTCCAGTGCGCGACGATATTGGGGATCGTGACGATGAGCCAGAACAGCATCAGGTTCGCGATCGATGACAGCAGGTGGATCAGCGCAAGAATCCAGCCGAACGTCAGGATCCAGAGGATGTTCAGGCCCGTGCCTAGGGTTGCCGCGGCCTGCTCGGCCCTGCTGATGGGCAGGGCCTTGCGGCTGACCTCACGGTAGCGCGCCAGCCTGCTCCTGGAGATCACCTGACGCCCGAATGGCCACGCGGCAAACCGCGCCAGCCGGAACAGCGGGATGAATATCGGGAAGAAGACTATCGCAGCCAGGGTGTACCCGATAAACACGAGCCACCCGCCGAGAATGAACCACACGATATTCCCGATCAGCTTCACTGGTGCCCCTCCTGCAGGGTTCCGCTTCTCCGGCATGGTACGGACGGATTCAGAGGGGGGCACTCTGCCGTGCCAGGCTGGAAAGCATCAGTCTGCCTCCCGTGTCTAAACCCCCGGCGAATATCTCGCGACGCCAGCCCGGCTTCCAGCCTTGCGCAGATCCCCGCCGAGCGTGGCCAGTGGCAGTCCCCGCCGCAGGGCCAGCTGCCGTGTATCGCCCAGCGCGATATCTCCGCGGGCGGGGTATTCCTTTGCGCCCAGGCCCGACGGCATCGCCAGGAAGGCTTCGCTCTGCGCCTCGGTCAGCAGCCCGTGGTGCTCGGCCCGGGTAATCCATGTTGGTGACCTCCAGGGCCCGGATCTATGGGACAAAGACTGGTCTCGTCCTGTCAAGCTGCCGGCGGGCAGCGCCAATCTGCGTTGCCGCGACCCGCTGTGGAACCGAGACGCTTTCGCCAGGCTGCAGGGCAGTCTCGACTTCGAGCAGCAGAAGATCGGCTGGTATTCGGGTGTGGTCCTGAGCGTGCGCGACGGCGAGCCCGTTCGCGAGCTGTTCGGCATGGAGGGTTTCTCGGCCTGCAGGCTCAGCGGCTGGAGGATGGCAGCTGGCGGAAGCTCCTGCGCGAGGTCGGGTTCTACCGCGACCCACATCCTTTATGTCTGCGACATGGGCGCCTTCGACAGCTTCGACAAGATTCCGCGCGACGTTGCTCGAGCGCGCCGAGAAGATGGATCCGAAGTGGCTGGAGGCGCCGCGCGAGGACTACGGGCACTCGCTCTCCAGCTTGGAGAACTACGTGCTGACCGAAGAGCCGGTTCCGCCGCGGGAGTAGCTCCCGAGGTCCCTTGTGGGAGCGGCTTAAGCCGCGAATGTGAACGAGGGAGGTTCGCGGCTGAAGCCGCTCCCACAGCACCCGGCTGTCGACCGGCTTTACACTCCCGGCGCCGCCGCACAGGTGCTGGCGTCCAAGCAGCTGAAATCAAACGGTCAGCAGCCATCTGGCACAAATATTGCTCCAGAGCGCGCAGCACAAAAAAACCAACAATTCAGTCTGGGAGCATCCCCCGTGAAACGATCCGCCGCACTCGTCCTGGCTCTACTGACCGTGGGCAGCCTCCCGGTGGCACAGGCCGATAATATTCGCGTCACTTTCGCCGGCACCATCAGTCAGACCAACCCCGGTCCGCTGCAGCCAGGCGCCGCCTTCAGCGGCGGCTTCATCATTGATGTGGGTGTTGAGCGCACCGGTACGTCGATATTTACCTGGCCCGGTGCGGTGACTGACTTCAGGCTGCAGGCCGGGGACGTGCTGATCACCGCCAACGCCGGCCGCTATCGCCAGTTTGGCGGTGGCTTCATCGATGGCAACTTCACCAACCCTGGTGCCGTCATCGACCCGCTGGTTATCCCCGATCCGGTGAACGAGGGGTCGGACTTCGTCCTCACCGGGATCTCCTGGGACTGGCGCACGAGCTTCCCCGAAGGCCCGGGCAACCTGCTGGAAGAAGCAGCGCTCGGTGACTTTGGCTTCCGTCGCATCGACCTCAGCTGGGCCAACCCGAGCGCAAGCGTGATCCAGCGCGGAACGGTCCTCAGCAGCTTCAGCGAGCTCACTTTCACCGTGATCCCGTTGCCTGCCGCAGCCTGGCTGTTCATCTCCGGGCTTGGGCTGCTGGCCATGTTCCGGCGCCGTGCCTCGCGGGCGGCCTGATACAGCCGGCTGATCGGCCGCGAACGAATTCGCGCCTACGGGGAGTGGTCTGACAGGATTCCCGCCAGGGACTCGATGGCCGCTTCGCGGCCCGGGCTGGCGCTCGTCTCACGGGCCAGCGATGACCAGCCGGGATTGACCCGCGCCTGGCGCAGCGGGCGGGGCAGGCGGGCCTGCTGCCAGCGCGAGCGGTCGGCGAGCCGTACGGGGGTCTGGCTCGCGTGGCCGCGACGCACAAGGGCGTCGAGCAGCTCAAGCTGGCGGGAGGCAACCAGCCTGATCGTCGGTTCATCGATCACCAGGTCAACCTCGCCGCGCACGCGTGCGCGCAGGCTGCGCCCGAAGGTCTGCAGCAGTCCGGCACCGGCGCCACCGGCGGTGCCGGCCAGCGTGCCCGCACCGAGCGACAACCCGCCGGTCATCAGGTCGAAAGCGGCTCCGGCACCGGCGCCAAGGCCAAGATAGCCTGCCGAGCGGATGCCGTGCTCGTGCAGGGTATTTGCGTCGAAGGGGTCGGCAGCCCAGCGGCCTTCGTTGAGTGGGAGTCCGGCGTCGTCGCAGTCCTCGCGCCCGAAGCGATACAGGTCCAGCAGGGTCTCCACGCAGGCCTGTTCGCGTGCCCGCACGCGCGCCTGCATCGCAGCCTGTCTCGTCACGGCGTCCCCGGCCGGCACCAGCTCGCGCCAGCCGGCGAGGTCCACCAGCAGGCCGGCGATCGCGACCAGCCCGGCCTGAAGGCGCTCCTGCTCCTGCCGTGCTCTCTGCTCGATCCAGCTGTCCAGCAGTGTGGAGAAGGGGTCGAGCAGGCTGCGAAGCTTCTCGAACAGCCTGAACTCCGTGGCCGGGTCGCGCAGCACGGCATCGAAGGCCAGCACCGTGTGCAGCGTCAGGCGTGCGAGCGCCTCGCGCCACTCGGCCTCGCGGCTGGACGGCTGGGCGACGAAGTTCAGCACCGCAACGATCGGTCGTGCGCAGAGGTTCAGTGCCGTGAGCTCGTCCTTGTATTTCTCCAGCACCGGCTCGCGCGTGTCGACGACGTAGAGCGCCACGTCGACTTCCAGCATCAGCCCGAGGACCCTGGATTCATGGTCAAAGCGCTGCCGGGCCTGCCCGTCGTCGAGCAGCCGGCGGATCCTGTCTGGCCCGTCATGACGGCGTGCGGCCGCGGCATCCAGCCATTCGAGCAGCTCGGGCGCGTTCTCTAGGCCGGGTGAGTCGTAGAGCTCGATGACCCTGCCGGCGCCAGCCGGCAGCCTGATCACCTCCACCTGGCGGGTCGTCCCGCCACGGTCCTCGACGACGCCGAAGCTGCGCTCGCGTGCGAGCGTGCGGATCAGCGAGGTCTTGCCGGTATTCGTATGACCGACGATCGCGATCTTCAGCACCTGCTCACTCATACCCCGTGCTCCAGGTACTGCTTCACCATCCCGATAGCGGCCGCCTCGGGCGCAGCGCTGTCCAGCATGACCACCGGAGCGCCCACCCGATCACCCAGGGCCTCCCAGTCAGAGAGCCTTGCACCGACGCTGATGCCCCGGTCCTCGAGTTCCTGTAGCTCGTCCAGCACCAGCACCAGCGGCGCGTCGGCGGCATCAGCCAGGCGGGTGAGCAGCCCGGCCGTGCCGGCGTCGGGCGTGCGCAGCAGTGAGCAGACGGCGACCAGCGCTGCCGGTGGCGGGCGCAGCTCTGCCAGTATGGCCTTGACCGCCTCGCGCCCGGCCCGGTCGCTCGCCTGGCCCAGCACCGTGGCCTCGATGCCGGGAATGCGCGGCACGCCCTCCTCATGCCTGCGTTCCAGTTCTATGCCAACCAGCACCGGGGGTCCGGCCCCCGGATGCTGGCGGCGCCTGCGCCCGGCAGGGCCGTCCGCCGGCGGGTCACCCAGCTGCCGCGCCGGCGGACTGACGGGCTCTAGTCCGGGCGCCAGGCGCAGGTAGCCCGGCTGGTGCGTGTCGAGGGTCAGGCGCCGCAGCGCAAGCGCCGTCATCGCCAGGCAGAAGAGCAGCAGCAGCGCGCGCGGGAGTATCGCCCAGGCGACGATGCTGGCCGCGACCAGCCGCGCCATCGGCCCCCGGACCTCACCAGCGCTGGCGCCGGAGCGTGCGGCCAGGATGGTTTCCGGGTCGAGCGGTGGCAGAAGCCCGAGCGCGACCGGCAGCGCGGCGACCAGCGAGACGATGCGCACCCCCGTCTGCTCCCCAAGGATGGTCGTGCCCCAGACCAGGTCGTACTCCACCACGGAGAAGAACACCGTCAGCGTGCCAAGCGCCACCAGTGCATACACCAGCCACAGCGCGTGCGAGGTCGCACCCAGCAGCCAGTAGCCTGAGCGAGTGGCCAGCAGCCCGGCGCCGGCCAACAGCAGCCGGCTGGCCGGCTGCTCGCTCGACGTGCGCTGCGAGAGCTGGTGCATCGCCGCCCCGATCACGGAGCCGATGATGCCGCTGCCGGCACCCTGCCAGGGCCTCGCCAGCGTGAACACGATCCACAGCAGCAGCATCGCCAGCGGCAGTCCCAGCAGCGTGACCAGCGACAGCAGGATGTTGACCTCCCGCCCGGTGACGCTGCCGCGCGCGGCGCCGAACCCGGCGGCGCCGGCCAGCAGGATCAGGACGGCTGCAGCGATGGCAGCCAGCTCCAGCCAGTGCCTTGCCGACTGCCGCAGCTCCCTGGCGCCAGGGAGCGCAAGCGCACGGGCAACCAGCCGGTGCGCCAGCGTCCCCGGCGCCGCCCGCGCCGCCTCTGTCGCAGCCTGGTCAGCCAGGCGGCCCCACTGCTCCTCGTGCAGCCGCACGGTCTCCGTGACCAGCCAGTCGGTGACCGGAATGCGTGGCGAGGTCACGGGGAGCAGCTGTGGAAGGCCCTGCTCAGTCGCCTGCCAGACGGATCTCGACGATCCCGTCCTCGTTCCAGGGCGAGACCTCGATTTCCACGCCCATGTCCCGCGCATAGCCCTTGAGGCGCGGCACGAACCAGGTCTCGTGGATCTCCTGCTCGGTGAGGTCGAACATACCCAGCGTCTTGCAGGCATTGAGTACGGTGCCCCAGGGGGACTTCCAGCGGCGCATGCCCGGCGCGGTCTCGGTTTCGAACACCAGGTGGTAGTGGCAGGCCGTGCGCTCGCACAGGCCGACCAGCGCAGCCTCGCGGTCGCCGGTGCGCTCGATGATCATGCCGACGCGCCTGTTGATCGCCGACATCGTCTTCACGTCGTGCGCAACGTACTCGGCCATCAGGCCCATGTCCTTGGCGAACTGCATGGCCTCCAGGTGCGCCTTGACCAGCGCGTCATTCATCTCATGCTGGTAGCCCGCGCTGTTGGCCATGGTCTTGAGCGCAAGCTGCACCGCCTTGCCGATCTCGGCCTCGCGGCCCTCGAAGCCGGTCTTGGCGGCCTTGAAGCCGGCCTTGCCCTTCTGTTTCGCGACCTCGCTGATCAGCTGCGAGTTGTCCAAGTGAACTGCTTCGCCCATCGGTCTGCTCCGTTGCGTCCCCCAGCTTCAGTATACGACCAGGGCAGTCCCCTGCGGGGCAGGCCGGGACCGGCTGCCGGGGGCCCAGGCCTCGGGACCTGGACCGCCAGGTGGTTGCCACGCCGATCAGGCGGGGTGTACTTGACTTGGGTCAGCTGTGCAGACAGCCGGCGGGAGTCAACTTCGGGTACACAGTCGGCCAGTGGAGATTCCGCGATGTACATCAACTTCTGGTATCCGGTCGCGCGCAGCGAGGATGTGAAGAGCGACGCACCCTTCCGCACGGAGCTGCTCGGCCTGCGCTTCGTCGCCTTTCGTGACAGCCAGGGGCAGGCGCATGTGCTGCACGACGTCTGCATTCACCGCGGTGGCTCGCTCGGCAAGGGCTGGGTTCGGGATGACAGCGTCGTCTGCCCGTATCACGGCTGGCGGTTTGGCGGCGATGGCCGCTGCAATCTGATCCCGACGCTGCCCGACGAGGCTCCGCCGGCCCGTGCCAAGGTCGACAGCTACCCTGTGCAGGAGAAGTACGGGATCGTCTTCGCTTTTCTCGGGGACCTGCCCGAGGACGAGCGGCCCCCCCTGTACCAGATCGAGGAATATGACGATCCGGGCTGGCGCGCAAACCGCCTGACCGTGTTCGAAGTGCCCGCGTTCTACGAGCGCTCGATGGAGAACGGGCTCGATCCATCCCACAACGAGTTCGTTCACCCTGCCCAGGGCTCGCCCATCATCAGCGCAAACCTGCGCAAGAAACCGCTGGAGGTCGAGAATGTCTCCTGGGGCAGCCGCTTTCTCGTCCGTTTCGAGCATGAGGCCCAGGCGATGGAGAGCAAGGCGCTCGGTGATGAACGCACCGTCGTGACGCAGGCGACGGCCGGCTCTGGTCACGTGGGACCCAACCAGATGCAGACCTGGATCCGCTTTTCCGAGACCAGCGCGTTCCACCAGTATTTCTTTGAGGCGCCGATCGACGACATGCGCACGCGCATCTTCTTCGTCAACATGCGCTCGTTCCTGCTCGAGCCTGAGCACGACGACCGTATCGGGCGCGTGAACCTGGTGGTCGCGCAGGAAGACATCGATATCCTGGCCGAGCTCGATCCGGTGCAGACGCCGGACAGCAATACCAAAGAGGTACTGGTGCCCTCCGACCGGGCCGTCGTCGTGTACCGCGAATGGCTGAAGCAGTTCGACGACAAGGGCTGGCGTATCGACTTCGACACGCTCAAGGCCCGGCGCGGCAAGTCGGCGTTCGCGATCCCTTCGCCGGCCCGCCGGACCTCCAAGAACTGGGTGATCGAGCCCGTGCCGCTGCAGCCGGCCTGAACGCGTGGATTATCCGGATGCCATTGCGGAAAACCGCAGGCCCGGCCTGATCTGGGTCAACTCGGCCCCGCGCGGCATCACTAGACTCGGCCGCGCTGAATGGACAGCGACTGGAGTAGACACATGCGAAACATCAAACGGGCGATGCTGCTGGCGACCGCACTCGGCGTCACGACATCGGCGATGGCCCATGAGGCCGGGGACTGGCTGTTTCGGGCCGGCGGTACGCTGATCGACCCGAAGAGCAGCAACGGAACGCTGGACCTCGGCGCGGTTGGGCTGAGGCCAACTGGCGTGGACGTGCGTAGCCAGTGGGGCCTCACGTTCAACATCAGCTACCTGATGACCGACAACTGGGCGGTCGAGCTGCTGGCCGCGCTGCCTTACCGGCACGACATCCGGGTCGAGGGCCTGCCCGGGCGCGCCGCGACGGTCACCCACCTGCCGCCGACCCTGAGCGTGCAGTATCACTTCCTGCCGGCGGCGACGTTCCAGCCCTACGTCGGCCTGGGCCTCAACTTCACCTGGTTCCTGAGCGAGAGCAAGAAGGGCGGCCTGCGTGCTGCTGATGAGCTGCTAGAGGTCAATACTGGAATCGACGTGGACAGCACCTCGTTCGGCCTGGCCGTGCAGGCCGGCTTCGACTACATGCTGAACGAGCGCTGGTTCCTGAACGCCGACCTGCGCTGGATCGACATCGACACCAAGGCCACACTGACGGCCGACGGCGCACCGGTTGCGCGCACGACGGTGAAGATCGACCCGGTCGTGGTCGGCCTGAACGTGGGCTATCGCTTCTAAACCCGGGATCCAGGGCAGGTGTCGCGGCGTCCCACTGGGGCGCCGCGCCGCTCGTCAGATAAGCGCACCCCGCGCAAGTCGGGCGGGCCGTCATCGCCGCGGATGATGTATTCCGGTGGCCC
>JAFIFS010000044.1 GCA_020831895.1 Chromatiales bacterium
CCGACCGCCGCCGCGACCCCCCCCACCCCCCGCCGCCGCGCCGCGCGCGCCGCGCGCGGGGGCCGGGGCCCCAGCCGGCGGCGGCGCTGCGCGGGGCGCGCGGGGCCCCCCCCCCGCTGCCGGCGCGTGCGCTGGCGCGGGCCACCAGCCTGCTGCTGGCGCTGGCCGGTGGCGAGGCCGGGGCCTTGACGGAACATGGCGGACAGCCGGCGCGGCTCCGCGCGCCGATTACGCTGCGCCAGCAGCGCCTGGATGCGCTGCTCGGCACCAAGGTGCCCGCGGCGGAAGTGACAGGCCATCTGCGCGCGCTGGGGCTCGAGGTCGAGGAATCTCCGGGTGCATGGCAGGCGACACCGCCGTCGTGGCGCTTCGACCTGGCCATCGAGGAAGACCTGGTCGAGGAAGTGGCACGGCTGCATGGCTACGACCAGTTGCCCCGCATCCCGGGGCAGCTCACTGCACGGCTTGGCGCCGCTCCCGATGACCGCCTCGGCGAGGATCGTATCCGCGGTGCACTGGTCGACCGCGGCTTCCAGGAAGTGATCACCTACAGCTTCATCCGGCCTGACCACGACAGCTGGTTCTCGTCGGAGGGCGCACCCCTGCCGCTGGCCAACCCGATCTCGGCGGAACTCGCAAACATGCGCCGCTCCGTCTGGCCCGGACTGGCCCAGGTCTGCGCCTACAACCTGGCACGTCAGCAGGGACGGGTGCGGATATTTGAAATCGGCGCGAAGTTCAGTCTGCAGGATTCTGTATACAAACAGGTTTCTTTGGTTTCAGGTCTGCTGCATGGTGGTCGCCAGCCCGACTGGTGGCAGGGTGAGCCACAGCAACCGGCTGATTTCTTCGACCTGAAGGGCGATGTGAGCGCGCTGCTCGGGCTGGCAGGTGGTGACTGGAGTTTTGTCGCCGCGAGTCATCCGGCGCTGCATCCCGGCCGCTGTGCCCGGATCGAGCGCGACGGGGAGGCCTGCGGCTGGATCGGCGAGCTGCACCCGGCGCGCGCCGAGCGGCTGGACATGGCCGGGCGCACGCTGCTGTTCGAGATCGAGCTGGCCGCACTGGCCCGCTGCAAGCCGGTCAAGGTCGCCCCGGTGTCGCGCTTTCCGGCCACCCGGCGCGACCTTGCGATCGTCGTTGCCCGCGAGCTGCCCGTGGCGGAGCTGCTGGCCACCGTCCGCGAGGCGGCAGGCCCGGTGCTGGTGGACTCGTTCGTATTCGACGTCTATACCGGCAGCAAGGTCGAGACCTCTCAAAAGAGTATCGCTTTAGGCTTGATTCTGCAGGAAACTTCGCGCACCCTAACTGATGAGGAAGTGGCCGCGGTCCTGCAGCGGGTCAGCGAGTCACTTAGCAGGCATCATCAGGCAAGGATCCGGGACCAGGCATGGCACTAACCAAGGCTGAAATGGCCGAGTCGTTGTTCAACGAGGTGGGCCTGAACAAGCGCGAAGCGCGCGAACTTGTCGAGATGTTCTTCGAGGACCTGCGCGCTGCGCTGGCCAGCGGCGAGCAGGTCAAGCTGTCCGGTTTCGGCAACTTCGACCTGCGCGACAAGAACCAGCGTCCCGGGCGCAATCCCAAGACAGGCGAGGAGATCCCGATCACGGCACGCCGGGTCGTCACGTTCCGGCCAGGCCAGAAGCTCAAGGCGAGGGTGGAGGCCTATGCTGGAACCGGGGAATAACAGCGAACTGCCGCCGATTCCGGGCAAGCGCTACTTCACGATTGGCGAAGTGAGCGAACTCTGCGCAGTCAAGCCGCATGTGCTGCGTTACTGGGAGCAGGAATTTCCCCAGCTCAAGCCCGTGAAGCGACGCGGCAACCGTCGCTATTACCAGCGGCAGGATGTGCTGATTATCCGGCAGATCCGCAGCCTCCTGTATGACGAAGGTTTTACGATCGGGGGCGCGCGCCAGAAGCTGGCAGGTGAAGAGGCTCGCAGCGACCTGTCACAGAGTCAGCAGATCATCCGGCAGATGCGTGTCGAGCTTGAGGACATCCTGAAGATGCTGCGCCGCTGAGACCGGGCCCGGATGCGGTTTGTAGCGCTTCGCCGATCTGGTTATCATGCGCGGCGCCGGCCAGCCCGGCGGCAATCCTCCAGTACAGTGATCGGGGCGTGGCGCAGCCTGGTAGCGCACCTGCATGGGGTGCAGGGGGTCGGAGGTTCGAATCCTCTCGCCCCGACCAACCGGAGGAGATCTCTCGCCAGCCTGGTGTTCATCGGGCTGGCGTTCGCCATCCTGCCTGCCGAGGCCCAGCCGGGTGGCAACGCTGGATCCGGGGCGGCGGCGCAGGCACTCGCGGCTGTCCAGGCCTGGGTGCATGGGCGCTACGACAATCTCGACCAGGTGAGTGACAACGAACGGCGTGACGTTCCCCTTGCGGATCGTCACCGCCCGGTGCACCAGCTGTTCGTCCCGGTTCAGGTTGCTGCCATTCCTGGCTGGCTCGTGTTTCAGCAGGCCTCGGCCGATGGCTCGCTCAACCCGGACCTGATCATGCGCCTTGGGCTGCTGCAGTTCCTGCCCGATCCCGAGGGCCGCGGCGTACTACAGCGCGAGCTGGATTTTCTCGAGCCCGCAAGTTTCCACAATGCGCACCTTGAGCCGGAACGACTGGCCGCCCTGACCCTCGATGCCGTCCGCTGGGACGAGGACTGTGACTTCCTGCTCGAGCCCGTGATCGGCGAGGAGCGGCTGTACGGGGAGGTCCGCGAAGGCGCCTGCCGGATGATCAATCCCGGTACGGGCGAGGAGCTGTTTGCGGACGACGCAGTCGAGATCACGCCAGACGGCTACGGTTTCCTGGGCCGTTTCGTCAACGCCGCTGGCGAGGTGATCTGGGGCAACGCCAGCGGTGAGTTGTTCCGCATGAAGCGGGTCGCGCCCGTGCCCGGGACGGCAGGCCCGATATTGCTGGTTGGTGCGACTCGTGGCACCGGCCTCGAACTGGCTCGCGAACTGGTGGCGCGCGGCGAGGATGTGGTCGCCATGGTCCGCGAGGGTTCCGACCGCAGTGCGCTGGATGCACTGGGTATCCCCATCGTGGCAGGTGATGCGCTGGACCCCGGGCAGGTGTCTGCCGCGATGTCCACAAGGCAGTATCGCGTCGTCGTCTCCAGCTTGGGCTGCCGCGGCTGCGTCGAGCCGCCTGATTACCTGGGCAACCGCAACCTGGTGGACGCGGCGCTGGAACACGGCCGGCCGTTGATGGTGATGGTCAGCACCATCGGGGCCGCGGACAGTGCGGGCGCACCACCGTGGATCACCCGCTGGCTCCTGCGCGAGGCCATCGAGCTCAAGACCCTGGCCGAGGAACACCTTCGCGCCAGCGGTCTCGATTACCTCATCATCAGGCCTGGCGCTCTCAGGGACGGCGCGCCCACGGGCCGGGGGCAGCTTGCCGCCAAGCCTGACACGATGGGCCTGATTACCAGGTCAGACCTCGCCATGCTGATCGCCGAAGCACTCTACCAGCCGCGCATCGCCGGCACGGTAAGGGCCGCGATCGATCCCGAGCTCAACTGGCCCTGGGACCTGTTCCGCTGAGTTCACGCCTCAGGACAGCGGGAGGCTGATTCTTCCGTCAGGCTCGATCCGGTAGCCCTGCAGTTCAGCCACGTGCTGGCCTTCCAGATAACGGTCCTCCACGCCGAGCAGGATCGGATCCGCATCGCGTCGATGGATGTTGACCTTGGCATTGAAGACATGGCGCACGCGGCCGTGCTTGTCCTCGATACGCAGCCTTCGCACGGAAAAGGTGCCATCGGTATGGGCGCGCCCGGTGAGGTAGCACTTGATCGATTCCACGGCCTCGTCGGACAGCTCCAGACCATTGAGCGCCATCAGGCTGGATTGGGCCTGGTCGATGAAGTGCACGGCATCCAGGGCCGTATAACCGGCGTTTGCGGCCAGTGCGGAGAACTCGCCGACGAGTATCTGGCCCGGCATGGCCTGCTCTATCATCCGTGCGAGTTCGATGGTCACCTCGCCGACGATATCGCTGTAGACGGTAGGGTTGAGCCCTTCGGCGTGGTGGAACTCGTAGCAGCTGCCAACATGAAAGCAGGTGCGCAGCACCGGGACCGTATGCCCCCTGGCCTTGTGCTGCGCGATCGCGTTGTCTGCGAGAACCAGGTGCATGAAGTGGTAGAGGCTGGTGTCAGCCTCCAGCCCAAGGTCCCGGTTCCAGATGTAGAAGCCGTCACCTGTCGTGGAGCGGGCGAAATTGACGCGCATGCGACGCGCGAGCATCCGGCTGTAGGCGGCGTTAAGTGAACAGGACAGGCTGTTCAGCTGGGTCATTTGCTCGAAGGGGCTCAGGAGGCTGAAACCGACGATGTCGAACAGTGCCACCGCGCGGCTTGGCACGAAGCTCACGCTGTAGCGCTTGACCAGGCCCTCTATCTGCTCGAACGTGGACGGGTCGGCGGGAAGCGGATGCCGCAGCCTGAGCAGCTGAGGCTCGACCTCCAGCAGACGGGCCGCGTTGGCAATCTGCCGTCCGGTGAACTGTCGCTGCCCTGACAGCAGCTCCACGATGAAGCGGGTGGCCGGGTCGGCTGGGCGCTGTCCACCCGCTGGAGCCGTCGTGGTCGCGGTGAGGCCATAGCTGGCGACGGTGTAGTGCGGGACAACCAGGACGAGCACGCCGCCAGGCTGGGGGCTCCAGGCCAGGATCAGGTTGCGGCCGAGGTTCCACTGCGCGTAGAGCTGGCGCTCCAGTTCCAGGAGGTTGCCGCGCTGGCGCAGGTCCGTGACGTTCTCGATGGGCTGGTTGACGGGCATAGGCATCCTGTGGTCTGGCAAGCCTGTTTCCACTGCAGCCTGGCTGCGCCGGCGGCTGGACTGGTCACCACTTGGCGTTCCCCGGACGGTCGAATAGCATGCGCGAGGCATTCCCGCAATTGCAAGGCGGGCGCGAGCCGTCAGCGGCTGCGCGCCGGCCGGACCCGCCCATGAAACAGCATGTCGAGCACCTGAAGACCCTGGTCGGGAAGGCCGGCTGGATCGATGATCCTGCGGATATGCAGCGCTACCTGATCGAGTGGCGCGGCCAGTTCCGGGCCGGCAGTCCGCTGGTCCTGCGTCCCACCACCGTGGGGCAGGTCGCAGCAATCCTCGCCTACTGCAACGCGCACAGGATCGGCGTGGTGCCGCAGGGGGGCAATACCGGTCTGGTCGGGGGGGGGGTCCCTGCCCGGGACCAGTCCATGCCCCAGGTGATCCTTGCGGCCGAACGACTCGACGCGATTCGCAACCTCGATGTCGACAACCTGACGATGACCGCCGAGGCTGGCTGTGTGCTGTCACGGCTGCAGGAAGCCGCCTCGGCAGCGGGGCTGCTGTTTCCGCTCAGCCTGGCAGCCGAGGGCAGCTGCCAGCTGGGCGGGAATCTGTCCAGCAACGCTGGCGGCATCAACGTGCTGCGCTATGGAAATGCCCGCGACATGGTCCTGGGGCTGGAGGTCGTGCTGGCGGATGGTCGGGTGCTGTCGATGCTCCGCGGGTTGCGCAAGGACAATACTGGCTACGATCTCAAGCAGCTGTTCATCGGCGCCGAGGGCACGCTGGGCTTCATCACGGCCGCCGTGTGCCGGCTCCACCCGCGGCCGGACAGCCTCGCGACCGCTTTCGTCGGGCTCGATTCACCGGCCGTGGCCGTAGCCCTGTATCGCCAGGCGCGCCGCGCCCTGGGCGAGGAGGTGCAGGCCTGTGAGCTGATCAGCGCGCATGCGGCCAGCTTGGCCCTGGCCTGTGAGCCCAGCCTGCGTCATCCGCTGCCCGATTCTGCCCCTTGGTACCTGTTGCTCGAGGTGGCGAGCTCGCGGATCAGGGCCCGGATGGAAGAGGAACTCACGGCATTTCTCGAGCGGGTCTATAGCGAGCCGGGGGTCCATGACGCCGTCCTCGCGACCAGCGAGGCGCAGCGCACATCCTTCTGGAGCCTGCGCCACGGCCTGTCGGCTGCGCAGAAGCCGCTCGGCGCCAGCATCAAGCACGATATCTCTGTTCCATTGTCCTCCCTGCAGGAATTTATCCTGCGGGCGGACCAGGAGGTCGCGCGCATCAGCCCGGGTTGCCGGCCCTGCATTTTCGGTCACCTCGGGGACGGGAACCTGCACTATAACCTCAGCCAGGCCGAGGGCGAGACTTCGACGAGCTTCCTCGCGCGCCGTGCGGAGCTGAATGCGGCGGTGCACGGGGTCGCGGTGAGCCTGGGCGGCAGCTTCAGCGCCGAGCATGGTATCGGACAGCTCAAGGTGGAGGAGTTGGCACGCTGGCGTAGCGCCACCGAGCTTGAACTGATGCGCCGACTCAAGGCTGAGCTGGACCCTGCGGGGATCATGAATCCCGGCAAGCTGCTGCCGTCAGGATGACCCTGCGGTGCTAAAATGATCGGGTTTACCCACCTCTGGAACCCCTGACATGAACGACAGTGACCAGCGCGGAAGCGAAGAGCGCCGCTACTCCAGCATCGTGGTCGACGGTGTCGAGCACGCCGCCAGCCGAGCCATGCTTCGGGCCGTAGGCTTCAAGGAGGCGGATTTCGCCAAGAGTCAGGTCGGCATCGCCTCCACATGGAGCATGGTCACGCCCTGCAACATGCACATCAACGATCTCGCGAGCGAAGCATCCGCGGGCGTGGATGGCGCCGGCGGCAAGGCTGTGCTGTTCAATACAATCACCGTGTCCGACGGGATTTCCATGGGTACGCCAGGCATGCGCTACTCGCTGGTCTCCCGCGAGATCATCGCCGACTCCATAGAAGCGGTGGTCGCTGCCGAAGGTTTCGATGGCTTTGTGGCCATCGGTGGCTGCGACAAGAACATGCCGGGCTGCGTGATGGCAATGGCACGGCTCGACCGGCCATCGGTGTTCGTGTACGGAGGCACGATCCAGCCAGGTCCAGGGCGCCGTGACATCGTCTCGGTGTTCGAGGCCGTCGGGGGCGTGGCCAGCGGACGGCTGAGCCGCGCCCAGCTGCTTGAGGTGGAACAGCAGGCCATCCCCGGCGCGGGTTCCTGCGGGGGCATGTATACCGCAAACACGATGGCGTCGGCCATCGAGGCAATGGGCCTCAGCCTGCCCAACAGCTCGGCTCAGGAGGCGGTCTCGGCACAGAAGCGTGCTGATGCGAGGCGGGCGGGGCAGGCCGTCGTGGAGCTGCTCCGACGGGGAATCAGGCCTTCGCATATCCTGACCCGCGAGGCCTTCGAGAATGCGATCACCGTGGTCATCGCCCTGGGTGGTTCAACCAATGCGGTGCTGCACCTGGTAGCCATGGCGTTCGAGGCCGGCGTGGAGCTCGGACTGGAGGACTTCACGCGGATCGGCGCGCGGGTGCCGGTTCTTGCAGATCTTCGCCCCAGCGGAAAGTACCTGATGTCGGAACTGATCGAGATCGGCGGTATACAGCCGCTGATGAAGATGCTGCTGGATGAAGGGCTGCTCCACGGGCAGTGCCTGACAGTCAGCGGCCGCACGCTGGCAGAGAACCTGGCGGACGTTTCCCCGTACCCGGAGGATCAGCAGATCGTTCGCTCCTTCGCCAACCCGGTGAAGGCGGACAGCCACCTGGTGATCCTCTACGGGAACCTCGCGCCTGAAGGCGCGGTGGCCAAGATCAGCGGCAAGGAGGGGCTGCGTTTCACCGGTCGGGCCCGTGTCTTCGGCTCCGAGGAGCAGGCACTGGCCGCGATCCTGGACGGCGGGATCGTTGCTGGTGACGTCGTCGTGATCCGCTATGAGGGACCGCGCGGCGGCCCGGGTATGCGCGAGATGCTCAGCCCGACCAGTGCGATCATGGGCAAGGGCCTTGGCGACAGCGTCGCACTGATCACCGACGGTCGTTTCTCCGGTGGCAGCCATGGCTTCGTCGTGGGGCATGTCTCGCCTGAAGCCGCGGTCGGCGGGCCGATCGCCCTTGTGGAGGATGGCGACGAGATCAGCATCGACGCGCAGGATCGACTCATCGATCTGCACGTGCCGGCCGAGGAGCTGGCGCGCCGCGCGGCGGCCTGGCAGCCGCCGGCCGCAGAGAGCCGTCCAGGCGCGCTGCGCAAGTACGCGGCGCTGGTAAGCTCCGCCTCCACCGGCGCGGTGACCACGGGTGCAGTGGGCGAATGAGTGCTGACTGGGTCGTCCTGAAGTTCGGCGGCACCAGCGTATCGTCGGCACAACGCTGGGAGACCATAGCCGGCCTGCTGCGCCAGCGGCGTGAGGCAGGACTGCGCCCGCTCATCGTGCATTCTGCGCTGGCTACGGTTTCGAACCGGCTGGAGGGCCTGCTCAGGCAGGCCATGGACAGTGACTGCAGTCCTGGCGTGGATGAACTTGCCGAACTGCATTTCCGGCTTGCCGGGGAGCTGGGTCTGGACGGTGAGGCGCTGCTGGAGCAGGACCTGGCCCAGCTGCGCCAGCTGCTGGCTGGTATTCATCTCCTCGGCGAGGTCAGCCCCCGCATCCAGGCCCGACTGATGGGCATGGGCGAGCTGATGGCTACCCGGCTGGGTGCGGCCTGGCTGCAGCGTACCGGGCTGCCCGTAACCTGGCTCGATGCCCGGGACCTGCTGACTGCGCGCGACATGCCGGGTGCCAACGAGTCGGCCCGCTTCCTGACGGCGACCTGTTCCTTTGACCCGGATCCTGCGCTGGCGACGCGACTGGCAGCCTGCGAGGGCATCCTGCTGACCCAGGGCTTCATCGCGCGCAGTGCCGCCGGGGAGCCCGTGCTGCTCGGGCGCGGAGGTTCGGATACTTCGGCCGCCTATTTTGCGGCCAAGCTGTCAGCCAGGGCGCTGGAGATCTGGACGGATGTCCCGGGCATGTTCAGCGCAAACCCCAGGATCGTCCCCGGCGCACGGCTGCTGCGCCAGCTGAGCTACGAGGAAGCGCAGGAGATTGCTTCGACGGGTGGCTCGGTGCTGCATCCACGCTCGATCGGGCCCTGTCGTGTGGCGGGAATTCCGCTGCGTGTGCTGTGCACCAGTCAGCCCGAGCTGCCGGGAACGCTGGTCAGCCGTGATACCGGCAGTGATTCGCCGCGCGTCAAGGCGATCTCAGGCCGGACACGCATCACGCTGGTATCCATGGATACGCTGGGCATGTGGCAGGAGGCTGGGTTCCTCGCGGAGGTGTTCCGCTGTTTCTCCGACCTCGGGCTGTCCGTCGATCTCGTCTCCACGTCGGAGAGCAACGTCACCGTCACGCTTGACACGGGAATCAACTCGGTCGACGCGGCCGTACTAGGCCAGCTCAGGCACCGGCTCGAGCGACTCTGCCGGGTCAGCATCATCCAGGGAGTCGAGGTCGTTAGCCTGGTCGGGCGCAAGATCCGCGCGACTCTTCACGAGATCGGGCCGGCACTCGAGGCGTTCCAGGAACACCGCATACACCTGGTCAGCCAGTCGGCCAGCGACCTGAACCTGAGCTTTGTCGTCGAGGAGGGGCAGGCCGGACGGCTGATCCAGAAACTGCACGCGCAGCTGGTGGGCGCCAGCGCCAGCGACACCGATAGCGTGTTCGGTGAAACCTGGCAGGAGCTGCAGGTGGGCGCGGTGAAGGTCGAGCCTGCCGCCCAGCCCTGGTGGCAGCGCCGGCGCGGCGATCTGCTGGCGCTCGTCGCCAGCGCCGAGTCTGCCTATGTTTATGATCTGCCCACGATCGATGCGGCGATCGCCCGCCTGAAGTCCATGCGCTCGGTCAGCCGTGTGTTCTTCGCCGTGAAGGCGAACAACCAGCCCGTCGTCCTGCGCAGGATGGAGGCTGCCGGCGTGAACTTCGAGTGCGTTTCACCCGGGGAGATCCGGCACGTGCTCGGGCTGTTCCCTCACCTTGATCGCCAGCGCATCCTGTATACGCCGAACTTCGCCCCACGTGACGACTATGCCTTCGGCCTGGAGGCAGACGCCTGGCTCACGCTGGACAACCTCTATCCACTGCGTCACTGGCAGAGCCTGTTCGCGGGCCGCGAACTTTTCCTCAGGGTCGATCCTGGACAGGGGAGGGGGCATCATCAGCACGTACGCACGGCCGGCGCCCACTCGAAGTTTGGTATTCCGCTTTTCGAGCTCGAAGAGGCGCACGAACTGGTGCGGGCGGCTGGCGCCCGGGTCGTGGGCCTGCATGCGCACACCGGAAGCGGCATTCTGATACCGGAGAACTGGGTCGAGGTTGGCCGTGCACTGACGGGCCTTGCGGGCGAATTCCCGGAGCTCCGTTATCTCGATCTGGGCGGCGGGCTGGGCGTGCCCGAGCGGCGCAGCGAGCGGCCGCTCGATATCGCCGCACTGGATGAGGCGCTGGCGCAGGTGCACGCCGCAAGACCCGACCTCGAGATCTGGCTGGAGCCCGGCCGCTACCTCGTCGCGGAGGCCGGCGTGCTGCTGGCCAGGGTGACCCAGACCAAGGGCAAGGGCGCAGTGCGCTATGTCGGCATCAGTACAGGCATGAACAGCCTGATCCGTCCGGCGCTCTACGGGGCGTATCACGAGATCGCGAACCTGACGCGGCTAGAACAGCCCATCGAGGGGTCTGTCTCGGTCGTCGGGCCCATCTGTGAGACCGGCGATCGCCTCGGGAGCGACAGGCTTCTGCCAGACTGCGCCGAGGGCGATGTCCTGCTGATCGCCAATGCCGGGGCCTATGGCCACGTGATGAGCTCGAGCTACAACCTGCGCGATCCAGCCATGGAGCTCGCGCTGGAGTGATGCCCGGTCACTGGCTCCGGCGCTTGAGCTCCGCAGCCACATCGGCCAGGCCCAGGTCGTGACTTCTCAGCAGCACGAGCAGGTGGTAGGTAAGGTCTGCCGCTTCAGCCACGATGTGTTCACGTTTGCCCTCGACGCTGGCCAGAGCAACCTCCAGTCCTTCCTCGCCCACCTTCTGGGCAATGCGCCTGGGGCCAGCAGCAAACAGCCGCGCAGTGTAGCTTTCTCTGGTCGAGGCTTCCCTGCGGCTCTCGATCAGTGCCTCGAGTTCGGCCAGGAAAGCCAGCGGCAGCTCGTTCATCGTCGCACCTCTATCCCCTGGTCGTGCAGGTAGTCCTTGAGCGCCGGAATACCCAGTATCCGCTTGTGAAACACGCTGGCCGCCAGCGCACCGTCCACGGCAGCCTTCCTGAAGACATCCGCGAAGTGCATCGCGCTGCCGGCACCACCTGACGCAATCAGCGGCACGTTGCAGAGTCTCCTCACGCGGGTCAGCTGTTCAATGTCATAGCCCTCGCGAACGCCGTCCTGGTTCATGCAGTTCAGCACGACCTCGCCGGCGCCGCGCAACTGTACTTCCCGCACCCAGTCGCTGGTGCGGCGTCCCGAATCCCGGGTGCGGTCCGGGTCCCCGGTGTACTGGTAAACCTGGTACTCGCCGCCACTCTCGAAACTGTCGATCCCGATGACCACGCACTGGGTACCAAAACGACGTGCAAGCTCGTTGATGAGTCCAGGATCCTGCAGCGCCGGGCTGTTGACCGAAATCTTGTCCGCCCCGAAGTTCAGCACTTCCTCGGCATCGGCGATACTGCGGATACCCCCGGCGACGCAGAACGGGATGTCCAGCACCGAGGCCACCTCGCTGACCCAGCGCCGGTCGACCGAGCGGCCCTCGGGGCTCGCCGTGATGTCGTAGAACACCAGCTCGTCGGCGCCCTCGTCGCGGTAGCGACGCGCCAGTTCCATTATGTCACCCACGACCTCGTGGTCGCGGAAGCGGACACCCTTGACGACCTGGCCGTCACGGACGTCGAGGCAAGGGATTATGCGTCGCGCGAGAATCGTCCTGCCTCCTCAAGGGTGAGCCTGCCATCGAGCAGCGCCTTGCCGGTCACCACGCCGGACACGCCCGTCGCGGCCAGGGCCGGCAGGTCGGCCACACCGGATACACCGCCCGATGCTATGAACCGGGAAGCCGGGAAGCGCCGGCAGCAGTCCTCGTAGAGTGCCAGGTTGGGCCCTTCGAGCGTGCCATCGCAGGCCACGTCGGTGCACAGGAACTCGACCGGGCCGGCGTCGGCAAACCGCTCGACCAGGGACCAGAGGCTGCGTCCACTGCCCTGGGTCCAGCCGCGCGTGACCACCTCCGGGTCCTCGCCAGGGCTCGTCCTGATGTCGAAAGCCAGTATCAGTCGTCCGGCACCCAAGGGCTCGATCCAGCCAAGCACCTCGTCCGGTGCCTCGGCCGCCACCGACCCGACGACGACCCGGCTGGCGCCACTGTCCAGCAGCGCACGGGCACTGTCCAGCGAGCGCACCCCGCCGCCGACCTGCACCTGCATGCCGGCCTTGCGTGTCAGCTCCCCGATGATGGCGGCGTTGCCGGGAGAGCCGGTCCGCGCACCGTCCAGATCGACCACGTGCAGCCGGCTCAGGCCAGCCGAGCGGTAGCGCGCGGCCAGTTGCAAGGGGTCTTCGTCATACTCGCTTACGGCACCGAAGTCGCCCTTGTAGAGGCGCACACACTTGCCGCCAAGCAGATCAATCGCAGGAATGACTTCCATGTTACTTCCAGTCTCAGTCCAGGGCGAGAAAATTGGCCAGGATGCGTGCACCCGTCACCCCGGAGCGTTCCGGGTGGAACTGGGTGCCGAAGAAGTTCGCCTGCCCCGCCACGGCGCTGAAGCGGATCCCGTAGGTGCTGGTGGCGAGTGTGGCCGGAGCAACCGGCACCGCATAGCTGTGCACGAAATAGCACCAGTCGCCGCTGGACACACCATTGAACAGCGGGCTGGACGCGCACAGCTCGAGCTGGTTCCAGCCCATGTGGGGGACCGGCAGGCCAGACCCGCCCGGCAGGCGCCCGGCACCACCCGGCAGGATGCCAAGGCAGCGCGCATCATCCTCGGCCGAGTGCTCGAACAGCAGCTGCATGCCCAGGCAGATCCCCAGCAACGGCCGGGTCAGCCGGGGAATCAGCTGGTCCAGCCCGCGACTGCGCAGTTGTTCCATCGCCGCCGCGGCGGCACCGACGCCCGGCAGGATGACGTGGGTGGCGCCGGATATCTCGTCCGGGTCACTGCTCAGCCGCGACTGATGGCCCAGCCGCGCAAGCGCATAGCGCAGCGAGGCGATGTTGGCGCCACCACTGTCGATGATCACCACGCGTGTGGCGGGGCTGCCTGCGCTCACAGCACGCCCTTGGTGCTGGGCAGCGCCTGGCCACTGCGGGCCAGGGCCGGGCGCAGGCAGCGTCCCAGCGCCTTGAAGCAGGCCTCGACCATGTGATGGGCGTTCTCGCCACGCACGCTGATGTGCAGGTTCGCGCCGAGCGTCTCGCTGAACGAACGGAAGAAGTGCGGCACCAGCTCCGTGGGCAGGCCACCGACCTCGGGCCGGGGAAAACTGCCCTCGAACACCAGGTAGGGCCGGCCGGACAGGTCCAGCGTGGCCGAAGCCTGAGTCTCGTCCATCGGCAGCACGAAGCCATAACGCCCGATGCCACGTTTGTCGCCCAGAGCCTCGCGCATCGCACTGCCCAGTGCCAGCGCGCAGTCCTCCACCGTGTGGTGCTCGTCGACTTCCAGGTCGCCGCCGCAGCGAATCTGCAGCGAGAACCCGCCATGCCGTGCGATCTGCTCCAGCATGTGGTCGTAGAAGCCGATGCCGGTGCTGACCTCGGTATCGCCCTCGCGGTCGAGGTCGACGCTGCACTTGATCCGCGTCTCGCGCGTGTTGCGCACGACCGTCGCACGGCGGGGCGCGGCAAGCAGCGCGCGCACGATCTCGTCCCAGCCTGCCGGATCACGCGGATCGAGGTGGAATCCCGTGAGGCCGAGATTCCTCGCCAGCTGCATGTCGGTTTCCCGGTCGCCCACGACGAAACTGCGATTGCGGTCGAGTACATTCCCGGTAAGCAGGTCGGCGACCAGTTCGGGGCTGGGCTTGCGGCAGCCGCAGCGATCATCGGGCCGGTGGGGGCAGATCCTGACCGAGGAGAACTCGATGCCCTGCGAAGAGAACAGGCGCAGCATGAACTCGTGGGCCTGCCGGAAGTCGTCCTCCGGGAAGCTCGGCGTGCCCAGTCCGTCCTGGTTGGTCACCATGATGAACTCGTAGCCCGCATCGCGCAGTGCGAGCAGCGCAGGGATGACACCGGGCACCAGCTCGACCTTGTCCAGGCGGTCCACCTGCTCGTCGGGCGGCTCCTGAATCAGGGTGCCGTCACGGTCAAGAAAGGCAATCTTGCGCAGGGTGCTCATCGGAGGGCTTCCAGGAGTCTGTCGTTCTCTTCGGGCGCACCGATGGTGATGCGGATGCATCCGGGTGTCCATGGGTCGCTGCTGAAGTCGCGTACAAGCACGCCGCCGCCACGGGCCGCAGCGACAAAGTCAGCCGGATCCTGTGCGCGCACCAGGATGAAGTTGGCGGCGCTCGGCCAGGTCTCGAGCACTCGCGGGTGGGCTGCAAGTGCAGCGGCCACGCGCTCACGTTCACCGACCAGGATCCGCAGCTGTGCCGCGAAACGTCCTTCGGCCTCGTCCAGCGCCGACAGCACCGCCTGCTGGCTGGTGACAGGAAAGCAGTAAGGAGGCAGCGTGCGGCCAATGATCTCGACAAGTTCCGCAGGCCCGAGCAGGGCGCCGCAGCGCACGCCGGCCAGGCCCAGTGCCTTGGACAGCGTCCGCAGCACCAGCAGGTTGTCGAATTCGTCCATCAGGCCCGCAGCCGGATCCTCGCCGGCGAACTCGGCATAGGCAGCATCGAGCACGACGACGCCGCGCCCGGCCAGGCCTTCGAGCAGCCGGCGCAGGTCCACATGATTCACCGGCGTGCCGGTGGGGTTATTGGGCGAACAGACGAAGACCAGCCGGTCGGCCGGGCTCCAGCCGCCCAGGATGTCATCGACAGGCAGGCGCCAGCCGAGGTCGCGATCCAGCGACACCTCGCGGATCCCGGCGCCCTGGATCTGCGCGTACACCGCATACATGCCGAAGGTTGGTGGTGAGATCACGATGCGGTCGCGCCCGGCGGCGCAGAAACTCCGGATCACCAGATCTATGGCCTCGCTGGAGCCGCGGGTCACCAGCAGCCGCGCCGGGTCGAGGCCGTAGTGCGCGGCCAGACGCTTGGCCAGGACCGTTGGCCGTGCCTCCGGGTACCGGTTCAGCGCAGCGGCATCCCTGTCGGAGGCCGGGTTCCAGGGGTTCTCGTTGGCGTTGAGCCGCACGAGCCCTGCCACATTTTCCGCCGGCTGGTACGCGCGCAGCGCGCGGATTTCCGGCCGCAGCAGGTCGATGGTGGCCATCAGCGGGATGCCGCGTCATCGGCCAGGCGCACGCGCACGGCCTCGGCATGAGCATCCAGGCCCTCCAGGCCGGCCAGCGTGGTCACGACTGGAGCCAGTCCGCGCAGGCCCTCAAGCGTCACTTCCTGCAGGGTCATCCGGCGCTGGAAGTCGGTCACAGACAGCCCGCTGTAGGCCCTGGCATAGCCATAGGTCGGCAGCACGTGGTTGGTACCGCTGCAGTAGTCGCCGACCGACTCGGGTGTCCACTGGCCGATGAACACGGAACCGGCCGTGTCGATCTCCGCCGCCAGTTCGCGTGCCCCGGAACACTGCATGATCAGGTGCTCGGGTGCATAGCTGTTCGCCACCTCGACGCAATCGGCAAGCCCGGGAACGACGACTGCCAGCGCATGACGCAGCGCCTGGGTGATGATCTCCCGCCGCCCAAGCCCGGGCAGCGCGGCATCGATCTCGCGCGCCACACGCAGGGGAAGCTCCGGGTCGGTCGTTACCAGCACCGCGTGCGAGTCCGGCCCGTGCTCCGCCTGCGAGATCAGGTCGAGGGCGACGAAGCGGGCGTTGGCCTCATGGTCCGCAATCACCATGACCTCGGACGGACCGGCAGGCAGGTCCAGTGCGGCGCCGGCGGGATCGGCGGCGACGATTGCCTTGGCCTGTGTGACCCAGGCATTGCCTGGACCGAAGATCTTGTCGACCTTCGGAACGGTAGCGGTGCCGAAAGCCAGCGCGGCGATGGCTTGTGCCCCCCCGACACGGTAGATCTCGCTGACGCCGGCCATGCGCGCGGCGACCACGACATGCGGGTCCACGCTGCCGTCAGGCCGCGGCGGCGAGCAGACGACGCGGACCGGGCAGCCGGCGAGGCTCGCCGGAACCGCGAGCATGATGGCGGTGGAGGGCAGGGGTGCGCTGCCTGCAGGCACATAAAGGCCGACTGCGCGCAGGGGGCGCGAGACCCGCTCGCAGACTACGCCCGGCGCCGTTTCCACGCACAGTGGGGCCAGCAGCTGGGCCTCGTGAAACCGGCGCACGTTGCCGATTGCCACCGCGATCGCCTGGCGTGCGGCATCGCTGACTGCAGCCTCGGCCGCCTCGACCTCGCGCTCGTCGACGCGCAGGCCGTCCAGCCTGACCCGGTCGAAGCGCTCAGTCAGTTCGAGCAGGGCGGCATCACCACGTTCGCGGACCTGCCCGACGATCTCGCGGGTCCGCGCCTCGATGTCAGGATGCGTCGTGATGGCCGGGCGGGACAGCGCGGCACGCCGCGCCGCCGGATCGAGGCTGCCCCACTCGAGTGTCCTGAGCACAGTACTCATGCAAGCATCTTCTCGACCGGCAGGACGAGCAGGGAGCTGGCGCCAATGCTCTTCAGGCTCTCCAGCGTCTCCCAGAACACGTTCTCGCGGCAGACGACATGCACGGCCACGCGGTCATCGCGCCCTTCCAGGGGCAGCACGGTCGGGGACTCTGATCCAGGCAGCAGGGCCGCGATCTGGGCCAGCGCCGAGCGCGGCGCGTGCATCATGATGTACTTGCTGCCGCGTACCTGCAGCACACCTTCCACCCGTTGCAGCAGGCGGCCGATCCAGGCGGATTTCTCCTCCGGGACCGCGACCGGGGTCTGGAGCAGGGCAGCGGTACTCTCGAGGATGGTCTCGCCCTCGCGCAACTTGTTGGCGGCGAGTGTCGCTCCCGTTGAAACCAGGTCGCAGATCACGTCGGCGCGGCCCAGGCTGGGCGCAATCTCCACCGAGCCGGAGAACTCCACCACCTGCGCCTTGATACCCTCACGAGCCAGGTAGTCCCGCACGATCGACGGGTAACTGGTGGCGATACGGGTTCCGGCAAGATCCGCCTTGCTGAGCACCGAGCCTCCCTCCGGGTAGCCGAAAGCGAGCCGGCAGTGGCCGAAGTCGAGCTGGCGCACGATGCGGAAGGGCTGCGCAGGGTCCCGCTCGAGGAAGTGCAGGCGCCGCTCCTCGACGATGTTCATGCCGGCGATGCCGAGGTCACAGACATCGTCCCTGACCAGCCCGGGTATGTCGTCATCGCGCACCATCAGCACGTCGACCGGCATGTTCTCGCCATAGGCGATCAGCTGGTCCGGGCCGCGCGTGTACTTGAGCCCACAGCGCTGCAGCAGCTCCAGCGAGTGCTCGGTCAGGCGCCCGGACTTCTGGATGGCGATCTTGATGCGTGCGTCCTTGGGCTTGGTCATGGCTTGGGCTTCCTGGTGCGGCGAAGGGCGGCGGTATAGCCGCCGGCGCCCCGGTTGAGGTAACGGGCAACGCGCCCGATCGTAGTCAGGCTGACACCGGTGCGGTCATGGATGCTGCGGTACGTCAGGCCCTGGTCGAGCAGCATGGCGACCAGCCACCGGTCAGTCATCGCCTGCAGCTCGGTGGGCGTGCAGAGATCCTCGAAAAAGGCGCGGCACTCGGCGGGCTCGCGCAGCGCGAGCACGGCGGCAAAGAGCGCGTCCTCGGCGGCACGCTGCTCGTCGGCATCGCGTTCGGGGTGGTCCTTCACAGTGGTCTGTCCGTTTTAATGTAGTAGCATGCTAATACACTAAAACGAACCTGGCAAGCCCGGACCGGGTCCGGGATGGCCTCACCCTGCCGGGAGCTCCGCCAGGATTGCGTCCGCCATCGCGCGGGTGCCGAGCGCCGTCGCACCGCCGCCGATGTCGCCGGTACGGTGACCGGCACTGACAGCGGCGAAGACCGCCTGTTCCAGCACCACTGCCAGGTCTTCGAGGCCGAGCGAGTGGCGTAGCAGCAGGGCGGCGCTCAGGATGGTGCCGCAGGGGTTGGCGATGCCGCGTCCGGCGATGTCGGGCGCGGAACCGTGAATCGGCTCGTACAGGCCGCGTCGTTCCTGGTTGAGTGCGGCCGATGGGAGCATTCCGAGCGAGCCGACGAGCATCGAGGCCTCGTCGGTGAGGATGTCCCCGAACATGTTCTCGGTCACCATCACGTCGAAGTCGGCAGGGCGCGACAGCAGGTGCATCGCGGCCGCATCGACCAGCAGGTGCTCCAGCTCGATGTCGGGGAACTCGCTGGTGAAGAGGGTGGTGGCGGTGCTGCGCCACAGGCGCGAGGTTTCCAGGACGTTGGCCTTGTCCACCGACACCACGCGACGGCGACGCTGGCGGGCGAGCTCGCCGGCCATGCGCAGGACCCGCTCGATTTCCCCGCGCTGGTAGGTACAGACGTCCGTGGCAAAGTCCGGGCCGCGCTCCTTCTTGCCGAAATAGATGCCGCCGGTCAGCTCGCGGACGACCATGATGTCGACCCCGGCCAGCCGTTCCGGGCGGAGCGGCGAGGCGTCATAGAGGGCCGGGTGCGTCACGACGGGGCGCAGGTTGGCGTACACCCCCAGGGCCGCACGCAGGTCCAGCAGGCCTTGCTCGGGGCGCACGCTGGCAGAGGGATCACTCCATTTCGGGCCGCCGACCGCACCGAGCAGCACCGCGTCGGCACCACTGCAGGCACTGCGCGTCGCCTCTGGCAGCGCCTCGCCGGTCGCATCGATGGCGGCGCCGCCGATCAGCGCTTCGACGATCTGGAACCGATGGCCGCCGAGGCGCTCGACGGCGCGCAGCGCACGCACGCCCTCGGCCGTGACTTCGGGTCCTATGCCGTCCCCGGGCAGGGCGACGATCAGGGCTTCCACGGTCGCTGTTCCTCGTAGCGGTCGATGGCCGGCGACTGCTGCTGCAGGTAGCCGAGCTGGTCGATGCCCTCCATCAGGCAGTAACGGGAGAAGCCATCGAGCGGGAAGGAGGTTGCCGAGCCATCCGGCAGCACGAGCTCGCAGCGCTCGAGGTCGATGGTGACGGTTTCCCAGGGATTGGCCATAAGCCACTCGTGCGTCGCCTGGTCCACAACGACCGGCACGAGTCCGTTCTTGATCGAGTTGTTGCGGAAGATGTCGGCAATCGCCGTGCTGATCACGGCCCGGAAACCGAAGTCGGCCAGCGCCCACGGCGCATGCTCGCGCGAGGAACCGCAGCCGAAGTTGTTGCCGGCCACGAGCACCTTGCTGTCGGCCGCCTCAGGCTGGTTCAGCACGAAATCGGGCTTCGGCTGTCCCGCGGCGTCGTAACGCCAGTCGGCGAACAGCGCCTTGCCGAGACCAGCCCGGGTCGTCGTCGTCAGGAACCTGGCCGGTACGATCTGGTCGGTGTCGACATCATTGGCCGGCAGCAGCGTGATCCTGGATTCGAGTCGGGTGAGCTTTTCCATGATGGTTCCTTACTGCCGGGTCTCGAGGGTACGCGGGTCGGCGATGCTGCCACTCACGGCGGCCGCGGCGGCGGTCAGAGGACTGGCCAGCACGGTGCGCGCACCGATGCCCTGGCGACCCTCGAAGTTGCGGTTGCTTGTGCTGACGCAGAGCTGGCCTGCAGGCACGGTGTCGCCATTCATGCCCAGGCACATCGAGCAGCCGGACTCGCGCCAGTCGGCCCCAGCGGCGCGGAACACCTCGTCCAGCCCCTCGGATTCAGCCTGCTGCTTGATGGCCTGCGAGCCAGGCACGATCAGCATCTTCACGTTGTCCGCCACCTTGCGCCCGCGCAGGACACTCGCCACCTGGCGCAGGTCCGTGATGCGGGAATTCGTGCAGCTGCCGATGAACACCAGGTCAACAGGCTTGCCAAGCATCGGCTTGCCGGCCTCGACCTGCATGTACTCCATGGCCTTGCGGAAGGACGGCCCCGAGTACCGCTCCGGGATCGCAGCCGTCACGGGAATCGCCATGCCCGGGTTCGTGCCGAACGTGATCATGGGTTCGAGCGCGCTGGCGTCGAGCGAGACCTCGCGGTCGAAGCTGGCACCGGGATCGGAGGGCAGGGCAAGCCAGCGCTTGACCGCTGCGTCCCAGTCCGCGCCCTGCGGGGCCATCGGGCGACCGCGCAGGTATTCGACGGTGGTCTCGTCCGGGGCCATCATGCCGGCCCGGGCGCCGGCCTCGATCGACATGTTGCAGATCGTCATGCGCTGCTCCATGTCCAGCGCGGCGACGGTCGAGCCACGGTACTCGATCACGTGGCCGGTGCCGCCATCGACACCAATCTTTGCGATCAGCGCCAGGATGATGTCCTTGGCGGTGACGCCCGCCGCGAGCTGGCCGTTGATGTTGACGGCGAGCGTACGCGGGCGGCGCTGCAGCAGGCACTGGGTCGCCAGCACGTGACCGACCTCCGTGCTGCCAATGCCGAAGGCCAGGGCGCCGAAGGCACCGTGCGTGCTGCTGTGGCTGTCACCACAGACGATCGTCTTGCCAGGCTGGGTGGCGCCGAGCTCGGGCCCGATCACGTGGACGATGCCGCGTGTATCGCGATCAAAACCATGCAGCTCGATGCCGAACTCCCGGCAGTTCTCGATCATCTGCCGGATCTGGCGGGCGGCTGAACCCTCGGCCACCACGTCGAGGTCCTTCAGGCTGGTGACCGGGACCGTTGGCGTGGAGTGGTCCATGGTGGCCAGCGTGAGGTCCGGCCGGCGCACGCGGATGCCCCGCTCACGCAGGACGTTGAAAGCCTGCGGTGTCGTCACCTCGTGGATCAGGTGCAGGTCGATGTAGAGGACTGCAGGCGTGTCGTCGGTCTCGGGAACGACGACATGGTCCTGCCAGACCTTTTCGAAAAGAGACTTGGCGGTCATCAGCATGGCTCCGCTTGTGTTCAGTTCCAGGTGGTCCAGTGGTGCGCGGGATCTCAGTCTGCGGCAGCGGCCCGCACACCCTTGGCTGGGGCCTCCAGTGGCTCCAGCCATCCCCAGCGATCAGTGGTCCGGCCGTTGAACAGGCCGAAGAACTGCTCCTGCAGCGCACGGGTTACCGGCCCCCTGCGCCCGCTGCCGACCGGGATCCGATCGACGGATCTTACCGGGGTGATCTCGGCAGCGGTGCCGGTCAGGAACATCTCGTCCGCTACGTAGAGCGCCTCGCGCGGAATGGCCGACTCGCGCACTTCGAGGCCCTGTTCACGGGCGAGGACCATGACCGTATCGCGCGTGATGCCCTGGAGGATCGAGGCCGAGGCGGGCGGGGTCAGGATCACGTTGTCGCGGATCACGAACACGTTCTCGCCGGCACCCTCGCTCACCATGCCGTCGTGGGAGAGGGCTATACCCTCCGCATAGCCGCGCTCACGGGCCTCGAGGCTGACCAGCGTGCTCGAGAGATAATTGCCGCCGGCCTTCGCCAGGGCCGGGATCGTGCCGGGAGCCACGCGTCGCCAGGACGAAATGCAGACATCCACGCCCTGTTCCAGGGCCTCGGCCCCGAGGTAGGCACCCCATTCCCAGGCCGCAATCGCAAGATCCACCGGGTGCCCCGGCGGCGGTGCGAGACCGACCTCGCCGTAACCGCGGAAGGCCAGCGGGCGGATATAGGCACTGCGCAGGCCGTTGCGCTGCACGACCTCGCGGCAGGCCGCATCGATCTGCTCCTGGCTGTATGGAATCTCCATCCGGTAGATGCGTGCCGAGTCGAGCATGCGACGTGTATGGGCGCCGAGCCGGAATACGCGGGGACCCTCGGGGGTGTCGTAGACGCGAATGCCCTCGAAGACCGACGAGCCGTAGTGCAGGGCATGGGTGAGGACATGCACGCGGGCATCATGCCAGGGCACGAGCTCGCCGTTGTACCAGATCCATTCAGTGGGCTTGATCGGCATGAAAGTTCCTCGGGATTTCAGGGGGTGTTGATGCGCTCTGCCGGGGCCGGCGGCACGATGCCGGCCTCGCGCTGGCGCATGACGCGGTTGATGACCTCGAGGTAGGCTCTTGCGCCGGCCTCGACGATGTCTGTGCTGACACCATGACCGCGCTGGTTGTGCCCGTCATGGGTGACGGTCACCGTCACCTGGCCCTGGGCATCCTCGCCGACGGTCACGCTGCGTACCTCGAAGTTGATTAGTTCCAGCTCGATGCCCGAAGCACGTTCCAGTGCCTTGAAGGCGGCCTCGACCGGTCCATCACCGACGGCGGCCTCGTCGACGGCGCGGCCATCGGCATGGCGCAGCCGCACCGCCGCGGCTGCTATAGCCCCGGTGCCTGCGGTGATGTGCAGCTCGTCAAGTGTCCATGGCCCGCCGTGGCCCGGCCCGGTGTTCATGATGATCGCCTCGATGTCGGCGTCGAACATCTCCTTCTTGCGGTCGGCGAGCTTCTTGAACGCCTCGAATGCCTGGTTCAGCTGCTCCTCGTCCAGGGCAAAGCCCAGTTGCTGGACGCGCTCGCGAAACGCGTGCCGTCCGCTGTGCTTGCCGAGCACCAGGCTGGACCGGCTGAGACCCACGTCCTCGGGGCGCATGATCTCGTAGGTGGCCGCATTCTTCAGCATGCCGTGCTGGTGGATTCCGGCCTCGTGGGCGAACGCGTTCTCGCCAACGATCGCCTTGTTGCGTGGCACCTGCATCCCGGTGACGCTGGCCACCAGCCGGCTGGTAGGGTAGAGGCGGCGTGAGTCGACGCCTGTCTCCAGACCGAAGTGCTCCTGGCGGGTGCGCAGCGCCATCACCACTTCCTCCAGCGAGCAGTTGCCGGCGCGCTCGCCGATGCCATTGATCGTGCACTCCACCTGGCGGGCTCCGGCGCTGACGGCTGCGAGGCTGTTGGCCACGGCCATGCCCAGGTCATCGTGGCAGTGCACGCTGAGAATCACCTGGTCGATGCCCGGCACGTGGTCGCGCAGGTGCGTGAACAGGCTGTGGAACTCGGCAGGCACCGTGTAGCCGACGGTGTCCGGGATATTGATCACGCTGGCACCGGCTTCGATCACGGCCGCCACCACCTCGGAAAGGTAGACCGGGTCGGTGCGCGAGGCATCCTCAGCCGAGAACTCGACCTCATCCGTGAGTTCGCGCGCCATGTGCACGGACTCCACGGCACGCCGGATGATCTCCTCCTTAGCCATGTGCAGCTTGTACTCGCGGTGGATCTCGCTGGTGGCGACGAACACGTGTATGCGCCGGCGCGGCGCCTCGCGCAGTGCCTCCCAGGCCTTGCGGATATCGTTCTCATGGCAGCGGGCAAGGCCGCAGATCACGGGGCCCTCGATTTCCCGGGCTATCGCCTGCACCGCCGCGAAATCCCCGGGCGAGGCCGCCGGAAACCCGGCCTCAATCACGTCGACGCGCAGATCACGCAGCGCCGCGGCGACGCGCAGCTTCTCGCCCAGCGTCATGCTGCATCCGGGGGCCTGCTCCCCGTCGCGCAGCGTCGTGTCGAAGATCAGTACGCGATTGTCCCTTGCTGCATCCATGGTCAATCTCCTGCCGGCGCACCGGATCTAGTATCCGGTCCCGAAAAAATGCGCACTGGCTTAAAATCCCTGAAAAAGTTTCTAGCCTGGCAGCCGCAGGCTGCGGGAACAAAAAACCCCGCCACCTGGGCCGGTGCGGGGTTTGGTTCAGACCATGTCCGGGCGTGGCCAGTCCAGTCGACCCGGGTGGGCGTACCTGCCGGTGCACCCCGGCCGGCCACGTTCTGCATGACTGTCACCAGAGCTGGGGAAATGTTCGTGCAATGGCCATTTGATGTCAACCGAGGCTTGGTCATGCCGGGTCTTGTTGTTATGCTGACTGGATACCTGCAATCGTTGTGACGAAAGTGCAGGCAGCGGACCGGTGACCGCGCCTCGTTGAACAGGCCGGCCCCCACCCGGGGTCGTCGCCCCCGAAACGTTTTTTGGTTTTCAGCATGATTGCTGGCAACATGTTGTTTGTCCTGCGCCGGAACCTGCCGGCACATCGGGCCAACCGGATTTGTTGATAATTGTTTGCGAACTTGAGCAAGGGGACCCCTAAATGATTTCGATGAACAGGACGTCCTGTTGGTCGATTGCGGCAGCTGCGCTGGCCCTGGCGGTGACGCCCGTGCCAGCCCCAGCCCAGTCGGTCGACCAGGTGATCACCGCCCAGCAGCAGCGGACCCGCCTGGCACAGGAATCCCAGGAGCGTATCGACCAGATCGTCGAGAACACGCGTCGGGCCGAGGAGCAATACAACCGGGTGCTCCGCGAGATCGAGGGTCTGGAGGTTTACAACACCCTGCTCCAGCGTCAGGTCGACAACCAGGAAGCCGAGCGGCAGGACCTGGCTGAATCGCTCGAGCAGGTCGACATGATCAACCGGCAGATCGTCCCGCTCATGACGCGGATGATCGCCGGCCTCGAGCAGTTCGTTGAGCTGGATGCCCCGTTCCTGCTGGCAGAGCGCCAGCGCCGCGTCAGGGACCTGAACGCGCTGCTCGAGCGCCAGGACGTCACCGTCGCCGAGAAGTTCCGTCGGGTCACCGAGGCCTTCCAGATCGAGATGGATTACGGCCAGACTATCGAGACCTACAAGCAGACCATGGACATAGACGGCGGCACCCGTGAGGTCGACATGCTGCGCATAGGGCGCGTGGTGCTGATCTACCAGACCGCTGATGGCAGCCGGGCCGGTGTCTGGAACCAGACCGAGCGTCGCTGGGACCCGGTGGGCAACGAGTTTCGCAGGGACATCAGGCTTGCCCTGCAGATGGCCCGCCAGCAGATCGCTCCCGAGCTCGTGACCCTGCCCGTTGCCGCGCCGACTGCCGTGGAGGCCCGCTGAAATGAATCTGCGCAAACTGTTTTCCATCGCGGCCACCGTTGTGCTGGTCGCGGGTCTGGCCCAGCCCGTGCCTGCCCAGCAGGCGCTGACCCTGGACGAGCTGCTGCGGCGTGTCGAGCAGGGCCGGGTCACCGACAACCGCGAAGCCCAGGAGCGTGAGCGGCGGTTCCGCGACAACCAGGCCGAGCAGCAGCAGCTGCTGCGCAATGCGGAAAACCAGCGTGCCGCCGAGGAGCGCCGCAGCAGCGAGCTTGAGGCCCGGTTCAATACCAACGAGCAAGAGCTCTCTGAGCTGACCTCCCAGCTGGAGCTGCGGCTGGGCGCGCTGCGCGAGCTTTTCGGCGTGCTGCAGCAGGTGGCTGGTGATGCCCAGGGGCGCTTCGAGGGGTCCCTGACCAACATCCAGTATCCCGACCGCGGTACCGAACTGCGCGCGCTGGTTGACCGGATCGCCGGTGGGTCGCGCCTGCCGTCGATCGAGCAGATCGAGGGGCTCTGGTTCGAGCTGCAGCGGGAGATGACTGAGAGCGGCAGGGTGGCGCGCTTCACGACTGACGTGATCAACCTGGACGGCACCAAGACACCAACCGAGGTCGTCAGGGTCGGCGTGTACAACATCATTGCCGATGGGCGCTATCTGCGCTATGAGATTGGAACAGGCAATGTTTCGGAGCTGCCGCGCCAGCCTGACGGCGGGCGCTTCGTGCGCAGCACTTCGAATCTGCTGGCAGCCCGCGAAGGCACGGTCGGTTTCGGCATCGATGTGACTCGAGGGCAGGTGCTGGCCGCCCTGATCGCGACGCCAAACCTGGTCGAGCGGATACAGCAGGGTGGCTTCGTTGGCTACCTGATCATTGCACTTGGCGTCATCGGTACGCTGATTGCGCTCCAGCGCCTGCTGGTGCTGTCGCTGACCAGCAGCAAGGTCACCGCCCAGCTGAAGCGTGATGAGGTGATACCTGACAACCCGCTGGGTCGTGTTCTGGGTGTCTACGAGGAGAACCGCAACGTCGATGTCGAGACGCTGGAACTCAAGATGTCCGAGGCCATCGTCAAGGAGACGCCGGCGCTGAACCGGGCGATTCTGTTCATCAAGATCATCTCGGTGGTCGCGCCGCTGATGGGTCTGCTCGGTACCGTGGTCGGCATGATCAACACCTTCCAGGCCATCACGCTGTTCGGTACCGGCGACCCGAAGCTGATGGCCGGCGGTATTTCCCAGGCGCTGGTGACCACCGTGCTGGGACTGTCCGTCGCGATCCCGATGGTGCTGCTGCACACGATCGTGGCCGGGCGCAGCAAGCGCATCATCCAGGTCCTGCAGGAGCAGAGTGCCGGGATCATTGCCCGCCATGCGGAGCGGAAAACGGCGACGACGGCGGCCTCGTGACGAGCTTGCGGGCGAGCAGCTCCGGTTGTCTGCCCTGAGCTAGGAGAAACATGATGTTTTGGGCGCTCGATGCCTGGCAGTCGGTCCGTGACTTCATCCTCCTGGGAGGGCCGGTCATGGTGCCTATCGGCTGGACGATCCTGATCATGTGGGTGCTGATCGTAGAACGGCTGCTGTTCTTCCGCTCAGGCCTGCGGCAGCTGGGTGAGCAGATCCGGCGTGACTGGGAGGCGCGAGCCGAGCGCCGCTCGTGGAATGCGCGGGCGATCCGGGAGGCCCGGATCTCGGAGTTCTCCCAGGAGGCCAACCGGGCGCTCCCGATGATCCAGACCCTGGTCGCACTGTGTCCGCTGCTTGGCCTGCTGGGCACCGTGACCGGCATGGTCATGGTCTTCGACGTGATGGCGATTGCCGGCACGGGCAACGCCCGGTCGATGGCCGCCGGCGTGTCCCAGGCCACCATCCCGACGATGGCCGGGATGGTGGGCGCACTCTCCGGCGTGTTCCTGGCTACCCTCTTGACGCGACGCGTCGACAAAGAGGTCGAGCTGCTGGAAGATGCCCTGACGATGGACCATTGAGGGAGAATTTGGCCACCGACGCGGTCAAAACCCAAATAGAGGATCAATGCAATGCGCCGATCATTGATACAGGCTGCCGCTAACGAGGAAGAGAACGAGATCAACATCACGCCGATGCTCGACGTGGTGTTCATCATGCTGATCTTCTTCATAGTGACTGCAACGTTCGTCAAGGAGGCCGGCATCGAGGTGAACCGCCCCGATGCACCGACAGCGACCGTACAGGAACGCGCGAACATCCTGATCGCCATCAACGACGCGAACCAGATCTGGATTGACCGCCGCCAGGTGGATCCGCGTGCAGTGCGCGCCAATATCGAGCGCCTGCGCGCAGAAAACCCGGAGGGTTCCGTCGTGATCCAGGCCGACCGTCGGGCCTATACGGAAACCCTGGTCACGGTCATGGACGCCGCGCGCGAGGCTGGAGTGTTCAACGTCGCGATCGCGGCCCAGAACGACTGAGGCGGGGGGCAGCCCGGATGACGGTGAAGGCAGCAGGAGGTCAGTAACATGGTTCAGCGCCTTGGAATTGCCACCGTCGGCGGAGTCGTCGTGACTTTCGCACTGCTGTGGATCATGCAGTGGATGATCGCGACAGGCCGCGACGTGCTCAGCGCGACGGAGAGCTTCAGCTTCGTCGATTTCGTCCGGGTAGAGCGCGAGGAGACTGTCGAGCGCCGCGAGCGCCGGCCGGAGCCGCCGCCGCCTGTCGACCAGCCGCCGCCAGATACCCCACCCCAGCAGATGGATGATCTGGACATGGGCGCGATCGGTGTCAGCATGGGCCCGGTGACCACCACGATAGACCGCAACATCGCTGGCACAGGCCTTCAGGTCACCGATGGCGAGTATCTGCCCATGTTTCGGCAGGAGCCTGTCTACCCCAACCGTGCTGCGGAGCGGGGCATCGAGGGGTACTGCATCGTCGAGTTCACTGTGACGCGCCTGGGTACGGTCGAGGATCCTCGCATCATCGAATGCAGCCATTCAATCTTCGAGCGCGCCTCGCTGCAGGCCGTACAGCGCTGGCGTTACCGCCCGCGCGTCGTCGATGGCGAGCCCATCGAAAGTCCGGGCGTACAGACTCGGCTGACGTTCCAGCTGGAGCGCTGACAACAAGGAGGTTCAAGCCCCATGATGCGCAACATCCTGTCCCTGCTGCCCGCTGCCGCGGTCGCGGCGCTGATGTCCACGGGAGTGGTGCTTCCCTCCGGCCCTGCCTACGCCCAGGAGGGCGAAGAGCGCGAGACTCGCAGGGGCAGGGCGCTCAGCGAGCCGGTTTTCCGCCGGCTCGGCGAGGCTCAGGAAAAGGCCGAGGCCGAAGACTGGCAGGGCGCGCTTGCCATCCTGAACCAGGTTCGCGGTATGCCACGGCTGACCTCCTACGAGACCGCGCAGCTCTACAATTTCTTCGGCTTCATCTATTTCGGTCTCGAGCGTTACAACGACAGTATCGAAGCCTACCGCAATGTCCTCAGGCAGGAGGACATCGACGACGGCATGCGTGAGAACATAACCTACACGCTGGCCCAGCTGTACTTCACGACGGAGCAGTGGGCGCAGGCAGCAGAGCTGGTCAGGACTTTTCTGGAGACTGCCCGGAATCCGGCCCCTGACCCGTTCATCCTGCTGGGCTCGGCCTACTATCAGATGGAAGACTACCGCTCGCTGATCGAGCCGATCGAGCGTGCGATCGCCATCGCCCAGCAGCGGGGAACCGAAGATCGAGAGCAGTGGTGGCTGCTGCTGCGTGTCGCGTTCTATGAAACCCGCAACCTGCCGAGGGTGATCGAGGTGCTGGAGACGCTCGTTCGCCGCTGGCCCAGGAAGGAGTACTGGGTCCAGCTTTCGGCGATCTATGGCGAGATGGACCAGCAGCAGCGGCAGCTCGCTGCCTTCGCCGCGGCCTATGACCAGGGCCTGCTGGACTCGAACCTCGAGCTGCTCCAGCTTGCAAACCTGTTCCTCGCCTCAGGCGCGCCCTACCGCGCAGCCCGTGTGCTTTCGCAGGGCATGGAGGACGGCATCGTCGAGCGCGACGAGCGCAACTACCGGCTGCTGTCGCAGGCCTGGGCCGCAGCGCGGGAAGACGAGCGTGCGATCGATCCGCTGCGGCGCGCGGCCGGGATGTCCCGCGATGGCGAGCTGGACGTGCGACTGGCGCAGATCTACCAGAACCTCGGCCGCTGGAGCGACTGCATCGAGTCAGCGCGCACCGGCCTGCAGAAGGGCAGGGTCGGGCGCGAAGACCTGGCGCAGATCGTCCTTGGAACCTGCCTGTTCGAGAACGGACAGCTGAATGACGCGAAAACGGCGTTCAATCGGGCAGCCCAGGACCAGCGAAGCGCGCAGGCTGCCCGTCAGTGGATCCAGTTCGTCGACAGCGAAATCGAGCGCAGGCGGCGCAACGAAGAGTCGCTGCGCGCTGTTGGCATCCGCAGCTGAGGCCTGTCGCAGGGCCGGACCAGGTCCGGCCAAACCTACGCGAAAGCTCCGCTCAGTGCGGAGCTTTCACTTTTCCGGAATGGCTAGGGAAGAGCACGCATGCCGAAGGTCATATACCAGCAAGCGAATGGTGAACGCCGGACGATCGACGTTCCGGTGGGTCATACGGTTATGGAGGGTGCGGTCGACAACGGCATCCAGGGAATACTGGCGGAGTGCGGCGGTGCCTGTGCCTGCGCCACCTGTCATGCCTATGTCGATGAGGCCTGGGTCGGCAGGCTGAAGCCCATGGATGACATGGAAGATGCAATGCTCGATACTGCAGAGGAGCGCCGCCCGGAAAGTCGGCTGACCTGCCAGATAGAGGTCACCGACGGACTGGACGGTCTGGTAGTCACGGTGGCACCGAACGAACCCTAGAACAACAGGTCAAAATGCGCCTGGTGACGATCGACAGCCGCGACCTTGGCGGCCGCCCGGGGCTCTGGCTGCCGGCAGGAGAGATCCTTGACCTGATGGCAGCACCGGGCAGCCTGAGGGCCACCCAGCGGCTTCCTGGTTCAGTAGTCAGCATACTGGCAGAGGGCCCTCCTGGCCGGGAGCGGCTCCAGGCCTTGGCCTGGGCCGTATCCGGTGCATCTGGCGAGGAGCGCGAACGCTGGCGCGGCGACGGCGTGCTGCTCCCCGAGGCCGGCACCCAGCTGCTGGCGCCAATCCGGCGCCCCGCGCTGGTGCTCGTGCTGGAGCCTGGCGCAACCCCTGTTCTCAAGAACCCCCATGCGATCGGCGCGCCGGGGCGCCAGCTCAGGCTGCCGCCCGGGGAAGACAGCCTGGATCTCCGTCCGCATCTCGCGATGGTCCTTGGTCGACCTCTCTATCAGGCGGATGTCGCCCAGGTCAGGGCCGCACTCTCTGCCTGCACCCTCATGCTCGAGTTCGGCCGCAATGGCGCCGGGGGACTGTTCCAGGGCGCGCATTTTCCCGGCGCCTGCCCGCTGGGCCCGGCCCTGCTGCTGATCGACGGGCTGGAAGCGCTCGAGTCGCTTGAGCTCGCGCTGGGTCTCAATGGTCAGCCGGCCGCACGGTCGGCGGCACTGGGCCAGGATCGGGATCCGGCGGGCGAGATCGCGCAACTGTCTGCGATATACGGGCTGAGACCAGGTGACATCATTGCCTTCCCCGCCCGGCTGCCGCGGCCTCTGCGGGCCGGGCCCGGGGACAGCATCAGCATCGCACTCGGAAGCAGCGGCCTCGTGCTGCAGGCATCTGTCAGCCGTGAAGCCCGATTGCGTCACTGAGCATGCGGGCAGCAGTAAGGCCCAGAAACACGGCAAAAGCCCGCCGCAAGGTCTGCTGGCGCAGGGTGTGAGCGAGCCTGACCCCAAAGGGGACGGTCAGCAGCGATGCAGGAATGATCACGAGCACGCCGGCCAGGTTCACGTAACCGAAACTGAGCGGCGGCAGTGCCTCCTGCTGCCAGCCTGACAGTATGAAGCCGGCTGTCGCCGGCACTGCAATCAGAAGCCCGAAGCCGGCCGAGGTGCCAACCGCACGATGTATGGGCACCCCGCCCAGCGACAGCAGCGGAACGGCCAGGGTGCCGCCGCCGATGCCCATCATGGCCGACAGCATTCCCGTCAGCCCACCCAGCAGACTACCGGCGACCCGGCCCGTCACCTGCAGCAGCTGCGGCCGTTCCGGAAGGCCGAAAGCCATCTGCAGGGCGACCAGCCCGGCCACCACTGCAAAAACCGAAACCAGGAGCCGGAATTCCGCCAGTCCCGCGATCGCCGCTCCGGCAAGGCCGCCGCAGACCAGCCCGGGAGCCCAAGTGCGAAAAAGCTGCTCATCGAAGCTGCCGCGCTTGCCATGCGCGCGCAGCGAGCGGATGCTGGTCGGTATGATCGTGGCCAGTGATGTGCCGACGGCGATGTGCATGCGCACGGTGATGTCGACATCGAGCAGGCCCAGCACGTGATAGAGCACCGGTACCACCACTATACCGCCGCCCACGCCAAGCAGGCCTGCGATGATGCCGGCCCCCAGGCCGGTGGCTGTCATCACCAGCAACAGCAGGGCGAGGCCGGCAGGATCGGACATGGGGCTTTCCTTGAGCGCCGCCGGAGGGCGGCTGTGGTGTCAGGCCGGGAACAGCTCCAGCAGTTCGCCGGCCGCCCCGCGCAGGTAGCCGGCGCCATGAGCCCTCGCTGCCTCGGCAGGCAGCTCGGGGACACGGAAGCTGACGATCGAGATCCCTGACGGCAGCCGCGCGGCCTGCTCGGGGAGAGGCTTGGCGGCAGCCGGCATCGCATCGATCTCGATCAGCGACTGCCCCGCGAGGGGCAGCGCGGCGATGTCGAAGCGATGTTCTCGATCCATCCCGAAAGCTTCCGCCATTCCTATCACCCGCGACTTGAGGACCGGAGCCTCGGGCACTCCGAAGTGCTGCTGGTAAAAGGACTGCATGGGTGCCAGCGACGGGCCGCCGAGGATCATGATGAAGGCCCGGTCGACCGGTCCCTTGGGCACGGGAACATCCAGGCCCGGCACGGGTTTCTTGAACTGTGTCAGGTACAGGAGCTCACCTGCGGGGCCGACGACCTGCATGGCCCGGATGTCCGGGCAGAACCCCAGATCCGCGGGCTCACCCACGATCCGGAAGCTGGAGCCGGCCAGCGCGTCGGCCATGGCGTCGACATCCTCGACCATGATCTCCGCAGCATTCCAGCCATGCGCCGTGAAGGCGCGGTAACCTCCGGCATGCGGATGCTCGACGACCCGTACGGTGAAATCCGGGTTGGCGGCCGGGCGCATCGTCAGCCAGCGGGCGCCCTTCATGGCCGGTGCATTCCAGGCGCGCGCCAGCTCTGCGTCCACCTGCCCCTCGGCCAGGGGCAGGTAGTTCAGGTAACGTTCCCAGGCACGGTGCACGTCGCCGATCGAGGGCGCGCTGATCGTGGTGCCGACGATGCCGCCGAGGCGCGCAGGCTGGTTCATCAGGGTGCTCCGGCGGCCTCAGATGATGCCCTGCTCGCGCAGCGCCGACATCCTGTCAGCATCGAACCCGAGCAGGCTGCCGTAGACCTCCTCGTTGTGCTGACCGAGGTCGGGCGCGGCCCTGCGGATGGCGCCCGGGGTAGCGGACAGCTTGGGTGCCACGTTCTGCATGCGCAGCTCACCGAACTTCGGGTGCGCCGTCCTGACGATGGCCTCACGGGCCTGGAAGTGGGCGTCCTCGAGCATTTCGGGTGTCCGGTAGATCTTGCCGGACGGAATGCCGTACTCGTCCATCAGTGCCTCGAGCCGGTCGGCGGGCACGGTCCGCGTCCACTCGGAGATCAGGTCGTCCAGCTCCTGCTGGTGGGCTCCCCGGGCCGTGTGGGTCGCATAGCGCTCCTCCTTCGCCAGCTCTGGCCGACCCATCGCGTCTGCCAGCCGCCCGAAGACCGTGTCCTGGTTCGCCGCGATCAGGATCATCTTGCCATCCGACGTGGGATAGATGTTCGAGGGTGCAACATTGGGCAGGATGGCCCCGGTACGTTCGCGAATGTAGCCCGCCTGGTCGTACTCCGTGACCAGCGACTCCATCATGTTGAGCACTGCCTCGTAGATCGCGGAGTCGACCACCTGTCCCTGGCCGGTCTTTTCCCGGTGGTAAAGCGCGGAGAGGGCGCCTACGCAGGCGAAGGTCGCGGCCAGGGAGTCTCCGATGCTGATGCCCATGCGGCTTGGCGGAGTAGAGGGGTCACCGCAAACGTAGCGCAACCCGCCCATGGCTTCACCCACGGCACCAAACCCGGCGCGCTTCGCATACGGGCCCGTCTGGCCAAAGCCAGAGACCCGGATCATGATCAGGCCGGGATTGATCCTGCGCAGCTCGTCGTAGCCCAGGTTCCAGCGCTCCATCGTCCCCGGGCGGAAATTCTCGAGCAGGAAATCCGCATTGCGGATCAGGTCGCGCGCAATCTCCTGTCCTTCGGCCTCACGCAGGTTGAGCGTGACGGATTTCTTGTTGCGGGCGATCACCGGCCACCACAGCGACATGCCGTGGGCCTTCTCGCGGCCCCACTCACGCATCGGATCGCCCTTGCCGGGCGGCTCCACCTTGATGACCTCGGCACCAAAGTCGCCCATCAGCTGACCGCAGAAAGGTCCCGCCAGAAGAGTGCCCATTTCCACGAGCCTGAGACCGGAGAGTGGTCCGGATGAAGCTGTTTCCTGCATCGCCAATCCTCAGAAAATTTCCGGAGACATTCACACCCGGCAATAGTTGCCGGGCGCAACGTAATGATTCTGCTGGCACCGCGCTGGACCCTGAAGGCAGCTGCCCGAGGACGCCGGGCATCATCGCGAAAGAGGCCGCGAAAGTCGCGGCCTGCCGCATTCTTGTATCGCCGGGTGCCTCGTATACAATAGCTTATTTTCCAGCACCCGCAAGCACATGAGCCAGCAGCAGCGCCGAGTATCCATCATCGAAGTCGGGCCGAGAGACGGCCTGCAGAGCGAACCCGAGATCCTGCCCACCGAGGCGAAGGTCGAGTTCATCACACGGGCTATCGATGCCGGTGTCCGGCGGCTGGAAGTCACCAGTTTCGTGCACCCGAAGCGCGTGCCGCAGATGGCCGATGCCGAGGCTCTGATCAGCCAGCTGCCCAGGCGGGACGATGTCACCTATATCGGGCTCGTGCTGAACCGCAAGGGATTCGAGCGTGCGGCAGCGACCGGCATCGACGAGATCGGCATGGCCGTGGTCGCCAGCGATACCTACAACCAGCGCAACCAGGGCGTGCCGACGGCAGAGTCGATCAAGGCCTGGCTCGACATCGCGCGCGAGGCAAAGGCGGCGGGCATCCGGGCGAACGTGATGGTGTCCTCTGCATTCGGCTGCCCCTACGAGGGCGAGGTTCCGCTGGCGAGGGTGCTGGAGATCGTCGATGCGGTGATGGAGGGTGAGCCGGTCGAGCTCGGTATCGCCGACAGCATAGGCGTTGGCGTGCCCAGCCAGGTCAGCGAGCTGCTGGCCGCGGTCGCCGAGCGGGCGCCGGGTGTGCCCATCCGCTGCCACTTCCATAACACCCGCAACACCGGCCTGGCCAACGCCCAGGCTGCCGTGGAGGCTGGTGTCGCCTCACTGGATGCCTCGATCGGTGGCATCGGCGGCTGCCCGTTCGCGCCTGCGGCCACCGGAAACATCCCCACCGACGACCTGCTCTACATGCTGCAGCGCTCAGGCGTCCAGACGGGTGTCGATCTGGCAAGAATCATCGAGACCAGCGAATGGCTGCAGGCGCAGCTCGGCCGAAGCGTGCCCGCGATGCTCCCACGTGCCGGCATGTTTCCTCAGGTCGCCGAGCGCTACCGCGCGGCGGCTGGCTGAGCCTTTCGATTTTTGATACAACCGTTCGCCCCGGCCAGTGGTCTGCGGCCGCGGCGGACAAGGAAAAACCTGGTGGTCCGCATCTCTGCCTGACTGGCTCCCGCCATTCCGGCGCCTTTTGCGGGCAGTTATTTTTGGACAGAAGCCTTAAGGGGACAGTATGAGTTACCGTCTAGGGGTCGACGTCGGCGGGACGTTCACCGACCTGCTGCTGATCAACGAAAAGAATGGCGATATCCATACCGCCAAGGTGCCGAGCACGCCGCATGACTCTTCAGTCGGCGTCCTGAACGGTATCCAGCGTGTCTGCCAGAATGCCGGGATCGATCCCAAGGAGATCACCCAGTTCATGCACGGGACCACCGTTGCGACGAACACGGTGCTGACTGGATCGGGTGCCAAGGTAGGCCTCGTGACCACGAAGGGCTACCGACAGGTGCTTCAGATCGCCCGTTCCTTCGTGCCCGGTGGCCTCGGCGGCTGGGTCATCTACAACAAGAGCCTGCCTATGGCGCCGCTCGCGCTGACGATCGAGGCCGACGAGCGCATCGGCGCCGACGGATCCGTCGTGAGCAAGCTCGATGAGCGCGCGCTCAAACGCGACCTCAAGGCGCTGAAGAAGAAGGGTATCGAGGCCCTGACGATCTCGCTCATCAACTCTTTCGCAAACCCGGCACACGAGAAGGAGGTGGCCAAAGTCGCCCGCGAGGTGATGCCCGAAGTGCCAATCTCTCTGTCCTCGGAGATCGTTCCGGAAATGCAGGAGTACGAGCGTACGATCACGACGGTCGCCAACTCCTATGTCCGCCCGAAGGTCGAGACCTACGTAAACAACCTGAAGCGGGAAACGCGCAAGCTGATGAGTGACGTGCAGCTGCACATCCTGCGCTCGGATGGCGGCCTGGCTTCGGCCAAGGCAGCGGCGGCCTATCCGGTGAACCTGCTGATGAGTGGCCCGGCCGGTGGCGTTGCCGGCGCGATCTGGGTCGCCGACCAGGCTGGTTTCCCGAACCTGCTGACGCTGGACATGGGTGGCACCTCCACGGACGTGGCTCTGGTCGAGAACGGCAAGGCCCAGCTGCGGCGCGAGACGACCGTCGGCGATGTCACTGTACGCGCTTCATCGATCGATGTGCGCACGGTGGGCGCAGGTGGCGGCTCGATTGCCCACGTACCCGAGCTGACCAAGGCGCTGCGCGTCGGCCCGGAGAGCGCCGGTGCCGCACCGGGTCCGGCGGCCTACAACCGTGGCGGTGAGCTGCCGACGGTGACGGACGCCAACGTCGTCCTCGGTTACCTGCCCAGCGGTGAAGTCCGCCTCGGCGGTGACATGGAGATCCGCAAGGACCTGGCCGAACAGGCCATCAAGCGGGTCGCTGAGCCGCTCGGTCTTTCGATCAAGGAGGCCGCTGCCGGCATCATCGACATCGTCAACGAGAACATGTACGGCGCACTGCGCCTGGTCTCGGTCGAGAAGGGCTACGACCCGCGCGACTTCGCGCTGATCGCGTTCGGCGGCGCCGGGCCGCTGCATGCCAATGCGCTGGGCAAGCTGATGAACTCGTGGCCGGTGATCATCCCGCCGGGCCCGGGCGTCCTCTGCGCCTACGGCGATGCGACGACCCGCGTGCGCGACGAAGCTTCCCGTACCTTCATCCGCTCGTTCAGCCAGACCAACGTAGGCGAGGTCGCGAAGATCTTCGAAAAGCTCGCCGCTTCGGCGTCCAAGGCACTGGATCAGGAGGGCATCCCGAAGAAGGACCAGACCACAAGCTTCGAGGTGGACATCCGCTACCACGGCCAGGGCCTGCAGCTGACGGTCAGCTTCGAACTCGAAGACCTCAAGAAGCGCGGTCTGGATGTCATCGGTGAACAGTTCGACGAAATGCACCGCCAGCTGTTCACCTTCGCCCTGCCGCAGGAGAAGGAACTGGTCAACCTGCGCGCCGTCGCCCAGGGCAAGCCGACGAACGTGCGCGCGCTGAGCGTGCCCAAGGGCGGCAAGGACCCGTCCCAGGCGGCAATCGCCCACCCGACCATTTTCGTGGAAGGCAAGGACCAGAAGGCGACCCTATATGACCGGAGCAAGCTGATGTCCGGTAACGAGATCCAGGGTCCCGCCGTCGTCCTTGAGATGGATTCGACCACGCTCATCCTGCCTGGCCACATAGGCAAGGTAGATGATTGCGGTAACATCCTGATTACGCCTGCAGCCTGATTTCGAGGAACTCGCAAATGCCAGCAAAGCTCATTGAGACCAAGCCGCGGCCGTTCAAGCGCGTATCGATCGATCCGATCACTCTCGACATCATCGAGAACGCGATGCTGAACGCCCGCTGGGAAATGGACGCGGTGCTGTTCCGCACGGCGATGTCCCCGGGCATCCGGGAACAGCATGACGAATTCCCGATGATCGCCAACGTGGATGGCAAGATGGTCGTCGGCCAGTTCGGCAGCTTCATCTATGGATTCAAGGCCGCTTACGACGGGACGATCGAGGAGGGCGACATGTTCCTCACGACGGACCCGTACTCCTGTAACGGTGCCGTCAGCCATGCCAACGACTGGCTGCTGCTGCGCCCGATCTTCAAGGATGGCCGGCTGATCGCCTACGCCTCGATGTTCGGCCACATGACCGACATCGGGGGCAAGGTGCCTGGCAGCATGCCAACGGATGCACAGAGCATCTTCGAGGAAGGCATCCGCGTACCTCCAACGAAGATCTTCAAGAAGGACGTTCTGCAGGAGGACATCCTGGAGCTGATCCTGCACAACTGCCGCATGCCGCAATGGAACCGCAGCGACTTCCACGCGATCGTCGCCGCCATCCGCACTGCTGAAAAGCGTGTCATCGAGATGTCGAACCGCTTCGGCGACGACGTCTTCTATTCAGCTCTCGAGGACCTGCTCGACCGCAACAAGCGGGCCATGGCGCACCTGATCAACACCACTGTCCCCAAGAAGAAGCAGTACTTCGAGGACTACCTCTGCGACGACGGCATGGGCATGGGTCCCTACAAGATCCGTTGCGCCATGTGGCGCGAGGGCGAGAAGGTCATCTTCGACTTCGAGGGCACGGATCCGCAGTCCATAGGCTCGGTGAACTTCTACCTCAACGAGGAGATGTTCAAGATGTTCTGCGGCGTCTACATGATCATGGTGTTCGACCCGCAGATCATGTTCAACGACGGGTTCTACGACCTGATGGAGGTCCGTATTCCGGAGGGAACGCTGCTGAAGCCGCGTGAGCCGGCTGCGCTGTCCTGCCGCACGCACGCACTCGGGCGCATCTTTGACATCCTTGGCGGCCTGCTTGGCCAGGGCAGCCCGGACTTCCTGACCGCCGCCGGCTTCTCCGACAGCCCGCACCTGATGTACTCGGGGCGGCGGAAAAACGGCGAGTGGTACCAGCTCTACCAGATCGGCTTCGGCGGGATTCCCGGCAAGCCCTCGGGTGATGGCCCTGACGGCCACTCCCTCTGGCCAAGCTTCACCAACGTGCCGAACGAGTTCCTCGAGAGCTACTTCCCGCTGCGGATCGAGACCTATGAGACGATCCCGGACAGCGGTGGCGCAGGTCTGCACCGCGGCGGAAACGCGCTGCGCGTAGGCTACCGCTTCCTCGAGCCGGGCCAGATCTCCATCCATGACGATCGCTGGCTGACCTACCCGTGGGGCGTCAACGGCGGCGAGCCGGGGCTGCGCAGCCGCAAGACGCTGTACCGGAAAAATGGCGAGGTCGAGCTTCTGCCCTCGAAGTGCGACCGTATCCAGGTTGAAGAAGGCGACCTGCTTCACTTCGACACCTGGGGCGGCGGTGGCTGGGGTGACCCCCTGAAGCGGCCTGCCGAACAGGTCCAGTTCGATGTGGAGGCCGGGCTGGTCACCATCGACGGCGCTCGGCGCTACGGTGTGGTGATCCGCGAAGACCTGACGGTGGACGAGAAGGCCACTGCCAGCCTTCGCAGCCGGATGGCAAAGAAGCGCGGCAAGACGCAGCTGTTCGATTTCGGCGGCAGCGTCGAGGAGCTGAAGAAGCGCTGCAAGAAGGAAACCGGCATGGAGCCACCCAACACCCCGGTGTTCCTCAGTGGTTTCAGCGGACCTTCAGGCACGGGGAAGAAGAAGGCGGCGCGCAAGGGCAAGAAAGCCGCCGCCTGAGTCCCGCCTGACGATAGCCCGCAAAAGCAAGGGCCGGCTTCCTCCTCGGGAAGCCGGCCCTTTTTCATGTTACCGGGACTCTGGCGGGCCGCGTCAGCGCAGGCTCAGACGCTCCCGGTTCCGGGCATTGAGCGGGGAGGGCCATCGATCATCGCGTCGCGGTCACTCTGCTCAATGAACTCCTGCCCGATCTGCTGTGCCGCCTGCTTCAGCCTCGGTATGAACCGCTGTACGGCTTCAGCCTCCGGCACGGCGGTGCTTGAGAATCTCATCGAGAGCGCGGCAAGCAGTCGATCCCTGGCGATGACCGGCACCGCAAGGCTGATCTCGTCGGATACGCGGCGCGCTCGACGCCAGGCCGCATAACCTCGTTTCTTGGTTTCAACCAGCAGATCACTGATTTTCTTTCGGTTTATATTCGCGCTCTGGTCCTCCGGCTTGCGCGAGCGCGAAAGCAGGTCCAGCAGCGCCTCGCGCTGCTCGCGCGGGCAGAAGGACAGGTAGCAGATGCCGGAGGCGGATCCGAGCAGGGCCACCCGGAACCCGGGGCCGCGCTTCTCGACAGCCAGCGGGCTGCGATGATCCGTGGTCTGGCGGACCAGCATCGTGGAGCCGGAGAGCGTGGCTATGGCGACCGGCCAGACCAGCTCGCTGCACAGCTGGTTCATGTAGGGACGCGCGATCTGCGTGACCCAGGCCTCATCGTCAAAGCCATCGCTGAGGCCGCGCACCAGTATGGTGAGCCGGTAGCGTTCATCGATCGCCGCGCGGTAGGCATAGCCGGCATGGCACAGCGTCTCCAGGATGCGATACGTCGTGGTCCGCGGCAGGTCGATGGCGCTGGCTACTTCGGAGACCGTGGCACCGTTGTGCTGGTTCAGCACATGGAGTACTTCAAGGCCGCGTAGCAGGGCGCGGATGGGGCGAGTAGATGTCATGGGCTGGGTTGTCTCAATATGACCGACAGGTGGTCATAGTAGACCCGCAACGATCCGATGCCAAGCCCCACAGTGACTGCGGGGCTTGGCTCAGAACAGGACGGTGGTTGCCTTCGTCTTCAAGTAGGGGTCCAGGCCCTCCCGGCCAAACTCCCGGCCCCAGCCTGACTGACGGTTACCGCCGAACGGTATCGCCGGATCCACGGCAGCGTGACAGTTGATGCTGACCTGGCCCGAGTCGATCATGGCCGCCATCCGGTGGGCTACGGCGATGTCACGGGTCCAGACGCTGCCGGACAATCCGTAGATCGTGCTGTTGACCTCATCGGCCAGCGCCTGGAGATCACTGTCCGAGAACGACTGCGCGCAAAGTACCGGACCAAAGATCTCCTCTCGGGCGATCTTCATGTCCATGTTCGTCCGTGCGAACAGCGTAGGCCGGAAGAAGTAGCCCTTGCCGGATGGAGCTTCACCGCCGCAGACCAGCTCGGCGCCGGCCTCACGTCCGGCGGCGACGTAACCAGCCACGCGCTCGCGCTGCTCGGCCGAGATCAGGGGGCCTAGGTCCGACTGTGGATCCAGCCCGGGCCCCAGCCGGAAACTGCCCGCCATCGCGGCAACGCCCTCGACCACGCGGTCGAATACATCCTCGTGCACGAACAGCCGGGTTCCCGCCATGCAGTTCTGCCCCTGCAGGAAGAATGCACCGCGGGTGGCTCCGGGGACAACGCGCTCGAGGTCGGCATCCGGGAACACGACCATCGGCGACTTGCCGCCAAGCTCCAGCGTCACCCGCTTCAGGTTTCCCGCAGCGGCGTTGATGATCTTGCGCCCGACCTCGGTCGAGCCGGTAAATGCGATCTTGTCGACGTCCGGATGAGCGGCCAGCGCAGCCCCGGCACTCTCACCGTAGCCAGGTACGATATTGACCACGCCTGGCGGGAACCCTGCCTTGCGGACGAGCTCGCCTAGCAGCAGCGCGGTCAGCGGGGTCTGCTCTGCAGGCTTGAGTACCACCGTGCAGCCAGCCGCCAGTGCCGGCGCAAGCTTGAGTGTCGCCATCACAAGGGGTGCGTTCCACGGGATGATTGCACCCACGACGCCAATGGGCTCGCGGCGCGTGTACGTGAGTGAATCACCGTTGCGGCTGTCCTGGGGCGATACAGGAATGGTCTCGCCGTGGATCTTCGTGGCCCAGCCGGCATAGTAGCGCAGGAAATCGCCGCCGAACTTGGCGATCGAGTACTGCGCGGCCATGCGCGGCATGCCGTTGTCGAGGACCTCCAGCTCGGTCAGCAGCTCCAGATTGGCGATCAGCTGGTCGGCCAGCCGGTTGATCAGCGCCTCGCGCTCGTAGGACGTCAGCCTGGACCACTCACCGCGAAGCGCTGCGCGGGCAGCCTGAACCGCCCGGTCGATATCCGTGGCGTCACCCAGCGAGACCGTCGCAATCCGCGCCTCCGAAGCCGGGTCCGTGACTTCGATGCTTCCGCCAGCCGCAGGGCCGACCCACTCGCCTCCGATCAGCAGCTGGTGCTCGCGGGCCAGGAACTCACGGGCGGCGGCGGAAGGGGATATGCTGTTCTCTGCGGCACTCATCGACGGTCCTCGGGTTTGAATGACCGTCATGATAGATGTCATGCTGCGTCACTATCAAGGAATAGCCAGCACGCTCGGGCAACCTCCGCTGGCCCGCCCGCAGCGTGGGCTGCAACCAGGGAGCTTCCGATGAGTACAGTACTGATTACCGGTGCCAGCCGCGGGCTGGGCCTCGAGTTCGCGCGCCAGTATGCGGCGGATGGCTGGCGGGTTATCGCCACGGCGCGGCAGGTCTCGCCTGCGCTGGAGGCACTCGGCACGAGCATGCCGGCCCGGGTCTCGACTCCGCTGCTCGATGTCGAGCAGGCGGCCAGCGTGGCGACGCTGGCCGAGTCGCTCGGCGATGAGCCAGTCGATGTGCTGATCAACAACGCTGGCTACCTGGGCGCGCGTCCGTTCGCCAATGGCGGCATCGAGCATCAGCGCTTCGGTAACAGTGACTATGAGGACTGGGCCCGCACTTTCCGGATCAACGTAATGGGGCCGATGCGCCTGTCCGAGGCGCTGGTCGAGAATGTCGCTGCCAGCCCGCTTCGCAGGATCATCACGCTGACCAGCATGGTCGGCAGTATCGGCCTCAACCGGCAGGGTGGCCTTTATCCCTACCGGGCCAGCAAGGCCGCTGTCAACGCGATCATGAAGTCCATGGCGATCGACCTGGGCAAGCGGGGTATCCTCGCAGCCGCAATTCACCCCGGTTGGGCCAAGACTGACATGGGTGGACCGGGTGCCGACATCACCGTGCCGGATGCCGTCAGCGGGGTCCGGAAGGTCATCGCCGACCTGCTACCTGAACAGTGCGGGCAGGTGCTCGCCTGGGATGGCTCGGTGCTCCCCGCCTGAACCGGAAGGGTCCAGGCGCAGTGTCCGCGCCGCCATCCGTTGATTTCCCTGGTACGCCACCACCAGCGGCGGTATCCCGCCTGCTCGAGGGCCTTGGCCGACTCGAGCAGGCGGTGACCTTCTGCGCATTCATGGCGCTGGTCACCGTCGTGTTCCTGGACGTACTGAGCCGCGAGCTCACCGGCGCCGGCCTGCACTGGGCCGGGCAGACGGGCGTCTATGCGAATATCGTCGTCGTCCTGTTCGGTCTCGGACTTGCCTCTGCGGGGGGCCAGCACCTGCGGCCCAGGTTCGCCGATGGCTGGCTGCCGGAGAACTGGGCGCCAGTCCTGATCCGTCTGCAGCAGGGCCTGATGTCGCTGTTCTGTCTGGGTTTCGCCCTGCTGGCGGTGGACATCGTGCTGGAAACCCGGCGGCTCGGCGAAGTCTCACCGGTGCTGGGCAATCTCGTCTGGCCGATCCAGCTGGTGCTTCCGCTGGCTTTCCTCATCGCCTTCATTCGGCACCTGCTGTTCACGGTCTGGCCTGACCTGCGTCCCGCGGCCGCAGCCAGCGTGGTGGCACGCCGCCCTGGCGGAGGCGCGTAATGACCGCCAGTCTGGGGCTGTTCCTGCTTGTACTCTGCCTGCTGCTTCTGCGCCAGAACGTCATGGTGATTCTCGGCTGCGCCACCGCGTATGCCTACCTGCTGTTCGGCGATGGCCAGATCCGGTTCATTGCGCTCGACGCCTGGGAAGCGCTGAACAAGGAAGTCCTGCTGTCGATCCCGCTCTACCTGCTGGCAGGCAACATCATGTCCCGGGGCAGCATGGCGCGCAGGCTGATCCGGCTGATGCAGGCAGTCACCGCACCGGTGCCAGGTGGCCTTGCTGTTGCAGCGATCATCTCCTGCGGAATTTTCGCGGCAGTCTCTGGGTCGGGCACGGTCACGTTGCTCGCCATCGGCAGCGTGATGTATCCGGCGCTCATGCAGGCGGGCTACTCGCGCGCGTTCGCAGCCGGCTCTCTTTGCGCCGGAGCGACGCTGGGCGTGATCATCCCGCCCAGCATTCCATTGATCCTCTACGGGGTCATGACACAGACCTCGATAACCGAACTCTTCCGGGCCGGGATCGGCCCCGGGCTCCTGCTGGCGGCGCTGATGGCGGGCTATTCACTCTTGCACAACCGGGCCATAGCCGGGGGCCGATGGTCGACCGGGGAGGTCCTGGCCGGGCTTCGTGACGGGATCTGGTCACTGATGATGCCGGTCCTGATCCTTGGCGGGATTTACAGCGGTTATTTCACGGCGACGGAATCGGCAGCCGTGGCCGTGGTCTATGCGCTGCTCGTGGAGACACTGATCCACCGTGAGATGGGCCTGCCCGAGCTTTACCGGGTGACCGGCGAGACGACCCGGCTGCTGGGTTCGCTTTTTCCCGTGCTGATGATGGCACTGGCCCTCAACGTGTTCCTGACCTACGAGCAGGTTCCCGAGATGCTGGTGGGCTGGCTGATGGGCTGGATGGACAGCAAGCTGGTCTTCATCGTCGTGCTCAACCTGCTGCTGCTGCTGGTGGGCTGCGTGATGGACATCGGCTCTGCCATCCTGATCCTGGCCCCGGTGCTGCATCCGGTAGCGACGGCCCAGGGCATCGACCCCGTGCACCTGGGCATCATCATGGTAGTCAACCTGGAAATCGGCTACCTGACCCCGCCGCTGGGGCTTAACCTCATTGTCGCCATGAGCGCGTTCCGCGAGGACTTCTGGACCATCTGCCGGGCCGTGCTGCCCTTCCTTGGTCTGATGCTGCTGGCCCTGGTCCTGGTTTCCTTCATCCCCGGCCTGTCGCTGGGCCTGGCGGGCCGGTGACCGCAATGCCAGGGGGGCTCGCGGCTCCGGCGCCCTGCCGGACATGTACAATACGGCGCTCTGACATCATCCATACTTCAGGGGAGTCCAGCACATGACGATCAAGGAAGGCGACCGCATGCCCGAGGGCAAGTTCGGCATCATGACCCGGGAGGGACCTGGCTCGATCAGCACCCAGGAGCTCTTCTCCGGCAAGAAGGTAATCCTGTTCTCCGTGCCAGGAGCCTTTACGCCCACCTGCTCGCAGAGCCACCTGCCCGGGTATATCCAGAACGCGGACTCACTTAAGGGCAAGGGTGTCGACACCATTGCCTGCATGGCCGTCAACGACGTGTTCGTCATGGACGCCTGGGGCCGCGAACGGGGTGCAGACGAGAAGGTGCTGATGCTCGCTGACGGCAACGGCGACTACACGCGCGCCCTCGGGCTCGAGCTGGACGCAACCGGGTTCGGCATGGGCAAACGCAGCCAGCGTTTCTCGGTGGTGGTGGAGGACGGGGTAGTCACGCGCCTGAACGTCGAAGCGCCGGCCGAATTCAAGGTCAGCACCGCCGAGTGCGTGCTCGGCCAGCTCTGAGCGGAAGACCGGAACATGAGCGCACATGAGTTCTGGCTGATCATCCACCTGCTGCTGTTCTGCTACTGGCTGGGCGGCGACATGGGGGTCTACTACTCCAGCGGAATGGTCATCGATCCCAAACTGAGCCGGGAGGGACGCCTGACCGCGGCAAAGATCATGGTCAACCTCGACCTGGTCCCACGCATCTGCATGGCGCTGATGCTAACCGTCGGCGGCATCCTGAGTTCGCAGTATGTCGAGCACCGCGACTGGCAGTGGCCGCTGATCATTGCCATCGCGCCCGTGTGGCTGGCCATGGTGCTGATCATCCACGCGAAGGAGGGCACCGAGTTCGGGCGCTCTGTCGCTCGAGTGGACCGCTGGTTCCGCTGGATCGTCGTGATCAGCATCTGTGCTTCGGTCGGTTATGCCTTCGCGTTTGAGTCCATGCTGGACAGTGATCCGTGGGTGGGCTTCAAGCTGCTGGTCTTCGCCGGCCTGGTCTTCTGCGGACTGATGATCCGGCAATTCATCGGCGGCTATGTCGTCGGCATCCACAAGCTCGCCCAGGGCGAGCCCACTGACGCCGAGAACAGGGCGATGGCCGAGAGTCTTGCCAAGTGCCGCTACTTCGTCATCGCCATCTGGATCGGCCTGCTGCTGCAGGTCGTGCTCGGTGTGGTCAAGCCGGGCGGCGCGTGAGACGACAGCCGGGGGGGGGCGGGCCCCGCCCCCCCCCCACCCCCGCGACCCCGCCC
>JAFIFS010000056.1 GCA_020831895.1 Chromatiales bacterium
CCCGCCCCCCCCCCGCCCCCCCCCCGGGGGGGGGTTACCCGCCCGGGGCGCCGCTGGTTGGCGGCCCCCGAGCCTACCGGCAATTATTCACGGCGTGTTCGGGAAAGCGGCGCCGGATGGCGCCACCACGAGGCTGCCGGAATCGCGAACGACGTCGCTCCTACTCGGCCCCGGTTTCCTGCTTCAAATAGGCAATGATCGCCGCGCGGTCAAGCGGGTTGCGGATACCGACGAACACCATGCTGTTGCCCGGCACCAGGTCACTCGGGCGCTCGATAAAGGCGTCCAGCGTCTCGTTGGTCCAGACAATGCCCGACTCCCTCAGCGCGTTCGAGAAATTGAAGCCGGGCGCCTGGGCAGCCTGGTTGCCGAAGAAACCCCAGAGGTTCGGGCCCACCTTGTGAGGGCCACCCTCGCTCAGCGAGTGGCAGGACTGGCACAGGATGAACTGCGTGCGTCCCCGGTTGGGGTCGGCCGCGGCAACCAGCGCGTCGATATCGTAGTCGTCGACGTCCATGCCCGCCGGCATCTGCGGCGGCTCGCCCGGGCTGCAGGCCGAGACCAGCAGGGCCAGGGCCGGAACGGAGAAAATCGAACGCTTGCCTTTCAGCATCTTGCAACCTCTTTCAAGAACGTGGGCTGGTCAGGTTTCGGCAGCCGCTTCGGCAGCCTGCCTTGCCGCGCGGTGGATCGCCTTGCGCACGCGCGGATAGGTGCCGCAGCGGCAGATGTTCGTAATGCGCCGGTCGATCAGTTCATCGTCCGGATTCGGATTTTCCGTCAGCAGCGCGGCCACGGCCATGATCATCCCGGGCTGGCAGTAACCGCACTGCGGCACCTGCTCGTCGATCCAGGCCTGCTGGACGCCATGCAGCGAGTGCGCGTCCGGGGCAAGGCCCTCGATGGTCAGCACCTCGCGCCCGGCCACCGAGCCTGAAGCGATGGCACAGGAACGCACCGCGCTGCCATCCAGGTGCACGGTGCAGGCCCCGCATTGCGCAATGCCACAGCCATACTTCGTGCCCGTCAGGCCCAGCACATCGCGCAGCAGCCAGAGCAGCGGCATCTCCGGAGGCGCGTCGACCTCTATGTCACGGCCGTTCAGGCGGAAGGCAATCATCAGCCGGTTCCAGCGAAAGGCGGTAGTGTAGCAGGACGGCCTCAGCCCTGGTCTTCGCCAGGTGCAGGCCGCGGTTCGTTACGCTCCATGAAGACCCCGAAACTGGAGTCGTTGGGCATGCCCCAGGTTTCATCGCCAGGCGCCTGAAAATATTCGGGATAGTCGCGCTCCGCGCGGGCCCTCAGGGCAGGCGGCAGGTTCTCCGCCGTGCCGGTGCGGTCCATAAAGGTCCGGTACAGCAGGTAGCCCGGCGCCTGGCCCTGCATCATCCATGGCATCCAGGGACCGATGCGCGTCCAGGTGCCGGTGTAGTCGGCCCAGCTGCGGTCGGGATCCTCGAGCTCGGCGAGCTTGCCGTTGCGCTGGAAGATCTCGCTGATCCGGAGCACGGGCCCGGCCGACTCGCGCGGCCAGGCCTCCGGTTTCATCGGGTTCGGCACCACCGTGTGCAGCTCGAACAGCGAGAGCACGTTGTCCCGCTGGATGGACCAGGGCGCGGTGAACGGGATCTCGACGATCGTGCCGTCGAAGTCCATGCGGCTGACCGGCGCCACCTCGGCATTGACGATCATGTTCTGGATCGGGAACACCTCGACCTCCTCGCCCGTGAACGGGTTGGTCCAGGTGTCGATGAACTTGCCGGTCTCAGGATGCGTGTAGAGCGCGAGCTCGCGGTTGAACACGCGGTAGACGTTGTCCCCCTGCGGAGAGACACGCAGCACGCCGAAGCCCTGGATGCCCATCAGCTTCTTCAGCGGCTGGTCCGGGCCCAGCACGGCAAACACATCGCCACCGAACCAGCCCAGCGTCTCGACCGAGGGGTCGAGGTCGCCGGTCAGCTTCAGGAAGGCACGCAGGCTCTGCGCCGGATCGTTGAAGTCGATCGGCTGGCGCCGGCCGGCGCGTGGCGGCTGCTCGGGCGCGGCACAGGCGGCCAGCGAGGCTGTGCCGGCTGCCGCGAGCGTGCCCAGCGAGAGCATCGAGCGCAGCGCCTGGCGGCGTGTGGACAGGCCGTTCAGCAGGCTGGAATAAAGCATCCTTGACGTTCCCCGGTATGAACCAGCGCGCAATGATGCGTGCCCGGGCAGCAGCCTGCAACGAGAGCCGGCCGGGCTGCCGCAAGATGGTTAGCGGGCTGGAGGCTCGCGCAGCGCCTCGACTGGCCACCAGCGCCCGCCGCGCATCACGCCACGCAGCCCGAGCAGCGCGGACACGTCCTCGAGCGGGTCGCCGTCGACGACGATGAGGTCGGCAATGTAGCCGGGCGCGATGCGGCCGAGCTCGTTCCCCAGGCCGATGGCCGCCGCCGGTGCGCTGGTCGCTGCCCGCAGCGCCTCGGCCGGTGCCAGGCCCGCGGCCTGGTAGTTGGCCAGCTCGACCACCAGCGAGAGGCCGTAGGGAAAGATCGGCGAATCCGTACCGGCCAGGATGATGGCGCCGGACTGGTGCATCGCCAGGATCCCGGCCTGCGCGTTGGCCAGGCTCTCGCGCAGCAGCGGTTCGCGCCGGCCCGCCAGCATCCCGAGCGCGCGCAGGGCACGGCGCGCCTCGGCCGGGTACAGCGCCGCGTACTGCGGGTGCTTGTCCAGCTCCGGATGGTCGAGCAGGTAACTGATGAAGCCGCCGTAGGCAGCCACTGACGGCATGATCGCGGTATTGGTCGCCCCAAGCAGCGTGGCCACGTCGTGATAGCTGCGCAGCCAGTCGCTCTGCTTGGTGGAGCGGCCGAAGCGGCTCGTGCCGCGCAGGTGCTCGACCCGGCCGGCGCCGAGCGCGACGGCCGGGTACAGCTCGTGCGAGGTCAGCTGGATGCCGCGCTGCTGTGCCTGGCCGATCAGCCAGCGCTGGTCTTCATGCGGCAGCCGTATGTAGCTCTTCAGCAGCCGGTAGCCGAGTGCATCAGCCCGCTGGAACTCCAGTTGCTGGCGTTCACGGCCTGCGGCATGGATGGCAAACGGGAAGTAACGCCGCGTGCCATCGATCTGCGGGCCAGCGAAGAACAGCCGCGGGCCCGGCCGCCGGCCGCTGTCCCAGGCCTCGGCGAGCTCGCGCGACTCGCGCGGCAACCCGCCAGGCTCGACGACCGAGGTCACGCCGAACCCGAGCCAGGCGCGGCCGATCCATTCACCGTCATGCCCCTGGTGATGCGCATGGCTGTCGATCAGCCCGGGCAGCACCGCGAGCCCGGAGGCATCGATCAGCGTGATGCCCAGCGCATGCTCGCCCCAGGGTTGCAGCGCGAGGATCCGGCCCTGCCCGATCACGATATCGAGCTGTTCGCGCCACTGGCCCGCGAGGTCGTCGAAGACGCGCCCGGCACGGACCACCTTGATCCCCTCGCCCACCGCCGGCACCCAGCCGGGGGCGAGCGCCAGCTTCTGCCTGCGGGCCGCATCCGCGGACTCGATGCGCAGCCCGTCCAGCGCGAGCCAGGTCAGCTCATCACCGCCGGCACGGAAGCCGGGGTAATCCGCCAGGGCTGGCGCACGCAGCACCGGCGACCAGCATCGTCACGGCGCCGCCATCGGCTGCGACGACGACGCCCCCATCGAGCGACCAGTCCCCGGGTATGGCCAGCGGCTCAGGCGGCTGCTCACCGGCGAGGTCGATCCAGGCCGGGCGCGTGTAGCCATCGCGAAATCGCGCACTGGGCGGTGCCGGTGCGCTGACCAGCAGCCGCCGGCCATCAGCGGAGAAGCCCATGCGCCCGGGCCAGAGCCCCGGCGCCGGAATCCGCCTGACCCTGCCGGTCTCGAGGTCGAGCAGCTGCACGCGGAAGTCCTCGGTGCCGCGCGGACCAGGCTGCTGGAACGCCAGCTCGCGACCATCCGGCGAGAACACCGGGAAGCGCACCCCGCCACGCACGCCAGTGACCGCCTCCGGCGTGCCATCGGGCCAGTCCCGCCGCCACACCAGCGTGCCTGCACCGCCACGGTCCGAGACCCAGGCCAGCTGGCGACCGTCGGGCGAGAACACCGGGTCACGCTGGACCCAGGGGTCATCGGTGAGCTGCACCAGCTCACCGTCATCCCGGCGCAGCCAGAGGTCACCCAAGGCGACGAAGACCACGCCGCCCGGGCCAGCCACGGGCTCGACGATGCCGAGTGCCGGGCGGCTTTCCTGGTCGAGGTCGAGCCGCACCGGCCGTGGCTCCGGCGCCCGCTTCACCGGCAGGCTGATGTTGAATGCCAGCGCCTCGGGCGGCCCTGTCGTTCCCGGTTCACGCCGGCGCAGTCCGCCGTCGGCCGTGTACCAGACACCACCGGCCGAGTCCCACTGGGGCGCGAACGGGAACACGTCCTCGTAAGCGGCACTCAGCACCTCGAGTGATCCGCTGGCCAGGTCGAGGAGCAGGAGTTCCCAGCGCGCAACGGACGGAAAGCCGATGGCCTCGCGCGCGACCGGCAGCGCCAGCCTCCCACCATCGACACTGAATGCCGGGGGCCCGATGCGTGCGGCCGACAGCAGCGCCCTGGCCTCGCCGGTTCCCTGGCCACCCGTGGCCAGCGGCTGCAGCCAGAGGGCCGGGCTGCCGTCGCGCTCGCTGACGAACGCCAGCCACTGGCCCTCCGGCGAGACAGCCGGGTAGTAGTCGTCAGCTGCCGAGAGCGTCAGGCGCTCCAGCTCACCATCGGCCAGCGCAAGACGCCAGATGTCAGACTGCCCGGCACGGTCGGAACTGAACAGCAGCGCGCGGCCGTCGGGCGTGAACACCGGTTCGCGCTGGTCATGGCCATCGCTCAGCAGGGGTTCGGCACGCCCGCCGCCGGCCGCCATGCGCCACAGGCCCCAGTGGCCGTCACGGAAGGACTGGAACACCAGCTCACGACCATCGGGGCTGTGTCGCGCGAGTCAGTCGTCGCCTAGCCCGTCGGTCAGCGCCCGCGCTACAACACCATCGGCCGGCAGGCGCCAGAGTGCGCCGTGCACGTCGAGCACAAAACTGCCGTCGGCAGGACTGCGGTCGAGGCCAAACTGGGTCGCCTCGCTGATCACGACAGTAGTCGCTGCCGCCGCCCAGGCCGGCAGCAAAGCACAGAGCAGTGCCGGCAGGCTGCGGCGCTTCATCGAGTGGCGTTCAGGCCGGTTCGTCGCGGGTGGTGCGCAGGTACTCGGGGTGGTCGCGCTCGGCCCGCTGGCGGTACTCGGCCGGCAGGTCGTCGAGCGAGCGCAGCTTCGCACCCGAGGCATGCCAGACCAGGTGGCCGGGACGCTCGCCCATCTCCATCCAGCGCAGCCAGGGCATGAACACCGTCGAGCTGAAGGTCGTCGGCAGCCGGCGCACGACCGGATCCGAGAACTCGGCCAGCGGCACGAACATGCTCTGGCGCTGCATGCGCGGCGCCTGCATCCCGGGCGGATAGGCCGTGTGGTTGTGCAGCCAGACCATGTCGCGGCAGAAGGTCCAGTCGAGCAGCAGCGGCCGCGGCGGGATCTGCTCGATCGCCGGCGTGAACCGTACACCGTCCACCGAGATGTTGAAGCCGCGTCCACGCCCGCCACCCTGCACTGCGGGCTGGATGCCGACGCGCGTGCCGGTATACGGGTTGACGAGGCTGTCGATCATCTTCCCGGTCTCGACATCGCGGAAGAAGGTCAGCGTGTTGCCGGTCAGCTCGTACTGGCCGTCGCCGAGCCGGTACATGTAGTAGAGCTCCATCCCCTCGAACAGCAGCAGCGGGCGCGGCTGCTCGTCGCCGACGACACCGTAGATCGTGCCGTCGTACCACCAGGGGACGTCCTCCTCGTCGAGGCTCGCCATCACGCGCACCAGTGCGCGCACGTTGTTCTCCGGCAGGCTGAGGTCGGGCACTGGCGCAGGCACCCGGCCGGCCACGCGCGCGGCCGTGGGCGCCGCCATCCCGAGTCCCAGCAGGCCGGCACCCAGCAGCCAGGCTCGCCGGCTGAGCATTGCATCGAGTTCCTTCATCTTCACAGCCCCAGCGCGCCTGGATTCATCAGCCCGTCCGGGTCGACCGACTGCTTGAGCTCGCGCAGCAGGCGCGCGGCCTCGGGCTGGCGGTGATCCATGTACGGGTAGCTCTTGCCCACCTGCATGTGGATGGCGCCGACAGAGCTGAAGATCTCCTGGATCCGGCCACGCAACTCGGCGACCAGCGCCCTGCCCTCGAGATTGGCCGGGTACTCCGGCAGCATGTCGAGGTACTCCTGCGGCAGGTAGCGGCGATGGAAGGGTGTGCGGTCGTCCTCCCAGTAGAACACCGGCTCGTAGAGGAAGCCGTGCGTGGTCACGGTCATGTACATCGCACCCTTGTCCACCTTCAGCTGCTGCATGCGCCCGGCCTGCTCCTGGTAGAGCTGCGTCAGCCGCCGATGGAACTCAGGCACGCGCGAGAACGGCATGATCCCGTGCTGCGGGACCCAGCGCTCGCCCTTCGGCCCGAGGATCGGGTAGAGCGGGATGAACGGCATGGCGCGCAACACGGTCGGGATCGTGTTGGCGATCTCGGTGCCATGGGGCGCAATCGCCTCGCGGATGCGGGCGAGCTTGTGGTTCACTTCGGCCCGGCACACGCCCTCGGCCGTGTAGTGCGCCGAGTACGGATAGGCGGCGAGGAAGCGCTTGCCAGCCAGGCCCATCTTTATCAGCTTCCAGGCGGCCTCGAATGGGTTGCGGGCGGTCTTCGCCACGGCCCAGGCGGCCTTGAACGCCTGGCCGGCATCGGCCTTGCTGAGCTGGCCCTGCTGCAGCTTCGGGTCCACCGCGAAGTTGTCCGCGCAGACGCCCTCGCGCGCGGCCGCCGCCATGCCCTCGGCCATCTTCTCGAAGCTGTCGAAGCCGAAGGAGACCGCCCCGTCATAGGGCGGTGACTTGATCAGGCGCAGGCTGATCTCGGCCTTGATGCCGAGCGCGCCCGCATCGCCGGTGAAGAGCCCGGTCAGGTCGGGGCCATACCAGCGGAAGAACGCCGTGCCGTTGCTGATCGCGCGTGAACCGGTATGCAGGATCTCGCCACTGGCCAGCACGACGGCGAAGTTCAGCACTGCCTCGGCCGAGATGCCGAAGTTGCCGGTGCCGAGGCTTGCACTGTTCTGCGACATCGAGCCGCCGACCGTCGCCTTAAGCCCCGAGAACGGACCCCAGAATGTCGTACGCAGGCCCTTGGCCTTGAGTGCCTGCCACAGCGCCTCCCAGGTCACGCCCGGCTCGACGCGCACGTACATGTCGGTCTCGTTGATCTCGAGGATCCGGTTGAGGCGCGAGGTATCGATCAGCAGCGACTGGGTCCGGGTCGGCAGGTAGCCGTCGGTGTAGGACGCGCCGCCACCGCGGGTGACCAGCGCAACCCCCTGCGCAGTGGCGAGTTTCACCACCTGCTGCAGCTCATCGATCGAGCCGGGCTGCACGACCGCTAGCGGCTGTTCGCGGTGACGGTAGACATCCATCGCGTAGAACTCCCGCTCGGCCGCGTCGGTCAGCACATGGCCATCCCCGACAATGCCGACGAGCTCGGAAACAATATCCTTGGATTCCTGAAGGTTAGCGGACATCTTTCACCTCGGCTCCATTCCCGGGCCAGGGCGTGGCCGGGTCAAGCGTTTCAGGATACGGAAGCTGGCCGCCCAAGCCAATCAGGCCGCCGATGTGTGAGCGACTATCAGGGGTGGGAGCGACTTCAGTCGCAAATCCTCTTCCCTTCTTCTGGTCGGCAGCTGACATGATTTGATCAAGATTCGCGACTGAAGTCGCTCCTACAGCAGCGGCAACAAGGCCGGCTTCGGTGCAGGCTCCATCAGCGCTGGCCTGGCGGTGGCAAAGTGGCGCACCTGGCCGTTGAGCTCGGCGGCGACCGGGACGCCATCGAACCAGTGCACCCGGTAGCGGGCGAGGGCCGGTATGCGTTCGCCCGGCGTGACGATGCCAGTCAGGTTAAGCGGGTCAGCGGCACTGATGACATGCAGTTCGCCTTTAGCCTCGCGTCCGGCGGCGGCGCGCAGCGCGTTGATGGCTTCCGGCAGCGCAAACTGCTCGCCCCCGAAACCATCGACGAAGCGCCCGCCGCGAATCTCGCCGCGTGCCTCCATCCGGCGCAGTGCGCGGACGAGGTCCCGCCAGGGCAGCCAGCGCGGCTCGCGCGCGATCAGCGCGCGGAACACGATGCCGTAGCGGTCGAGCAGCATGCATGCGGCGTGCGCCGCCGGGTCAACTGTCGCAGTTGAAATCCCCTCCCGCGAATGCGTATCGACCAGCGCCCAGCGTCCCGCATGATCGATGCTGATCGCGCGCCGGCCTGCCGGCCGCGAGAAGCGCGCCCTGCGTGCGCTTGGCGTGATCAGCGCACGCAGGCCGGTGAAACCATCCGAGCTCACCTGGCCCCAGGCCACCAGCTCGCCCAGCGCCTGCTCGACCTGCGTGCGCAGCAGCCCGCTCGCGCGGACCAGGTCGACGAAGAACATCGCCCCGCGCTGGGCCAGCAGCTCGCGCACACGCAGCGCTATCGAAGACAGCGCCACCGGCTGGTCTGCCGCCGGCCACAGCGCAGACCAGTGCTCGGCCGCCGCGCGGTCGATGAACAGCACCGGGGTCGCCCGCACAGGGCCGCTGCGCCGCCCCCCCGAGGGCTCCACCGGCTGGCGCAGCCACTGGAACTCCCCGGCCCCCAGCAGCTGGTCGAGGTAATGCGGCGAGTAGTCGACGACCCGGCGCGGCAGCACGTCCTTCTCCCAGGCCGCAGCCGGCACCGGGAAGCCACGCAGCCGGTGCAATACCGCACGCAGTCCCTCGGGCCCGCGATGCGGATCGTCGACGCCATGCCAGCCGAACAGGAAGCGCATGAAGGCTGCCGGGCTGACCGGCTTCACCGCCGCACGCAGTGTCTTCAGCGTGAGCCGGTGAATGCGCGCGAGCAGGCGCCGGTCACACCACTCCTCAGTGGCCTCCGGCCGGTAGCGTCCGCGCATCGCCTGGCCCTCGACCTCGAGGGCCAGCAGCGAAGGCAGGACATCGGTAGCGGCAAGCTCGAGCGGTGCCGCCAGCACGGCGGCGGTCACGGGACCGAGGCTCTCGAGCCGACTGCGCAACAGTTCGCGCAGTGCGCCCCCGGCGGGGGCAGGTGCATCGAGCGGTGTCAGCACAGGTTCAAGCGTGACTCCGGGCTGGCAGGCGAGCAGCTGCCCCAGGCGCTCAGCACTGACCCAGAGACTCTGCCCGCCCGGCAGCCTGGCCTGGCAGGCGCGCGCAGCGGCGGCGAGCTGGTCCAGCCACGGCTGCCAAAGCGGCGCCGCGGTCACCTCGGCGGCGGTCAGGAAGCCGGTCAATGTCAGCGCATCGTGCAGTTCGTCGGCATTGCGCGCCTCCGGCCAGGCCTCGCTGCAGACCTGCGCGATCGCCGCCGGATCCAGCCGGCCGAGTTCGGCCGCGCTGTCGGTGTCGAGCAGGTGGCGGCTGCGGATGGCCTGCGTGCGGCGTTCCTCCGCCGGCGCATCGTCGAGGAAAGCGTAAGGCCGCGCGCTGATGATCTCCTGGGCCAGTGGCGACGGGCTGGTCAGCTCGCGCGCCAGCACCTGCACCTCACCGCGCTCGATCCGCGCGAGCAGGTCTTCCAGCCCGGCGATATCCATCAGCTCGTGCAGGCAGTCATGTATCGCCTGGCTGACCAGCGGATGATCGGGGATCTCGCGCTCGCCGGGCAGGTTCTCGGCACAGGCCACCTGGTCCGGAAACACCAGTGCCAGCAGGTCATCGGCATCGCTGCGCTGGAACTGCGGCGGCACCTTGCGCCCGTTGCGGTTGCGGCGCACCGCGAGCGCGGTCGTCGCCACCCAGCGCCAGCGCGTCGGGAACATCGGCGCGGCCAGCAGGGCCTGGGTCAGCACCGCGCGTACCGTGGCCGCGTTCAGGTAACGCGTGACTTCTTCCAGCGGGAAGCTGTGCGTCGGCCCAAGTGAAAGCACGATGCTGTCCTCGAGCGCAGCAGCCTGCAGCTCGAAGTTGAACTTGCGGCAGAAGCGCTTGCGCAGGGCGAGGCCCCAGGCCCGGTTGATGCGTGAGCCGAACGGGGAATGGATGACCAGGTGCGTATCCCCGATCTCGTCGAAGAACCGCTCCAGGATCACCGTCTGTTCGGTCGGCAAGGTACCCAGTGCGGCGCGCGCGGTGGACAGGTACTCGACCAGCTGTGCCGCCGCCTGCTGGTCCAGCCCCGGCCCGGAGACCAGCCAGCCATGCGCATGCGCCTCGCCACCGTCGAGCAGCGCCTGCTCGACCACCGAACGCAGCCGGCTCACCGCATGCGACAGCTCGTCGCTGCGTCCGGGTGCCTCGCCAAACCAGAACGGGATATTGGGCGGCTGGCCGCGCGCATCCTCGACGAACACCTTGCCGGTCTCGACCTTCAGGATCCGGTACGAGGTGTTGCCGAGCTGGAAGATGTCGCCGGGCATACTCTCGAAGGCAAAATCCTCGTTCAGGGAGCCGATGTTGAAGCCCTGCGGCTGCAGCACGACGTCGTAGTCGAACTGGTCGGGAATCGTGCCGCCGTTGGTCAGCGCCACCAGCTGCGCACCCGGGCGCGCGCGCAGCCGGCGGTTGACCCGGTCATGATGCAGGAAGGCACCGCGCCGCCCGCGCAGCGTCGCAAAACCCTCGGACAGCATGCACAGCAGCTGCTCGAACTGTGCCTGTGTCAGTGCCGCATAGGGCGATGCGCGGCGGACGAGCGCGAACAGCTCGTCGGTGCCGCACTCTCCGCAGGCGACCTCGGCGACGACCTGCTGGGCCAGCACGTCGAGCGCGGGGCCGGCGGGCTCGAGCGCATCGAGTTCACCACGGCGCACCGCATCGAGCAGCGCCGCGCACTCGACCAGCTCGTCGCGCGACAGCGGGAACAGCCGGCCCTTTGGAACGCGGCCCACGCCATGGCCGGAACGGCCGACCCGCTGCAGCAGGGTGGCGATCGCGCGCGGCGAGCCGACCTGGCAGACCAGGTCCACGTCGCCGATGTCTATGCCGAGCTCGAGCGAGGCGGTGGCAACCAGCGCCTTCAGCCGACCCTCCTTGAGGCGGGTCTCGGCCGATAGCCGGTGCTCGCGTGCCAGGCTGCCGTGGTGGGCCGTCACGGCCTCCTCGCCGAGGCGCTCGGCCAGGTGGCGGGACAGCCGCTCGGCCAGCCGCCGCGTATTGACGAACACCAGCGTTGAGCGGTGTTCGCGCACGAGTGCCTCGAGCCGGTCGTGGATCTCGGTCCAGGTCTCGGCCGGCATCACCGGCTGCAGGGGCGCCCCGGGCAGCTCCAGCGCCAAGTCGCGCTCGCGCACGTGACCGGTGTCGACGATCGCGCAGTCCACCGCCGCGTTACCGAGCAGGAAGCGCGCGATGCGCTCCAGCGGCTTCTGCGTGGCCGAGATACCGACCCGGACCGGGGGCGTCGGGCACAGCGCGGCCAGGCGCTCGAGCGACAGGGCCAGGTGCGCACCGCGCTTGGTGCCGACCACCGCATGCAGCTCGTCGATGATCACGGTACGGACGGTCGAGAGCATCTGGCGCCCGGACCCGGACGTCAGCAGCAGGAACAGTGACTCGGGCGTCGTCACCAGGATGTGCGGCGGGCTGCGGCGCATCCGCGCGCGCTCGCCGGACGGGGTGTCGCCGGTGCGCACGGCGCTGCGGATCTCGACCTGCTCGAGCAGGCCCAGGCGCTCACGGATGCCGGCCAGCGGCGCCTCGAGGTTGCGGCTGATGTCGTTCGACAACGCCTTCAGCGGCGACACGTACAGCACCCGCGTCTCGTCCGGCAGCGCACAGCCCTGCCCCTCGAGCACGAGTGCATCGATCGCGGCAAGGAACGCCGCCAGTGTCTTGCCCGAGCCGGTGGGCGCGGCGAGCAGCGCCGGCCGCCCGGCACGCAGCGCGGCCCAGGCCTCGCGCTGCACCGGGGTAGGCGCGTCGAACTGCGCCCTGAACCAGCCAGCGACGGCGGGGTGAAACTGCGCGAGTACCGGGTCCATCACCGGCCACTATAGCGCGCGGCAGGGACCGCGGCCGCCCGTGGACCGCCAGCCTGCAGCAGAAGCTCAGCGACTGTAGACCGGGACCAGCTCGGCGACCTCGATCGTGTGCGCGTTGACGTTGAACCCGACGAACGCGGCCGTTGCATCCGCGGGCAGGTCGAGCTCGGCCACCGACAGCGCATGCAGCCTGAAGTGATAGCGGTGTGGATCAGCACCCTCGGGCGGACAGGGGCCGCCATAGCCGGGACCGCCGAAATCGGTCCGGCCCTGCACGGCACCCGCGGGCAGGCCACTGCCATCGGCCACGCCGGCATCGCGCGCCAGGCTGCGCAGGTCAGCCGGCAGATTCCACACCACCCAATGCCACCAGCCCGAGCCGGTCGGCGCATCAGGATCGTGCACCATCAGGGCAAAGCTCCGGGTGCCCTCCGGCACGTTCTCCCAGGAGAGCTCGGGGGAGATGTTGCCGCCGCTGCAGCCAAACCCGTCGTAGACGTGGGCCTCGGCGATCTGCCGCCCCTGCCCGATATCGGGACTGCCCAGGCGGAATTCTCCCGCCTGTGCTCCGGTTGCAAGCCCGGCCAGGGCCAGCAGCACAGCAAGGTGTCGGATCATCGTTTTCCTCCGGAAGTGCTCGGCAAGCGCGCATTCTGCCATGCTGGCCACCCTCTGCGAAAAGCTGCAGACTTGTGCGCAACAGCATCCCGCGGCCTGGAGGGCAGAATGAGGAGATCGATGAACCGACGTGAACTGCTGGCCGGGGGCTCGGCTGTGATCGCCAGCGCCGCGCTGGCCGGATGCGGCCCGCGCGCCGAACCCGAGCGCCCGCCCGGCGTCCCACTGAGCCCCTGGGACCGCAACACGACAGCCGAGGAGGTGACCGAGGGCATGGACCTGAGCGGCCGGACCATGCTGATCACAGGCGTGACCTCGGGCCTGGGCTTCGAGAGCATGCGCGTTCTGGCGATGCGCGGCGCGCATGTGCTCGGCACCGGGCGCACGCTGGAATCCGCGCGCGAGGCCTGCGCCGCTGTAGAGGGCCGCGCGACGCCGCTGGTGCTGGACCTGGCCGACTTCGACTCGGTGGTGAACTGCGCGATCGAGGTCCAGGCCATGGAGCAGCCCCTGGACGTCCTGATGTGCAACGCCGGCATCATGGAGCTGCCGGAGGCACGCCAGGTCTACGGCATCGAGCAGCAGTTCGTCGTCAATCACCTGGGCCACTTCCTCCTGACCCAGCGGCTGCTGCCCCAGCTGATGGCTGCCGAGCAGGGCCGCGTGGTGGTCGTCGGCAGCGGTGCCTACAAGGATGCGCCCGAAACCGGCATCGAGTTCGACAACCTGTCCGGCGAGCGGGACTACCAGCCACGCCGCGCCTACGGGCAGTCGAAGCTCGCCAACTACCTCTTCGTTCGCGAACTCGCGCGGCGCCTCGAGGGCACGCGGGTGACGGCCAACGCGCTGCAGCCGGGCGTGATCCTGACCAACCTCGGCCGGCACCTGCCCCGGTCGCGGCAGCTGCTGGCGCGGATGATCGGCTGGACCTTCATGCGCAGCGTCGAGGCCGGCGCGGCGACCCAGGTCTACCTGGCCACCGCCCCCGCGCTGGCCGGCGTCAGCGGTTATTTCTTCAAGGACAGCAACCCGTTCCTGCCGGGCGGCAACATGGAGAACGACGAGCTGGCGGCCAGGCTCTGGGAAGTGTCGGAGGAGATCACGGCTGACTGGCTGCTGCACTCGCCAAGCCTCGCAGCATGACCTACCTGCACGAGACGCTGGAGCGGCTGAAAAAGAGCAGCCCCGCACAGGCCGAGTTCTACCAGGCGGCCGAGGAACTGCTCGAGTCAGTGGAACCCCTGCTGGAGGCAGAGCCCCGCTACCTCGAGCACGGCATCATCGAGCGCCTCGTCGAGCCGGAGCGGCAGATCCTGTTCCGCGTCACCTGGACGGATGACGAGGGCAGGATCCGCGTGAACAAGGGCTACCGCGTCCAGTTCAACTCGGCGCTCGGCCCCTACAAGGGTGGGCTGCGGTTCCACCCAAGCGTCAACGCCGGGATCATCAAGTTCCTGGGCTTCGAGCAGATCTTCAAGAACGCGCTGACCGGCCTCTCGCTCGGCGCCGGCAAGGGAGGCTCAGACTTCAACCCGCGGGGGCGCTCGGCAGGCGAGGTCATGCGCTTCTGCCAGTCCTTCATGACCGAACTCGCGCGGCATATCGGGCCGCGCATCGACGTGCCGGCCGGTGACATCGGCGTCGGTGGCCGCGAACTGGGCTGGATGTTCGGCCAGTACCGCCGCCTCACGCGCCGCTTCGAGGGTGCGCTTACCGGCAAGGGCATGGAATGGGGCGGCTCCTTCTGCCGTACGCAGGCCACGGGTTACGGCGCCGTCTATTTCGCCGAGACGATGCTGCGCAGCCGGGGCGAGTCGCTGAAGGGCTGCCGCTGCCTGGTCTCGGGCGCAGGCAATGTCGCGATCCATGCGATCGAGAAGCTGATACAGGTCGGGGCCCGCCCGGTCAGCTGCTCGGACTCCACCGGCGCGCTGTACCATGCCGACGGCATAGACCTGACGACGCTGCGCCGGATCAAGCTCGAGGAACGCGGCTCGCTCAAGGGCTACCTCGAGGAGCATACGGACGCGGAGTTCACGCCAGTCGACGACTACCCCGCGGAGGGCCACGCCGTCTGGCGCTACCCGGCCGATGCGGCCTTCCCCTGCGCGACGCAGAACGAGCTTTGCGATGCTGATGCAAAGGCTCTGCTCGACAGCGGCATCAGCTGCGTGGCGGAAGGTGCGAACATGCCCTCGACGGCCGAGGCTGTCGACCGCTTCGTCAGGTCGGGTATTGCCTTCGGCCCGGCCAAGGCGGCCAATGCCGGCGGCGTCGCGACCAGCCAGCTGGAGATGCAGCAGAACGCAACACTGCAGCAGTGGACGACGACCAAGGTGGACCGCCGCCTGCAGCAGATCATGATCCAGATCCATAAGCGCGCGAGCGATGCGGCCAGCGAGTTCGGCCAGCCGGGGAATCTGGTGCTCGGCGCGAACATCGCCGCCTTTCGTCGTGTCGCCGACGCGATGATTGACCAGGGGGCGATTTAGGGAGTTCGGTCAGCACGGCGTTGGCTGGGTGGTGGGCGCCTTCCCGGAGCCCCGTGACCGACCCCCCCGGAACCCAACCCAGGGGGGGCCGGGGGGGGGGCAACAACCCCCCCC
>JAFIFS010000062.1 GCA_020831895.1 Chromatiales bacterium
GGCTTCAGCCGCGAACAAGCTTGTTCCAGTTCGCGGCTGAAGCCGCTCCCACAGGTGCTCCAGCGCCCACAGGTGCTCCAGCGCCCACAGGTGCTCCAGCGCCCACAGGTGCTACAGCTCCTGCTGCTGAACCAACGGCGACTATCCGCGACGCTCCGGATGGCTCATCATCATGCCCATGTCCACGCTGCTTCCCCGGCTACTGATTTTGCTCTGCGTCATTGCCGCTGGTGCGGTAGCCTGGCTGTACCTCAGCCCGGCGGGCGTCCCCTTGCCGGAACCCGAGCCTGCCCCGGTCGAGCTGCCGCCCGCTGATCTGGTGCCGGACATTCGTTTTCCGGTGCCTGAGCCGGTGCCCGAACCCGAACCGGAAGCCGATGCCGAACCGGCTGAGCCTCTGCCGCCGCTGGCTGAGAGCGACGAGCCGGTCGAAGCGGCCCTGGCGGCTGTGCTTGGTCTCGAGGCCGTGGCTCGCTGGCTGGTGCCGCAGGATTTCATCCGCCGGGTCGTGATTGTCATCGACGACCTGCCCGGCATGCGGGCCACGCGCCCGGAACTGCGCCCGATGCCGCCGACCCCGAACACGTTCCGCGTGACGGGTGACGAGGAGGATCGGCGCCTGGATCCGCAGAACTATGGGCGCTATACCCCGCTGGTGCGTCTGATCGAGGCCACAGATGTGCGCCGGGTTGTCGCCGTGTACTTGCGGTTTTACCCGCTGTTCCAGGAGGCCTGGGAGGAGATTGCCCCGCCCGGCGCCTATTTCAACGACCGGCTGGTCGAGGTGATCGACCACCTGCTGGAGACGCCGGAGCTGGCCGTGCCCCCGGCGCTGGTCCAGCCACGAGTCTATTTCGAGTATGCCGACCCTGAGCTCGAGGGCCGCTCTGCTGGCCAGAAGCTGTTGATGCGCATGGGGCCGGACCACACCCGCGCGATCAAGCGCCAGCTGCGGGTGCTGCGCTCGGCCGTGATCGGCCAGCCCGGCTGAGGGCGCTCAGGCGGCGGTGACTCCCCCGTCAGCCACCATCACCTGTCCGGTGATGAATGAGGCAGCATCCGAGAGGAGGAACAGCAGAAGCGCAGCGATTTCTTCCGGCTGTCCGTAGCGGCCGAGCGGAATGGAGGAAAGCAGCGCGCTGTTGCGCTGTTCATCGGCGCGCGCCGCGGCAGTCATCGGCGTGGCCACCGGTCCCGGGGCGACGGCGTTGACACGTATGTTGCTGTCGGCCAGCTCCAGCGCCAGCGCGCGGGTCAGGCCGTTGATCCCAGCCTTCGCTGCGGCATAGGCTGCCGCGCGCCGGTGGCCGACCAGGCCGATCTGGCTCGAGACCAGCACGATCGATCCCCGGCCAGCCATCCGCATGGCGGGAGCGCACTCGCGCGCCACAGCAAAATTCCCGCCGAGGTTCACGTCGATCACGCGGCGCCAGTCCTCGAGCGTGGTTTCGGCCGAGGCGCGCTGCTCGAAGATTCCGGCGCAGCCGGCAAGTCCATCGATGCCGCCCAGGCCGGCCACGGCAGCCCGCGTTGCCTTGCCCGCAGCCTCGAGCTGGCGAAAATCCGCGGCATGTATGCATTCGGCCGGCAGCAGGTCCGCCAGCAAAGCGGCCTCTGCCGGGTCGCGGACCAGCGCGGCGCATTCGGCCCCCTCGGCCAGCGCATGGGACAGAACCGAGCGACCGATGCCGGACCCGGCGCCGGTGATGACCAGCCGCCGGCCGGAGAGGCCGAAGCGCCAGCCGGGCCTGCTCACGGCTTCTGGCCGTCGACGCCGGCCGCCTCGTCAAAGCCGCCCTGGCCGGGCACCGTAGCCCAGGCCTGGAACCGGGGCGAGGCGGGCACCCTGCCCTGGCTGATCAGCTCGCGCCAGACCCCGGCCCCCTCGACGAAGTTCGGCACGCTGCCGGAGAACATCGTGAGCGTGAGCGCCTCGGCGAGTTCATCCTCCACGATACCATCCGCATAGCCGGCCTGGATCTGCACCGCCAGCCCGTCCCAGGCCTGCCTGCAGGTATGGATGGCGGCACCGGCCAGGTGTGCAAGCCGCAGCGGGGTCTGGCCTGACGCTCGCCGGAACGCGGCTAGGTACGCGGCATGCGCATCCAGTTCCGGCAGGTGCGGTCGCCAGAAGCGGCCCGCGAAAGACCAGGCTGACCAGCCTATGGTTGTTGCGCTGATGGCCAGAGCGTCCTCGACTTCGGCCAGCGTGCCGCCGGCCTTCTGGAACTTGGCCACGTGGTGCGTCGCCAGCGCTTCGTCCACGGCAAGCAGTACCGCCAGCCAGACGAACTCATGGTCGTGACGCGACAGCACCCTTTGTTCCAGCGCCAAGGCCGAGTAGAGCGCGTCATAGGCCTCGAGCAGGCCGGGGCCCCCGAGGGCAAGCAGTCCGTGATGCGGGAGCAGGTAGCCGCGCTTCTGGCGGATGGCGGCCAATCGGCTGCCGAGGGAGTCGTCATCTTGCATGAGGGCTGGCCAGTGTCAGGGTGGGGGGTGCGATTCCTGGCGTGATCTTAAACCAGCCTGCCTTCGCGCAAGCAGGTCGGAGCCGCCCGTCCTCGGCCCGGGCCGAGCCTTTGACATCATATAACGATATCTTTATATTTTATGGGATGTCGCTCCAGACCACGCTGACGCTGCTCAGGGCTGCTGCAGACGGCAGCCGGCTGCGCCTGCTGGCGGCGCTCGCGCACGGCGAGGCGACGGTCGCCGAACTGATGCAGGTGCTCGAACAAAGCCAGCCCCGCGTCTCCCGCCACCTGCGCCTCCTTGCAGAAGCCGGGCTGGTCGAACGTGTGCCCGAGGGCCGTTACGTGTACTACCGACTGGGCGAGTCGGCGCTGCTGCCGGCGCTGCTTGCCGCGCTGGATTCGGAGGCCGATACGCAGATCGAGGCCGATGCCCATCGCCTGGATGCGCTGCGCGTTCTGCGCGAGCGCGAGGCCTTGCGCGGTCGCCCGCGCACGACAGGGCGGCCTGACGAGCGGGCGCTCGTGGCCGTTCTCGACGAGTTCCTGGGCCGGCGCCCGCTGGGCACCGTACTCGAAATAGGCAGCGGTACCGCCTTGCGCCTGCTCGGGCCGCGCATTCGCCAAGGGTTCTGCGTCGAGCCTGACCGCGCGCTCCGGCTGCTCGCGCGCGCCCGCCTGCACGCGGCCGGGCTGGCGCACTGCTCGCTGCGCGATGCCGACCCCCTGCACCTGCCGTTCGCCGATGGCGCATTCAACCTGGTGATCCTCGATGGCGTGCTGGCCCGCGTCCCGGACCCGGCTGCTGCCGTCGCCGAGGCACGGCGCGTGCTGGACGAACAGGGCGAGCTGCTGGTGATCGACCGGGTGCTGCCCGGGGTGACCAGCGCCGAAATGACCAGTGCAGAGCGGCTGAACTTCTGGCTGACAGACTGTGGTCTGCACCCAGCCTGTCACCACTGGCTGCCTGGCAGGTCTCCTGACCAGGCCGTCATCCGTGCGGTCCCGGGCCGCTTCCCGAAAAGGACAGGAACCGATGGCTGAACAGATCGCCAACCCCCGACCGCCGGTACAGGTCTCGTTCGAGTTCTTCCCGCCGCAGACGGAGAAGATGGAAGAACTGCTGTGGGCTTCCATTGCGAGGCTGGCGCCGCTGCGGCCTCGCTTCGTCTCGGTCACCTACGGCGCCGATGGCTCGACCCGCGACCGCACGCACCGGATCGTCAGCCGTATTGCCCGCGAGACCGGGCTGGTCGCGTCCCCTCACCTGACCTGCGTCGGCGCGGATCGCGCGAGCATCGACGAGATCGCCCGCGGCTACTGGGACGAAGGCATACGTCATCTCGTCGCGTTGCGCGGCGACCCGCCACAGGGTGCAAGCCGATATGAGCCGCGCCCTGACGGATATGCCTATGCGCTCGACCTCGTGCAGGGACTGCGCAAGGTGGCCGACTTCGACCTGTCCGTCGCGGCGTATCCCGAAGTGCATCCCGAGGCGCCGGATGCGGACTTCGATCTCGACTACCTGAAGATTAAGCTCGATGCTGGGGCCAACCGCGCGATCACGCAGTTCTTCTTCGATACCGGCAACTTCCTGCGCTTCCGGGATCGTTGCGCCGCGCGAGGCATCACGGCGCCGATCGTGCCCGGCATCCTCCCGATCACGCGCTTCAGGCAAATGGTCAACTTTGCCGCGCGCTGCGGGGCCCAGGTGCCGGCCTGGCTGCATGAGCGGTTCGAGGGCCTGGACGATGACCTCGAGACCCAGCGCATGCTGGCCGCGGCGATTGCGATCGAGCAGGTTGCGACCCTGCGCCGGCACGGCGTCGATGAGTTCCATTTCTACACGCTGAACCGTGCCGAGCTGACCTACGCGATCTGCCACGCGCTGGGCCTGCGGCCGGTCGCTGACGAGGCTGCGGCATGAGCAAGCGGTTCGCAGAGCTCGAGCGCATGCTGGCCGAGCGCATCGTCATCCTGGACGGCGCCATGGGCACGATGATCCAGGGTCACAGGCTGGCCGAGGGGGACTACCGCGGCGAACGCTTCGCGGACTGGCCATCCGAGCTCAAGGGCAACCACGACCTGCTGTCGCTGACCCGCCCGGACGTGATCGGCGACATCCACCGCGCCTTCCTCGAGGCCGGCGCCGACATCATCGAGACCAACAGCTTCAACAGCACGGCGCCTTCGCTGGCCGACTATGGTCTTCAGGCGCATGTGCGCGAACTCAACCTGGCCAGCGCGCGGCTGGCCCGGCGCATCGCTGACGAGGTGGCCGGCGAGACGGGACAGCCTCGCTTCGTCGCTGGCGTACTCGGCCCCACCAGCCGCACAGCCTCGCTGTCCCCTGACGTCAACGATCCGGGCTTCCGCAACATCAGCTATGACCAGCTGGTCGAGACCTATACGGAGGCGACCGCCGCCCTGCTCGAGGGCGGTGCCGACTTCATCATGGTGGAGACCGTATTCGACACGCTCAACGCCAAGGCCGCGCTTTACGCAGTGGACCAGGTTGGTGAGCAGCTCGGCATGGTGATTCCGGTCATGGTATCCGGCACGATTACCGATGCCTCGGGGCGCACGCTCTCGGGCCAGACGCCGGAGGCGTTCTGGAACTCGGTGCGCCATGCGCGGCCTTTTGTCATCGGGCTCAACTGCGCACTGGGCGCGGCCGACCTGCGCCCGCATGTGTCCGAACTCTCGCGCGTCGCAGACACCGCCACCAGCGTGCACCCGAACGCCGGGCTGCCAAACGCATTCGGCGGCTATGACGATACGCCGGAGATGATGGCCGGCGTGCTGCGCGAGTTCGCGGCTGCCGGCCTGCTGAACGTGGTCGGCGGCTGCTGCGGCACCACGCCGGCCCACGTTGCCGCGATCCGCGAGTCTGTGGCTGGCCTTGCGCCGCGCCGTATCCCGGAACTGCCGCGCAGGCTGAGGCTCTCTGGCCTGGAGCCGATGAGCGTGGGTCCGGATTCACTGTTCGTCAACATTGGCGAGCGAACCAACGTGGCCGGCTCGGCGCAGTTCAAGCGCCTGATTCTTGAAGGCGACTACAGCGCCGCCCTGGCGGTGGCCCTGCAGCAGGTCGAGAACGGCGCGCAGGTGATCGACGTCAACATGGACGAGGCGATGCTCGATTCCGTGGCGGCAATGGATCGCTTCCTGAAGCTCCTGGCCGGGGAGCCCGACATCGCCCGCGTGCCGCTGATGATCGACTCCTCCCGCTGGTCCGTGATCGAGGTCGGCCTCAAGTGCGTGCAGGGCAAGCCGGTCGTCAACTCGATCAGTCTCAAGGAGGGCGAGGCCGAGTTCCTGCGCCAGGCCCGGGAGATCCGCCGCCATGGCGCGGCCGTCGTGGTTATGGCCTTCGACGAGACCGGGCAGGCCGAGACTGCGGAGCGCAAGTTCGACATCTGCGCACGTTCCTATCGGCTGCTGGTGGAGCAGGCGGACTTCCCGCCCGAGGACATCATCTTCGATCCGAACATCTTCGCCGTGGCGACCGGGATCGAGGAGCATGACGACTACGCGAACGCGTTCTTTGCCGCGACCCGCCGGATCAAGGCCGAGCTTGCGCATGCGCACGTGAGTGGCGGGGTCAGCAATGTTTCGTTCTCGTTCCGTGGCAACAACCCGGTGCGCGAGGCCATGCACTCGGTGTTCCTCTTCCATGCGATCCGGGCCGGGCTCGACATGGGGATCGTCAATGCCGGGCAGCTCGCGATCTACGAGGAGATACCGGCGGAGCTGCGCGAGGCCGTCGAGGACGTGATCCTCAACCGCCGCGCCGACGCGACCGAGCGCCTGCTGGCGATCGCAGACCGTTACCGGGCCACTGGCGGCGAGGTCGCGCGCAAGACCGACCTCGAATGGCGACAGTGGCCGGTGAACAGGCGGCTTTCGCATGCGCTGGTCAAGGGCATCGACGAGTTCATCGTCGAGGATACCGAGGAGGCGCGCCGGAACACCGACCGGCCGCTCGACGTGATCGAAGGCCCGCTGATGGACGGCATGAACGTGGTTGGCGACCTGTTCGGCGACGGCAAGATGTTCCTTCCGCAGGTCGTGAAGTCAGCACGCGTGATGAAGAAGGCTGTGGCCCACCTGGTGCCTTACATCGAGGCTCAGCAGCAGGGTGGCCAGCGCAAGGTGGGCCGGATCGTGATGGCGACCGTCAAGGGCGATGTCCACGACATCGGCAAGAACATCGTCGGCGTCGTGCTCCAGTGCAACAACTTCGAGGTGATTGACCTCGGCGTGATGGTGCCGGGCGAGCGCATCCTCGAGACTGCCCGGCGCGAGAACGCCGACATGATCGGCCTTTCCGGCCTGATCACGCCGTCACTGGACGAGATGGTGAACGTCGCGCGCGAGATGCAGCGCCAGGGTTTCGCCCTGCCGCTGCTGATCGGCGGGGCGACGACTTCGCCGGCGCATACCTCGGTCAAGATTGACCCGGAATACAGTGGACCGGTCGTCTACGTGAAGGACGCCTCGCGCTCGGTCGGCGTTGCCCAGAAGCTGGTCACGCCCGGAGAGCGCGAGCGCTATATCGCCGAGGTGAAGGAAGAGGCGCAGGCACGCCGCAGCCGCCATGCCCGGCGCCAGGAGGAGAGTGTCGGCGTATCCCTGGCCGAGGCCCGCAGGCGTCGCTTCCAGCCGAGCTGGGAGAGAACCCCGGTCGTGCCGACCTTCCTCGGCGTGCGGGCACTGGGCGATATCCCGTTGGCGACGCTGGTCCCGTACATCGACTGGATGCCGTTCTTCAACGCCTACGAGTTCCGCGGCACTTTCCCGGCCGTGCTGGAGGACGCAGTCACGGGCGAGGCCGCCAGCGAGCTCTGGCACGATGCGCAGGCGATGCTGAGGCAGCTGATCGGGGAGCGCTGGCTCAGCGCGCGCGCCGTGTTCGGCTTCTTCCCAGCCAACTGCGTGGACGAGGACGACATTGCGCTCTATACCGACGAGCATCGCGAGAAGCGCATCGCCGTACTGCACCACTTGCGCCAGCAGCGTGACCGTGGGCATGAGCAGCCGAATCTCTGCCTCTCCGACTTCGTCGCGCCGCGCAAGTCGGGCGTGCGTGACTATGTCGGTGCATTCGCTGTCACCGCCGGACTTGGCATAGAGCCGCATGTCGCGCGCTTCGAGCAGGCGCATGACGATTACTCGGCCATCCTGCTGAAGGCGCTGGCCGACCGCTTCGCCGAGGCCTGTGCCGAGTGGTTGCATGAGCGCGTGCGCAGGGAGTACTGGGGCTATGCACCTGAAGAGTCACTGGACAACCAGTCGCTGATCCGCGAGGCGTACACGGGCATCCGCCCGGCTCCGGGCTACCCTGCCTGCCCGGACCATATGGAGAAGGCGACGCTGTGGACCCTGCTGGACGCCGAGCGGAAGTCAGGCATCAGCCTGACTGAGTCCTTCGTGATGCTGCCGGCGGCCTCGGTCAGCGGCTGGTACTTCGCGCACCCGGATGCGCGCTACTTCGCCGTCGGCAAGCTGGGGCGCGACCAAGTCGAGGACTATGCCCGGCGCAAGGGGCTGCCCGTCGACGTGGTCGAGCGCTGGCTGGCGCCGAACCTGGGGTATTCAAGAGAGCAGGCGGCCTGATCCGCCGGCGGTCTGGTGATCCCGCTTACGGCCGGTTGTTTTGCCATGACACTTCCAAGATAAGGTCGGTAAGATGACCGTCTGGAGGCTCGTTCCAAATACACACAATAACCTAGGGGAGAAAGCCGTGAGCATGCTCAATGAGTTTCGCGAGTTCGCAGTCAAGGGAAACATGGTCGACATGGCGGTCGGTATCATCATCGGCACCGCGTTTGGTCAGATCATTAACAGCCTGGTGAATGACATGCTCATGCCGCCCATTGGCTTGCTGATTGGCGGCGTGGATTTCAGTGATCTTGCGCTGACCCTGAGAGTGGCTGAAGACGGTGCTGAAGCCGTGCTCCTGAGCTATGGCGCGTTCATCAACACGGCCATCAACTTCCTCATCGTTGCAATGGCCATCTTCTTCGCCGTCAAGGTGATAAACCGGCTGAAGCGGGAGCAGGAAGCAGCCCCCGAGCCCCAGGCCCCGCCTGCACCGTCGCGCGAGCAGGTGCTGCTGGAAGAGATCCGGGATCTGCTGAAGAAATAGGGCGGAGCAGCCGCTGGCTGAAGCCGGGCCCCTTCGTCTGCAGGTCCGGCGGTTTGTGGTCTGTGCAGGCAGAGGGTCGGACCTCCGGCGGCCCTGGCGGGACGACATGAACCTGCGGGGCGAGCTGTACTGATTGACCGCACGCGGGGTGTTCGCATAGCCTGATCCCGGCGGCTTGCCTGCGAGCCGGTAGAAAAAGTAATAAAAAGAAGTTTGTTGACCTTGCTGCGGGTCCAGCGGGTCGACGGGTCAGGGGGCAGAATGAACGGTGAATCTGGCGCAGCGGTGCCTTGGCTGCGTAGGCAACCGGCAGCACCTCGCTCGGCCTTGAGCCCAGGCTTTCCCGGCACCGGCGCACTGCGTTCCCTGCTGCTGATCCCGCTGATGGCGGCCGGGTGCGGAGGTGGCGGCGGCGGTGAAGGTGGCAGCGAGAATCTGCCGCTGCGCCTTGATCTCTCCCCGGCAAGCTGGACGATGTCCTCCGTTTACCCTGAATCTGCGTTCTCGATCATGGTGACGGCCACCGTGACCGGCACCGTGTCCGGAGAGGTTGTCGTGCGGATCACGGACGAAGAGGGCGTTATCTCCCCAGATGTCTCGATCATGCCCTGGGGAGATGAATACTGGGTGACGTTGCGTAGCGTGGCCACCCTTGCAGCCGGCGAGTACTCCGGTGAGCTGCTGGTGAACCTGTGCAGCGACTTTGCCTGCAGCCGCAAGCTCGGCGCTGCGACCCTGCCCTATGAGTGGCTGGTCAGCGAGACTCTGGCTGTTTCGGCCCTTTCGCCGCCATTTGTCGAAAGCGGAAGCGACGCGATTGCCCTGACGGTAACCGGGCAGGGCTTCATGCCGCGGTCGGTCGTCCGCTGGAACGGGTCGGTCCGGGAGACCACTTTCGTTTCCGATACCGAGCTGATTGCGCAGATCCCGGCCAACACGCTCCGGACGGCCAGGTACGCGGACGTGGACGTACGCACCCAGCTTGGAGGCATTGGCATTGGCCTGTTCACCTCCGAGCCGGTCCAGTTTGCGGTCAATAATCATGTGCCGGTGGTGACAGCACTCTCAGAGCCGTCCGTGCCCGCGGGCACCCCGACTTTTGACCTGGTGCTCACCGGCCAGGGTCTTGTGCATGATTCAATCGTGACGGTGAACGGGGCGGCCGGCATGACGTTCTACCGCTCCGGGACCGAGCTGGCTGTCCGGATGCTGGCAGAAGAGATGGTGGAGGACCGGGAGTTGACCATCGCCGTGGTCAATCCAGAGCCAGGGGGCGGCACCTCGGAGCCGGAGCAACTCACGGTCATGAACCCCGAGCCGCTTTTGACCACCACTGATCCCGGCTACCTCGAGGCTGGCTGCGGTGCGCTGCTCCTCGCCATCAACGGCAGCGGCTTCAAGTCGGGTACGGTCCTCCTATGGGATGGTGAGGAAAGGCCGACAGAGGTGCTGTCAGGGGAGCGAATGCAGACCACCCTGTCGGCGGGTGACCTGGCCGTCGCACGTGAGGTTGAGGTGGCGGCCCGGAGCCTGGCGGTGGAGTCTCGACACCGCTGGTGCTGTCCATCCTCCCTGACCGGGCCCCAACGACGGCATCAACCTCGATAGGTATCAACCCGGCCCACAATGGTCATGCCAGCATGGGTTGCCCAAGAGCCCTGGCCACGACGCCAGACTGGTCAGTGTCGTTTGTCGCGGGCCTGGCTAGTCCGCTGGTCGCCCAAGGCAAGGTCTTCGTCGTCGAGCGTGAATCACCGTCGCCTGGACAAAGCGAGTCCCGTTTGCACGCCCTGGATGCCATCACGGGTGCTCCAGTCTGGGGGCCGCTGGTGTTCGAGGGTCTCGCCTATGCCGCCTACGATGCCGGGCAGCTGTTCGTGGGGTCCCAAGGCGGCGAGCACAGTTCTCTGATCGCCCTGGATGCCCAGGATGGGCGGGCCCTCTGGGTGCACGCTTTCTCAGGTCGGGCGCAGCGGCAGTTCGCGCCGGTTGCGGAGGACGGGCTCGTAGTCGTCACGTTCGGGCCCGGTACGAACGGCTTCGACGAAGATGTTGGCACGCTTGCGTTCGACCAGCAGTCCGGCGCGCTCATCTGGCAGGATCGGACCTTGCGCTCCTCCGACGGGATTCCGGCGATAGACTCGGGAAGAGTCTATTTCAGGATGCAGTCAGGCGTGTCTGCCCATGACCTGTATACGGGTGAGCAGTTCTGGCAGGATATCGTGACGAGTCAGGTCATGAGTATTCCCATCGCAGCGGGGCCTGATCTCTACACCAGGAGGCGCAGTCAAGGTTCATCGACCTATTGGGATCGCCGTGATGCCGGGACCGGTGAAGTACTCGATACGTTCGAGATATCCGGTTCCAGGCTGCCGACGTCCCGCGGAGACATCCTGTATCTGCCGGGCCGGGCAGCACGACGTATCCCGGACGGACTCGAGCTGTGGCCCCTGGGCGGCCAGCAAATGGTCATCGTCAATGACGCGATTTACGTGAGCACTGGCAGTGGCATACAGGGTACGATCCAGGCCTTCGATGCGGAAAGCGGCGAGATCAGGGCACATCTCGACGGTTTTTCTGCCGTTTCCGGAGAGCGCCTCCCGGTAAAGATGGCCGTCGGAGAGGGTCTGCTGCTCGTGCCTGGATCCCGACGTCTCGACGCATCCCGCATCGGGGATCCCGCGCCCTGAGCGCCGGATGCCGGCAATTTGCCTTGTAATGCTGTTCGTGTCGACCTGATGATTCAGGTCATAGCGGAAAAATGACGGCCGCAGCAGCAGGCGGTCCAACTGGCGCGATGCCCTGTTGTTGCCGGAGCTGGTTTTGTGTCCTTGCGTGCCGGCTCAGCGGCTGATCACGAGCCGGCAGGCCAGCAGCACGAAAATCGTGCCCGTTACACGGTTGATGGCGACCTGCGCACGGGGTGACTTCCTGAGCCAGGGCCCGACGCGCCCTGCGGCCAGGCAGATTGCCGAGAAAATCACGATGGCCGTCACCAGGAAAACCACGCCCAGCATTCCGACCTGCAGCGCGACCGGACCCCGGGCCGGGTCGGCGAACTGGGGCAGGAAGGCGATGAAGAAGACCGCCACCTTCGGGTTGGAGATATTCATGATCACGCCTCTGCCGTAGCTGGCCAGCGGGCCCAGCGGCGGACCCGCGGTTTCCGGCAGCACGCTGCGCCCGGCCTTGAAGGCCTGCCAGGCCAGGTACAGCAGGTACCCTGCACCAAATATTTTCAGCATCGTGAAGGCCACGGCCGACGTGGTGACCAGCGTAGCTATGCCCAGCGCGACGGCGCTGATGTGGACCATCAGCCCGGTGCACAGTCCGAAGGTGATCATCAGCCCGGTCCTGTGCCCGTGCAGGGCGGACTGGGCCAGCACGTACAGGTTGTCCGGGCCGGGCGCAATGGCCAGCGCTGCGGAGGCCGCGATGAACAGGATCAGCACGTCGGCAGGAATCACCGCCCGAGTGTACTGCAAGCGCTGCTGCAACAGTATGCCTGGCCATCTTGCGGCCGCTCCGGGCGGCGCGGCCGGCGGATGAGTGCCGGCCTCTGTCTCGGAGCTCTTGCCAGAGCCGTTCGCTGCACACGGCTGATGTAGACTTGCAGGCTGCAGCGTCAGGCTGTCCACCCGGAATCGCAAGGAGAAATACCATGTCCCAGCCCCATGTTGCCCGCAAGACCCCCTGTGCCGTCGATGTGGAGCAGGGCCAGCAGTACTACTGGTGCACCTGTGGCCTGAGCGACAAGCAGCCCTTCTGCACGGGGGCGCACAAGGGCAGCAGCTTCATACCGCTGGCCTGGACGGCCGAGGAGACCCGGCAGGTGTTCTTCTGCGGCTGCAAGCAGACGAAAAACCCGCCCTTCTGCGACGGGAGCCACGCGAGCCTCTAGCGTGACGGCGCCTGTGATCCATGCGTGGGCTGCACCGGCCTGCGGCGCGCCGCTGGAGGCCTGGGCCTTCGAGCCGGGCCCGCTCGGGCCCTGCGAGGTGGAGATCGCGGTCGAGCACTGCGGGATCTGCCACTCGGACCTGTCTGTACTGCATGACGACTGGGGCAACGCGGTCTTCCCCTGCGTGCCGGGCCACGAGGTCGTCGGGCGTGTCGTAAGCGGTGGTTCGCTGGTCAACGACCTCGCGCCGGGTCAGCGGGTAGCCGTCGGCTGGACGGCCGGCAGCTGTGATCGCTGCCGCTGCTGCATCGGCGGCGACCAGCACCTGTGTTCGCAGGCCCAGCCGACCATCGTAGGCCACCACGGCGGGTTCGCCGAGCGCGTTCGTGCAGATCGCACCTGGGTGTTCCCGCTGCCCGACGGCCTGGATCCGGCTGCAGCGGCGCCGCTGCTCTGTGGCGGCATTACCGTGTTCTCGCCGCTGCTCGAGTACGCCAGCCCCGCGATGCGCGTCGGGGTGGTCGGTATTGGCGGCCTCGGGCACATGGCGCTCAAGTTCGCGGCCGCCTTCGGCTGCGAGGTTACTGCGTTCACATCGACCCCGGCCAAGGCGGAAGAGGCCGGGGCCTTCGGCGCCAGCCGCGTCGTTTCCTCCCGCGACGCCGGGGCGATGCGTGCTATTGCCGGGTCGCTGGACCTGGTCATCTATACACTGAATGTCTCCATCGACTGGGCCGCGCTGATGGCCACGCTGGCCCCACGGGGTCGACTGCATATCGTGGGCGCCGTACTGGACCCGGTGCCGCTGAACCTCATGCCGATGCTGGTCCAGGCGCAGCAGGTCTCGGCATCGCCTACCGGGTCCCCGGCAGCCATAGCCACCATGCTGGATTTCGCGGCCCGTCACCGCATCGCGCCGCAGGTGGAGCGCTTCCCGATGAGTCGGGCCAACGAGGCGCTGGAGCACCTCGCGGCAGGCAGGGCCCGCTACCGCGTGGTGCTGGATGCCGATTTCCCTGCATCGCAATAGACCTGCATCGCAATAGATTGGAGCTGCCCACAGCCTGGCTCTTGCGGGTGCGAGGTGCAGGGTCCTCAGTGGCGGATCAGCACCTTGCCGAACGGGGCGCCTTCGAGCAGGTGGGCGAACGCAGCCGGCGCCTCGCGGAAGTCGAACTCCCGGTCGATCACCGCCGATAGCCGGTTTCTGGCACAGGCTTGGGCGAGCTCGCCCAGCATCCGAACCGAACCGTTGCTGATCGCCTTCAGCGTGAGGTTTTTCTCATACAGCCCGGGCATCCTCGGCAGCTGTTCCGGCAAGGGCGCGGTGCCGATCATCACGAGGGTCGCATTGGGCCGGCAGGCCAGCATCGACTGGTCCAGTGTCTCCCGGCCAACATTTTCCAGCACGATGTCGACACCGCCGGCAAGCCGCTGCACCGCTTCGCCCCAGGCGGGCTCGCTGCGATAGTTGACAGAGTGGGTGGCACCGAGCGCCCGCGCCTGCTCGAGCTTGCTGTCGCTGGACGAGGTCACCACCACGCTGGCCCCTGCCGTGCGCGCGAGCTGAAGGCCCCAGCTCGATGCGCCACCTGTGCCCAGCGTCAGCACGGCATAGCCCGGACTGCAGCGGGCGGCGTGGAACAGCGCATGCCAGGCGGTCAGTCCGGAGCCGGAGAGTGTCGCGGCTGTCTCATCGCTTACCTCCGGCGGCAGCACGACGACGCCCGACGCGGGCAGGATCACGTGGTCGGCCAGCCAGCCATCGATGGTACTGCCCACATCAACCCGGTAGTAGGCTGGACTCCACGCGCCGTCGGTCCAGGCAGCGAAGTGGGCGCAGGTCACCCGGTCGCCGGCTGCGATGCCGTCGACACCCTCGCCAACCGCCATGACGGTCCCCACGCCCTCGGAGAGCGGGATCAGTTCAGGTGGCTTGTCCGCAAGAAACCAGCCGCGTGCGATCCCCAGCGCCGAGGCGGCGCTGGCGGCTATGAAGCTTCGACGGTCCATTTCCGCATGCTCTTCGGTGGATACCTCAGGGTAGTCGATGCGCTGGCCGGCGCGCGATCAGCCCGGCATGGGTCTTCTTCAGGCTGCCGCGCCGCGCGCCCTCGAGCCAGCGGGCCTCCTCGACGAGGAAGCCAGCAGCTTCCGCCACGCGCTCCAGGATGTCCGGGTCCAGCGGGTTGATCTGGCGACGGCGCGACTTCAGGTTTGCGGATGGCGGCAGGAAGGATGAATAGTCCTCGATGAAGCCGGGCCAGAGGTCCCCGGCGCGCTTGCGGGCCTCGTATTCGGGCCAGGCCTTGTACCACGGACCCACGTAGGGGGAGTCCGCTACCAGGAAGACGCGCCCGCCGGGCATCAGCCAGCCGAACATCTTCCCGATTACGCACTCGATCTCGTCGCCGCGCAGGAAGTGCAGCACGCGCGCCGCCAGTATTGCCGCAAAGCTCCGGTGCGGAAAATCGGCCGCCGGCATGCACGCGACGACGGTGCGCAGGCGCTCGCGCTGAGTGGATGGTGTCCGTGCCTCAAGTATCGAGAGGTGTCCCGGCTCGACATCCGCGGCGCAGACGCGCGCCCCGGCCTCGAGCGCAGCCAGCGTCGCGACGCCATAGGCACAGCCAATGTCGAGAACCTCGCCGCCAGCCTGTCCCGCCTCGGCAGCAAACCGGGCGGAGAATGCATCCAGCGCATCGGTCATGAAGCCCGTGTCGTTGAGCGTCGGGATCATCCCGGGCATCGTTGCGGCGGGCATCCGGGGGCTGTCTGCACTCATCGATCACGCTCCGTAACCTTGCCGTATCTTCGCGCTTCCGGGCCCGATGTCCAGTCTGCCTCGCACGCCGGCATCGGGCGGCAGGACTCGCGGCCGCGACCGCCGGTAGCGCCAGGTTTCGGCTTCGTTGCGGGGCTCGTTCAATCCAGCCCCGCCTCACTGAACTCGGCTATATTCAGACCCCGTTCGACTGTCTGCGCCAATGCCAGCACGTTACCAACCGCTGCTGCTCGCTGAGCTGGCCACCCGCCTGGCTGAGGTTCGTGCCAGGCTGCTCGAGTCCGAGCGCGAGCGGGCAGCCGACCTCGAGCAGGTTCCGCCTAGGGAGCGCGACAGCGCACGAAACCTGGTGCATTACCTGGCGCTGCGGCGGTTCGACCTGCGACCGCTGCAGCGCCAGCTGACGGCGCTGGGCCTCAGTTCGCTGGGGCGCTGCGAGTCCCAGGTGCTGCCCAGCGTGGACGCCGTGCTGGCTGCACTGCACCGGCTGGCCGGCCGGGACTGGTCACTGGAGACCCCAGCCGCAGGGCCACCGGCCCTGCCGGGCGATCCCGGCAATCTCGAGCGCCGGACCATCGAGCTACTGGGGCCCGCGCGGACAGGCCGGCCGTCCCGGATCATGGTGACCATGCCGTCCACGGCGGCCAGCGATCCAGGGCTGGTGGCCGGCCTGGTCGAGGCCGGCATGGATGTGGCCCGCATCAACTCGGCGCATGACGACATCACGACCTGGACCGCGATCGCCCGGCACGTGCGCGAGGCGTCCGCCCGGGCCGGGCGCCCCTGCCGGATCCTCTTCGATCTCTCGGGCCCGAAACTGCGCACGGCCGAGTTCGGCGCCGGGGCCGCCGTGCTGCGCGTGCGGCCGCGGCGCGACACGCGCGGCCTCGTCATCGAGCCGGGCTGGCTGCGCCTGGTGGCTGAACCTCCGGTCCCGGGAACTGCCGGCATCGTACCGGTCCTCGACCCTGACTGGCTGGCGCTGGCCAGGCCGGGTGACCTGGTCGAGGTGGAGGAGCCGGTTGGGCGCAGACGCAGGCTCGAGGTCCTGCAGGCCGGCGAGGGCGAGCTGCTCTGCACCTGTCTTCGAGGTGTCCGCCTCGAGAGTGGCCGGCCGCTGCGCCTGCTGCGCGAGGGCCGGGAAGTCGCAGTGACGAAGGTCGGGCCGCTTGCCCGGATCCCGGACCGCCTGCGCGTGTATCCGGGCGACGAGCTGCTGCTGGGCAACGAATCCCTGGCGCCGGCAGCGCCTGCGCGCGACGAGCGGGGCCGGCGGGCTGGCCCGCTCCAGGTGCCGACCACGCTGGGCAGCGCGCTGGGTCAGGTTCTGCCCGGCGACCCTGTCTGGTTCGATGACGGGCGCATCGGCGGGGTGGTGACCGAGCGTGGCCCGGGAACGCTGCGGGTGCGCATAGACAGCGCGCCAGCCGGCGGCGCCCCGCTGGGGTCGGACAAGGGCATCAACCTGCCGAACACGCGGCTCGACCTGCCGCGCCCCACGGCCCGCGACATCCACGACCTGGAGTTCGCCGTGCACTGGGCCGACATGGTCGGGTTCTCGTTCGTCGAGCAGCCTGCGGACGTGCTGCGCCTGGAAGACCTGCTGGCCGCCCGTGGTGGCGAGCACCTGGGCATCGTGCTGAAAATCGAGACCCGCCGTGCTTTCGAGGCGCTGCCGCAGCTGCTGCTGACGGGACTGCGCTCGCCACCTCTGGGCGTGATGCTCGCCCGGGGTGACCTTGCGGTCGAGGTCGGCTTCGCCAGGCTGGCCGAAGTTCAGGAGCAGATTCTCTGGCTGTGCGAGGCGGCTCAGGTGCCCGTGATCTGGGCGACGCAGGTGCTGGAGACCCTGGCCAAGACCGGCCGGCCGACCCGCTCGGAGGTCAGCGATGCCGCAATGGCTGTCAGCGCCGAGTGCGTGATGCTGAACAAGGGCCCCTTCATTGGTGATGCGGTCAGGATGCTGGATGACGTGCTGCGCCGGATGCAGGAACACCACAGCAAGAAGCGCTCGATGCTGCGCCGGCTCCGCAGCTTCGACTGATCTGCAACTGGACAAGCGCCACGTCGCCTGCATCATAGGGCCATGATCGAGGAAAACATCGACCAGCTGGTCAGCCGACTGGAACTGCGGGAGTTGCCATACCCCGTGCGCGAGCACCCGCTTTGGCGGCCGCCCCGGCGGATCGTCGTCTGGACCGACGCCAGCGCCCCGCTGGAGTTTTTCGCCCCGACAGCGCCCGGCGTCGAGCTGGTCGGGGTGAACGGCATGAAGCAGGCGGTGGCGGCGATGCCGGGTGCCGACGCGGTCATCGGTGTCTGCACGAAGGAGATGTTCGGGGCCGCCGACGAGCTGCGCTGGATCCAGCTCTACCTGGCCGGCATCGGCATGGTGGCGACGATACCGGCCGTGCAGGAACGAGGCCTGCTGGTGACCAACATGCAGAGGGTCTCCGGACCCGACATCGCCGAGCACGTGATCGCGCTGCTGTTCGGACTCGCGCGCGGGCTGCACCGCTACCAGCGGGCACAGCAGCAGGGCAGCTGGCGTAACGGACTGGTGAAGATGGACCAGGTGATGCCGGTGGAGGACGGCACGCTGCTGGTCGTGGGCCTGGGCGGTATTGGCGGCGAGGTGGCCCGGCGTGCGCGCAGCCTGGGCATGCAGGTTCTCGGCATCCGGGCAAACGGCGAACAGCCCCACCCGAACGCCCATGAAGTGGCTGGTCCGGGGCAGCTCACTGCCTTTGCGGCCAGGGCCGACGTTGTCGTCAACGCAACTCCGCTGACACCCCTGACGGAGCAACTTTACGACGCAGCTTTCTTTTCCGCGATGCGCCGCGATGCCTTCTTCATCAATGTCGGTCGCGGGCGCAGCGTCGTGCAGCCCGCCCTCGTCGCGGCGCTTGAATCCGGCCTGATTGCCGGCGCAGCGCTCGATGTGACCGATCCCGAGCCGCTGCCAGCAGATGACTGCCTCTGGCAGATGGAAAACGTGATCGTCACGCCGCATGTCTCCGGCTTCACTGGCCGGGTGCGCGACCGCATCTACCTCGTCGCGCGCGAGAACCTGCGGCGCTATGTCTCGGGTGAGCCGCTATTGTCTCCGGTGGACCTGAAGGCGGGATACTGAGTCCTGTCGTCGTAGGCCTCGGCCTCGAGCATCTCCAGGGCTTCCTGCGTGGTCGGGATCGCGGCGACGAAATGGGCCTGGTCAGCGGGAGCGACCACCTCGCTGAAACGCAGCCGCCAGGCCGAGTAGACAGCCAGGCCCGCGAATATCAGGGCGATCCAGCCGAACAAAGCCGCGGCCCCCAGCGCCGACATCACGAACCCGGCCGCGAGCGGGCCGAAGGCAGCGCCGCTCCCGAACACGAGCAGCAGGCCGCGTGTTGCCGCAAGCGCCTGGTCCGGCGTCAGAAGGTCATGCGCCCGGGCAACGCTCAGCCCATAGAGGGGAAACATGCAGGCTCCAAACAGGAAGCCCGTTGCCGCCAGCGCGCCGAACGGCGCAAGGGCTGCGAGCATGACGAGGACGCTGCTGCCAGCCGCAGCGGCGGCGACCAGCACGATCACGCGCCTGCGGTCTCTGCCATCCGAGAAGCGGCCGACCGGCAGCTGTGCCAGCATCCCGCCCACGATGGTGACGAACATGAAGAGGGCGATCTGGTTCTCGAGGTAGCCCGACTGCGCCAGGAAAACCGGTGTCATGCCCCAGAACGCGCCGCCGGTCACGCCGGCGGCGAGACAGCCTGCTGTGCCCACAGGCGAACGACGGACCAGATCGCCGAGGCTGAGTCCGGAGGCAGTCTGCAGCACGGGCGCCTCGACCCGGGCCACCGCGGTCGGTACCAGAGACAGCGCGAACAGGATCGCCACGACCGAGAACAGCGCGAAACCAGCAGGGTCGGCCGTCGTCAGCAGCAGCTGCCCGCAGGCCAGGGCGAGCAGGTTCACCACCATGTAGACGGCAAAGGTGTGTCCCCGGCGTTCCGGCAGAGTCTGTGCATTGAGCCAGCTCTCGAGGATCAGCGCGAGGCCGGCCAGGCAGATCCCCGCAATGAAGCGGAAAATTATCCAGGCGACCACGCTGACCCAGAGTGACTGCGCCAGTACGCTTGCGGTGACGACGGCCGCTAAGACGGCGAATGCGCGGATATGCCCGACCTGGCTCGCGATGTGCACGCAGGCAAAGGTCCCGGCAATGAAGCCGGCAAAATAGGCGGACATGATCAGCCCGACGCTGCCGGTCGGTATGCCTTCGATGCTCGCGCGCACCGCGGTCAGTGTGCCGAAGAGGCCCGACCCCAGCAGCAGCAGCGCGGTTGTGACCAGCAGCACGACGAGGGTCGCCTGGGCGGAGAGCAGCTGGTCGGTCGGTGGTCTGCCTCCGGCGGGGCGCAGGTCGGTCATCCCCTGACCTTAACATGGGCAATTTGGTGCATCATGGGTACGGCGGCTCATACTTGCCGCTGGGGACTGCGATGCTTCAGGCAGGCAGGCTGACATTCCATCGCCCAAGCACCGGACTTGCCGCGCTGTTCGCCACTGCGGCGCTCGTGCAGCCGGCTGGTGCGGACAGTATTCTCGAGCTGGGTGCCGACCGGTTCGTGATAGCCCCCGTGGTGACGGTCACGACGCCCGTGCGCGGGGACTTGGTCGTCGCCGGGGGTACGCTGGACCTCTCTGGCGAGACCGGCGGCGACCTGGTCGCTGTCGGTGGCCACCTGCGCATCGGTAGCCCGGTGCGCCAGAACATCTACGCTGCGGGTGGGCGCATCTACCTCGATGCTCCCGTCGGGGGCAATGCGCGTATTGCCGGAGGCAGCCTGGAAATCGGGCCGCAGGGGGTCGTTGGCGGAAACCTGACCGTGGCCGGTGGTGAGCTCAAGCTGAAGGGCCGGGTGGACGGTTACCTGCAGGTGCTTGGGGGCAGGGTGTTCGTCGACGGCCCAGTCGCCGGCGATGTCCATGTCAGCGGTGGCCGCGTGGAACTGGGTCCCCGGGCGGATATCACCGGACGTCTGAGCTACGCGAGCCGCGATGAGCTATCGCGCAGCCCAGGCGCGCAAGTGCGCGGCGGAATCGAGTCGCGTCGCCTGCCGCCGCGCGCCGACTTCGCCCCGACGCCCGCGCGCGCGATGGGGGGAGCGGGTTGGCTCTGGACCCTGGGTCTCCTGTTGATCGCGGCGCTGGTGGCCGCCGTGCTTCCAGGTTTTTCCAGCCGCGCGGGCGCGACGCTGGTCCAGCGCTGGGGGCTTGCACTGGCGCTGGGTTTCATTGCCATCGTCTGCCTGCCGGTGGCGGCGCTGCTCAGCCTGCTGACGGTGGTCGGGATTCCACTGGGGATTGTTATAATGATGTCCTATCCGCCAATGCTGCTCGTGGGCTATGTGACCGCAGGCGTCGCAGCGGGGCATGCTGTACTCCAGCGTACCGCTGCCGGGCGACCGCCCCGGGCAGGCTGGCGCATCGGGGCATCGGTCGCCGGCATGCTCATGGTGAGCCTGCTGGGCAGGTTGCCTGGGATCGGAAGCCTGCTGCTGCTGCTTGCGCTGCTGGCCGGCTTTGGCACACTGGTTCTGCAGGCGCGGGCCAGCGGCCGTGGCAAGCCGGCCACTTGACCTGGGTCAGGCAGGGCGCGGCAGGATCCGGTATCAGGTCTCCCGGGCGGGCCAGAAGGAGGACACCCGTACATGCAGCATGGTGCAGCACTCACTGTCGAGGCGGACGCGCAGAAGTCGGACACGACTGAACTCGCACTCGACGACATCCGCAGGATCGGCCTGAGGCATATCCGCGCACAGGTCCGGCCCGAGCGCTATCAACGCTCGCTGCCCCGGACGCTCGGTTGGCTGGCCATCGACCTCGGTGTCTACCTGACCTTCATCGCCGGCATTTTCCTTGTCGAGGCCTGGTGGCTCAAGCTGCTGTTCGGTCTCGGGGCCGGCTGTGCGGTGGCGATGCTGTTCGTGTGGGCGCACGATGCCGCGCATGGCGCGCTGTTCGACAACCGTCGCCTGTCCGAGCTGCTGGGTACCGTGGCGATGCTGCCCTCGCTCAACATGTACAGGCTGTGGGACCACGGCCACAACCGTGTGCATCACGGGTTCACCTCGTACAGCCCGATCGACTGGATCTGGCGGCCCTGGACGCCGGCCGAGTATGCGGCCAGCAGCCGCTCGCAGCGCCTGCTCTACCGGCTCGAGCGCACGCCCTACCTGTGCGCGCTGCATTACCTTATCCAGGTCTGGTGGAAAGGCATGGTGCGCTTCGTACCCGAGGGCAACGATCGGGCCGTGCGCCGCATGCGCTCGGCGCGGCTGGTCACGCTGGTATTCGCGCTCGTGTTTGGCGCACTGGCCTGGGTATTCGCTGGTGGCTTCGTCGGCCTGCTGGCGGCCGTGGTACTGCCGTTCATCGTGTTCAACTATTTCATTGCGTTGTTCGTCTTCTTGCACCATACGCACCCGGAGATCCCCTTCTTCAACCGGCGTGATGACTGGTGCCAGGGCATAGGCCAGCTTTACTGCAGCACGGTGATCCGCTGCTCCCGGCTCAGCGAGGCGCTTACGCACAACATACTGATCCACGTGCCGCACCACGTGAGTCCCCGGATACCGTTCTACCAGCTCAAGGAGGCCTGCAGCGACCTCAAGGCGGTCTATGGCGACTACATCCACGAGTACCGTTTCAGCTGGGCCACCGTGGGCGAGATATTCCGGCGCTGCAAGCTGTACGACTTCGACACGCGCCGCTGGTACACATTCGAGGAGGCCACTGCCGGCTGAAGGCCGGCCAGGCGGCGGATCACGACAAGTTTCCGGAAGATCCCGCGAAAGTTGCCGCTTCGCGGCCGCGTATCGCCATCGCGGGCGCATTCAGCCCTTTGAGCCAAGGGCGCACACTTCTGCTGTAACATTCCCGAAATATCCTCGCGGCGAGCCGTGGAGTCGGTGTCCTGACGCCCGAAACCCATGACCACAATTGATCTCGGGACTGGCCGATCCGGGGCCCGTCTCACCCACCTGGCGAAGCTGGGCGGCATCATCGCCGCGCTGTACCTGTTCATCGTCGCCATAGGCGCAATGGCGGTTGCGTTCAGCTTGTTCGGCCGCGAGTTCGCCGAGGCCGTGCTGGAGACCACCGCCAACCCGGTACTCGGGCTGTTCCTCGGCCTGCTGGCGACCTCGCTGGTGCAGAGTTCCTCGACCTCGACCTCGATCATCGTCGGCATGGTGGCCGGCGGCGTGATCTCGGTCGAGGGTGCGATCCCGATGATCATGGGCGCCAACATCGGCACGACAGTGACCAGCATGCTGGTGTCGCTCGGCCACTACCGTCGCCCGCAGGAGCTGCAGCGCGGCTTCGCCGCGGCCATTCTGCACATGTCGTTCAATTTGCTGGGCGTGCTGATCCTGCTGCCACTGGAGCTGCTGACCGGACTGGTATCGGCCGCCGCCCTCTGGTTAGGCGCCGCCTTCCAGGGCGTCGGCGGCATGGCGCTGGCCAATCCGCTCAAGGCGGCGACTGCGCCGGCCGTCGAGCTGCTGGCCTGGCTCTGCGGCCAGCGGCCGGTGCCGCTGCTGATCCTCGCCTTCGTGCTGACCTACGGCATGCTGGGCGTTATCGTGAAGCTGCTGCGCAGCCTGATGCTGCGCCGTCTTGAGGACATCTTCGACCGTCACCTGTTCCGCACGCCACTGCGTGCACTGGCCTTCGGCCTGCTGATCACCTTCGCCGTGCAGTCGAGCTCGATCCCAACAGCACTCGCGATCCCGCTGGCCGCAGCCGGTGTGATCAAGCTTGCACAGATCTACCCGTTCAGCGTCGGTGCGAACCTTGGTACGACGCTGACGGCGATTCTGGCCGCGCTGGCGACAGCCAGCCCGACCGCGATCACTGTCGCCTTTGCCCACTTGCTGTTCAACGCGGCAGCTATTCTGATCATCTGGCCCATATCCTGGCTGCGCCGGCTGCCGTTGTGGCTCGCCACCCGGTTCGGTGCCTCTGTGCTGGTGCGTCCGGTGCTTGCGCCGGCCTTTGTATTCGGGCTGTACTTCATCCTGCCGGCGGTCATCGTGGCCGTCCTGCACTTCACGGGGTAACGACGATGTCGTGGAAGAACCTGCTGACGCTGTTCCGCGAGGATGACCTGTATACCCAGGCCCTGCGTGAATCCCACCAGATGCTCGACATCGACCTCGAGATGTTCGCGGCCTCCGTCGAGTCGCTGCGCCGCTGCGATGACGGGACATTGTCCGTCGACGTCTACGCGATGGACAAGCAGGTCAACCGCTTCGAGCGTGACGTCCGACGCAAGGTGATGACACACCTGGCCGTCAGCGGCCCGGCCGACCTGGCCTCCGGGCTCGTGCTGGTCAGCGTCGTGATCGATATCGAGCGCATCGGCGATTACTCCAAGAATATCTACGACCTCGCGCGCTGGCACCCGCGCAGGCTCGAGGCGGGCGCGCTTGAGCCTGCGGTCGCCGACATCGAGGTCAGGGTGGCGGCGCTCTTCCGCGACATGGTCGATGTGTTCAAGAGCAACGACATCGAACGGGCCCGACAGATCATGGTGGCGTACAAGGAAAGCATCTCGACCGACTGCGAAGCTCTGGTGCGCAAGGTCGTCAGTGGCGAGGTCGCCGATCTCGCGCCGGGCGAGGCCGCGACACTGGTGCTCTACATCAGGTACCTGAAGCGCATTGCGGCACACTCGCGCAACCTGGTCAGTGGCATCGTCAACCCGTTCCACCGGATCGGATACAAGGAAAAAGGTGAGGGAGCGGGCAACGGCATCTAGCGGTTGCCACACAGGGTTCGCGGCACCCTGCACCCTGGCATTGCTGGCGCTGAAATCCTGTCATATAGTGACGCACCGGGCCCTGTCTTGGTTCGGGTGCGAAGAACGTAAAGAATCAGGACACGCGTTGGGGGATCTCGGAGCAGCGCAGCACCGTTCAGGCGGGGATCACGAGTCCCCGCCTCGCGGGTCTTGTTTGCCAGCGCCGCTCGCAGCTGCGATAGCCTGCGTGCTCGCGTCGCTTGCCGCCCCGCTTGCAGCCCAGCAGATCATCCCCAGCGGGCACACCGCGACCGGGCTGGCCGTCTCCGGCAACGTGACAGACGTGACTACGGCCACGCGCTCCGGGCAGAACGCGTTCAACAGCTTCAGCAAGTTCGACGTTTATTCCGGCAATGTCGTCAACCTGCACCTGCCGGACGGCACGGCGAACCTACTCAACGTCGTCCGTGATCACCGCAGCCATATCGATGGCCTGCTGAATTCGATCAAGGGTGGTGAGATCGGCGGTAACGTCTTTTTCGCCAACCCGCACGGTGTCATCGTCGGCGAGGCCGGCGTGATCAACGTTGGCGCGCTGCACCTGTCGACGCCGACACCAGAGTTCATCGACCGGCTGCTGACGACGGACGGACTGCCGGACCCTGCGGCAACCGGGCAGCTGCTCTCCGGTCAGGTGCCCGTATCTGCCGATGCGCCGATCACCGTGCGCGGCACCGTGAACGTGCACAACGATGTATCCATCAGCGCCGGTGCCGTCAACCATCATGGCGTGATCCAGTCTGGCGCGGTGTTTGCCGGCGCACGGGTGGACTTTGCCGACATCGTCAATGTTGCCGGGCTCGAGTCCGGCGCTGCGCTGGCGGTCGAGAACGGGACTATCCGGATCCTCGCCGCAGGCGACATCGTGAGTGATGGCCTGGTCCGCAGCGAGGGCGCCGACGGAGTCGCCGGGGGCAGCATCGAGCTGCGTGCGGGTGGTGACATCCGGCTCGAGGGCGATGCGCTGCTGTCGGCCTCCGGACGCGGGGCCGGCTCCGATGGTGGTGAAGTCATCGTGATCGCCGAGCGCGATGCGCTGCTCGTCGATCGTGCGACGTTGAAGGCGAGTGGCGGCGACATCTCCGGCGACGGTGGTTTCGTGGAGTTCAGCGCGCGGCGGCAGGTCACGCTGGCCGGAGGTTCGCTGAAGGCAGAGGCCGTCGACGGTCTCGGCGGCACAGTGCTGATCGATCCCGAGGACCTGGTGATCGCGACCGACCTGCTGCGCGACCCGGGCGGCAATGCCGATGGCGACGGGGTCAGCTGGAGCGCAGGCAGCCTGGTGCTGGAGGCCGACAACAGCCTGACGATCGGCGAGGGTGTGGTCGTTTCCAGCCGTGCGGTCGGGTCCGCATTGCGGGCGGACCACATCGCGGGCGATTCCACCGGTGATTCCGGCAACCTCACCCTGCTCGCCGGGCAGATCGTGCTCCAGGACGATGCCCGGCTGCTGGCCCATGGCGGCAATGGCTTTGTCGGCGGCAGCGTGCTGCTCGCGGCGAACGCCAGCGGTGGCAGCCTCGGCCTCGCCGATGTAGTGGCCTCGATCACGGCCGGCAGCGCGACCATCACCGGGGCCGAGGTGACACTGGAGGCGACGGCGACGCTGACGACCAGTCTGGTACCGGTCGTCGTGCGCGACGTCGCCGCGACGATCGACCTCAATGGCACACGTATCGAGGCCGATGGCCAGCTCGGCATCCATGCCGGGGTCACGGTCTCGAGCACGACCACCGGCCTGTTGCCGGCGGCCACGGTCGAAGTCGATGCGCTCGCCAGTGTCGACGTTCGTGGTGACAGCCTGCTGCGCACCACTGGCGGCGATGCAGCCATCTCGGCTGGCGTCAGTGTGGCGGCCGAGGTCGAGGCCGGCCTGCCGGACCTGCTCGAGCTGCCCTTCGATGCCGGTGTCGCCGTGGCACTGGTCGACAGCACGGCCCGCATACGTATCCGTGACCAGGCCGAGCTCGACATCGCCGGGGGGCTCACGCTCAGTGCGGCGAACTCCCTCGACATCTCCGCACTCACCGATGCGAGCGCCCAGGGCGAGAGCTCTGCCGGCGGTGCGGCCTCGGTCGGGATCCTGGACGTGACGACGACGGTCGACCTCGAGGACGACGCACGGATCAGCAATGCAGCCGCGTTGACGGTCGATGCTGCCACGGTGATCGACAGCAGGATCAGCGCCAGTGCGGCGACCGATGGCGCCGACAGCCAGGGCGAGGACCAGGACGGCAACCTGCAGAGCCAGACCGAGCAACTGCTCGCCGACTATGGCGACCAGGCACAGACAGCCGATGGTGGCATCCAGGTCGCGGCGGCAGTCGCGGTCAGCCAGATCGTGAGTACGACGCGGGCCTGGCTGGGTGCCAGCGAGCGTTCGACAGTGGCCGGCCAGGTCGCCGTCAATAGTCATTCGGCGACTTCGGCCGTGGTCAGTGCCGATGGCAGTGCGGCCTCAGGCGGTGTCGGTGTCGGGGTTGGTGTCGCACTGAACCTGGCCGAGGTCAGCAACCTGGCCGGAATCGACCAGGGGCTTGACGCCGCAGGCCTGACGGTTTCCGCCGGTATCGACCCGGTGGGTGACGGTCACCTGTTCGAGACCATGGCGGTCTCCGGCGCCGGCGCTGCCGATGTCGGTGTCGCCGGTTCGTTCGCACTGAACGTGGTTGACGTCGACACGGCGGCACTGCTGGGTGGTTCGGCCACGGTTGATGCCGGCGGCGGCTCGGTCCTGCTGCAGGCGGATAGCGCGGTCGTCTCGTCAGCCAGTGCCACACCGGCCGACGGCGGTGCCACCGGCGAGACCGTTGGCATCGGCGCCTCGGTCGCGATCAACGTCGGCAGTGCCAGCACCCGTGCCGAGCTCGGCAACGGTGCAGCCCTGGATGGCGCCGATGATGTTTCGCTGCTCGCCAGTGGCGAATACGAGACCAGCTCAGAGGCTGAGGCCGGCTCGGAAGGCGGGGTCGGCCTGACGCCCGTGGTCGCGGTCACGCTGGCCGACAACCAGACCATCGCCCGCCTGGGCAGTGGCCCCAGGCTGGATCTCGGTGGCACCCTCACGGTCGAGGCCAGCCATGCGGCGGACACGCAGGCGAGCGCCGAGGCCGATGCCGCAGGCGAGAGCGTCGCGATCGGCGCCTCGGTGGCGGTCAATGTCGCCAGCGACCTGGTCCAGGCGACGACGCAGCGGGATGTCGCGGCCACGGGCGGCGATCTCGCGTTCACGGCGGTGTCCGCTGCCAGCTCCGGTGCCAGCGCCAAGGCCAGTGCCAAGGGTGGCAAGGAGGAGACCGATGGCGAGACGCCTGAGGATGGCGTCGACCAGGAGATCGGCAGGCAGCTCGCGCTCGGACAGGGCCAGCAGAGCCAGGACAGCGCAAACCAGGCCCAGCAGCCAGGTTCGGCCCAGACCAGCGAGGGCAAGCTTAGCGTCGCCGCGGCGATTGCGGTCAATGTCGCCGATGCACGAGCCGAGGCCTGGATCCCGGATGGGCGCTACGCGGAGGCATCCGGGGGCCTGTTCATCGCGGCCTCCGGCAATACCGATGCCGCAGCGGCGGCCGATGGCAGTTCGGCCGGCAGCACGGCGACGGTCGGCATCGGTGCCGCGGTCGCGGTCAACAAGGTGAGCGCCCGCACCCAGGCCTGGGTTGGCGCAGCCGAGATCATCGCCAACGGCGTCGAGATCACTGCCGGCATGACGGACATCGCGGACGATGCGGTCAACACGTTCTCGGCCGAGGCCAGCTCCGGCGCCGGTGGCGGCAAGGTCGGCATCGCCGGCGCGCTGGCGCTTAACCTGGTCGAGGTGCGCAGCACGGCGACACTGCGTGGCGGCGCCGAGGTGGATGCCAGCGGTGGCGCGGTGCTGATCAGCGCCGGGAGTGCCAGCAGCACGAGTGCGACTGCGAAGCCTGATGACGATGGCGGTGCGGCCGGTGGTCAGGTCGGCATCGGCGCCTCGGCCGCGGTCAACACCTTCAGCGCCGACCAGGCGCGCGCGGCGATCGAGCAGGGTGCCAGCCTCAACAATGCCGGAAGCCTGGCGCTGACCGCCGACTCCAGCAGTGACACCACGGCCGAGGCCGAGGCCGGTGCCGAGGGCAGTGTTGCCATCGATGCAGTCGTCGCGTTCAGCGAGGTCAAGCAGAGCAGCGAGGCGGTCATCGCCGCGGGCGCGCCGCTCGAGGTTGCCGGCACCGTCAGCCTCTCAGCCACGGCCAGCGGTGAGCACACGGCCACGGCAACCGGCGATGTCGAATCCGGGAAGGTCGGCGTCGGCGCCTCGGCCGCGATCATAATCAGCAACACGCTGACACGCGCGGCACTGGAGCGCGACCTCGTCGCCGGGGGCGGCAGCGGCGATGCCTTGCTGCTGCATGCCGGGGCCGAGCGCAGCTACGAGGCGGTCGCCTTCGCCAGTGCGGCCGGTGCGAAGGACGAGGACGAGATCAGCCCGCAGGATAAGGACCGGGCAAAGTCGACATCGACACTGAAGGATACCGAGAACTCGCAGCAGGGCACCCAGGGGGGCAGCAAGGTCAATGTCGCCGCCGCGGCCGGCGTGCTCGTGATGGACGATGACATCGAGGCCGTGATCGCGCCGGGGCGCACGATCCGGGCTCATGGCGACATCGGCCTGACCGCGACCGGTGACAGCAACTTCAGTGCCCGCGGCCGCGGCGATACCCTGGACATCACGAAGATCGGCAACACGCAGGTGGGTATTGGTGTCGGCGTCGGTCTTGCCATCGCGCGAAACGACACCACGGTGCTGGTTGGTGACGGCACCCGGATCGTCGAGGCGGGGGACATCACCCTTGCGGCGACCTCCAGCCAGAACACGGGTGCGGAGTTCGTCAACAAGCTCACCGCCGAGGGCGTCTCCGGTGCCGGGTCGAGCAAGGTCAGCGTGGCCGGTGCGCTCGCCGTCGCCAACTCCAATGCAACGACAGAGGCCCGCCTCGGCGATGGCGTCGTCATCGAGCAGGCCGGGCAGGTCAGCATCAGCGCGGACAACACCAGCAAGCTCTCGGCCAAGGCCTGGAGCGGCGCCCTGTCAAACAAGGTGGGCGTCGGCGCCTCGGTGGCGACGCTGGTCTCGAACAACACCTACCGTGCCGCCATCGGCAGCGGGGCTGAACTGACGCTGGACGGCCTGGCGCTCAGTGCCAGGAACCACGAGGTCAGCGGCAGCGTGCCTTTCGACTTCGAGTTCAGCCTCGATGGCGCCTCGGTCGACAGCTTCACCGACAAGTTCAGCGAGCAGAACCTCCAGGTGCTGCTCGGCGAGAACAACTACTACACCGAGGCGCTGGCGGGTGCGGGCGGCGGACAGGTCGCGGTGACCGGCTCATTCGCGATCAACATCTTCGACGACACCACCGAGGCGGAGATCGGCGCCGGCAGCAGCGTCACCGCCAGCGGTGCGGTGGAGCTCGAGGCCAGCAACGAGACGATGGCCAAGGCTTTCGCGGGTGCGCTGGCCGCCGGCAAGAATGCCGGTGTCGGCCTCAATACCGCCGACATCATCAACTCGAGCCGGACCGCCGCGGTGCTTGGCGATGGCGCGCGCATCCTCGACAGCAGCGTAGTGACGCTCGAGGCGGCCGCCGCGATGGACTTTGGCGTATTCGGCGCAAGCCTCGGGGCCGCCAGTACCGCCGGCGTCGGCGGCGTGCTCGCGCTGGTGCTGGCTGACAACGAGGTCGTGGCGGAAACGGGCACCGCCAGCCGCCTGGTCTCGCGCGGCGATGCGACGCTGTCGGCCGTGAGCAGCTACCGCTCGCTGATGGTCGCGGGCGGCGCGGCCGGTGGCAGCTCGGCTGGCGTCGGCGCCTCGGCGGCCACCAACGTCGTGGAGACCACGGTGCGTGCCGAGCTGGGACGCGACGCCGATGCGAGGGTGGCCGGCACGCTTGCGGTCGAGGCCGGCGCGGAAGAAACGACGAAGACCATAGCGGTAGCGGGCGGGGCGGCAAGCTCGGCCGGCGTCGGCGCCGGGGTGATCGTCAACGTGATCGAGCCGACGATCCAGGCGCTCATTGCCAGTGGTGCGAAGGTCAACGTGGACGAGAATGACCCGCTGGTGCGCGGCGAGCGGGTACTGGTCCTGGCCAGTGCCGAGACTGACCTGCTGGCGATTGCCGGCGGCGTCGGCGCCGCCGGCAGCACCGGGATCGGCGCCGGCGTCGATGTCGGCGTGGTGTCCCGCAGCATCGAGGCTGCGATCGGCGCCGGTGCCGAGGTCCGCGCCAGCGAGGAGATCCGCGTCAGCAGCATCAACGAGGAATCGATCTTCTCGATCGGTGCTGCGGCCGGTGGTGGTGGTGACGTGGGCCTGTCCGGTGCTGCGGCCGGCCACTCGCTGACGACGACGACCCTGAGCTCGGTGGCGGGTGGCGCGACGCTGCACTCTTTCGGCAATGTGATCATCGAGGCTGACAGCGCGACCGACCTCAGCGTGATCGCCGGTGGCGCGGCGCTGGGTGGCACCGCCGGCATCGGCATTTCCGCCGGCGTCGTCGTGCTGGACAAGCAGGTCGAGGCCTCGATCGGAGACGGGGCGAGCGTCACTGCCTGGGGCACGGGCAGCCAGCCGGCGAGCGCTGCGACGGGCACCTATGCTGTGGGCTTCAGCCCGCATGATCCGGCGCGCAGCAGCGAGGAGATCCAGAACCCGGGCGCGGACCAGTACACGGACGAGGCGGCAAACGCCGGTGGCGAACTGCTGACCGACCAGCGCTCCGCCAGCCGGGGGACGGACGAACTGCATGGGCTTGCCGTGACAGCGACCAGCCGCGACGACATCCGCGCGATTGCCGCGGCCGGCGGCATCGGCGGCACCGTCGCCGTCACCTTCGGCGGCGCGGTCGGCGTGCTCGACTCGGTCGTCAGCGCGTGGATCGGCGACGGCGCGCTGATCAACGCCGATAACAGCGGTGCCGGCGACGACCAGTCCGTGCGCGTGGCAGCGGGTCACGACTTCTATCACCTCGGCCTTGGCGGTGCGGCTTCCGGGGCCGGTACGGTCGGCGGCGGTGCGGGTGCTGACGTGATGGTGATCAACCTGCTGACCGAGGCAGGGATAGGGTCGGGGGCGATCCTGAATGCGCGGCGCGATGTCGATGTGCTTGCCAGTGCGCGCCAGGACCTGCTGTCGGTCTCCGGTGCAGCCGGCGCTGGCGGCACCGTCGGTATCGCCGGCGCAGTCGGCGTGATCGTGCTCGACTCGGTGACCCGGGCCTCGATCGGCGCCAATGCGCTGGTCGACGCGGACGGCAACGTGCGCGTGACCGCCAGCGACGATACGCGCTCGATCCTGGTCGCCGGCAGTGTCGGCATCGGCCTGGGCGCGGTCGGTGTCGGTGGTTCGGTCGGGGTCAACAGCATCACGAAGCGCACCGAGGCCTTCATCGGCGATGGTGCGACGGTGAACGCACGCGGCGGCCGGGTGCCGGTGGAAGAGCCCGGGGTCGTCGTCCCCAGCCCGGACGGGCAGGAGGAGGTCGAGGCGATCGAGGATGATCCGGGCAACGAGGTGCTGGACCCGCAGGCCCCGCCGGAATTCCCCGACACCAGCGACTTCCTCGTCTATACCGGAGAGGACTTCGACAGCACGGCAACGGCGCGCGGCCTGCTGGTGCAGGCGACCAGCAGCGAGGACCTGCTCGCCATCGCAGCGGCCGGCTCGGGTGGCCTCTACGCTGGCGTTTCCGGTGCGATCACGGTCGAGAACATCCGCTCGGTCACGCGGGCCTGGATCGGAGACGGGGCGCGCATCAACGTCGACAACGCGCTGGCGAACGCCGACCAGGATGTGAACGTGACCGCGCGCAACTCAGCGGAGCTGCTGGTGATCGATGGGTCGCTCGCGATCGGTCCGCTGGGTGCGGGTGTCGCCGGCAGCGTCGATGTCGGCCTGATCCGCAATGACACCAGTGCCTGGATCGGGGCCGGAGCCGAGGTCAACGCAAACCGTGACATCGACGTCAACGCGCTGGCGCGCAAGGAGATCGACTCCTACGTGATCAGCGCGGCCGGTGGCATTGTCGGCATCGCTGCCGGGATCGGTGTCTACTCGCTGGGCGAGGCACTCGATGCCGACTCGCGCGGTCGCCTGACACCCGATGGCGGTGACGAGAGCGCCAACCAGATAGCCGACGAGCAGTCGAGCGACGGCACCCTGACCGCATCGCTGGAAAACTACGACAACCCGCGCCTCGCAGCGATCGGCCAGCAGGCCGGGGCACGGCGCAGCCAGGTCTCGATCTCTGGCAGCCTGACGGCAGCCCCGCCGTCAGGCACCAGCGCGTTCATCGGCGATGGCGCCGTGCTCAATGCCGGCCGCCACATCGATCTCGATGCGCGTGACGATGTCTCGCTCGAGATGGTCTCCGGCGCTGCCGCGGTCGGCGCGGTGAGCCTCGGTGCCGGTGTCTCGGTCGCTACGGTCAACACGAACGTGCTGGCCTTCACCGGCGATGATGTCGTGCTCACCGCCGGGCTCGAGGATGCGTCCGGTGAGGTGAGCCTGACGGCCAGGCTGGATTCGGCAAGCGCGGCAGCAGCCTACGCCGGCAGCGGTGGGCTGGTCGCACTGGATGCCGCGGCCGCTGTATTCAACGACAGCAGCGTGATTTCCGCCTCCCTCGGCAGCGGGGCCCAGGTCAGCCAGGCCCGTGCACTGCGCATCGAGGCGATAGACCGGCGCAGCCAGCTGGCCGAGGCGTTCGGGGCCGGGGTCGGGGCGGCCACCGCGGGGGTGTCGGTCGCCACGACCGTACTGGGCGGGAGCGTCAGTGCGACGCTTGGCCAGGCGGGTCAGGTGGGCCAGGCAGGAAGCCTCGGCGAAATCATCGTGCTGGCCGACTCCGCCGGCTCGGCGCGGGCCGAGGCCACCTCGGCGCGGGCAGGTATCGGCCAGGCGGCCAGCGGAACCGTGTCCACGGCGACGGTCAATACCGGGGTCACGACCACGGTTGGCGCCGGCAGCGCACTGGCCGCGAGCGACACGATGCAGTTCTCGGCCCTGGCCGCCCCCAAGGCCGAGGCCGAGTCTCTCGGCGTCAACGTGGCCGGTGGCGCCGCAATCGGCGCATCGGTAGCCACCGCTACGGCCGCGCCACAGGTGGCCACCACGATCGGCGATGGTGTCCAGTTCAGCGGGGGCGGCCTCAGCGTGCTGGCGCAAAGCCAGCCGGCATCCGGCATCGACAGCGCGCGGGCCCACGCGACGGGTGCCAGCGGCGGCGTGCTGTTCGGTGGCAATGCGACGGTGGCGCTGGCCCGCTCGAGCGGTACCGTCAACACGACGATCGGTGATGGCGTGGCCTTGCCCGCTGGCTCGGTGGTCATCCGGGCCAATCACTTCAGCCGCCAGGATGCCGCCGGGCTTGGCCTGGCCGCTGGCATCGTCGCGCTGGGTGCCAATGATGTCGAGGCGATCTCGACCAATACGACCATGCTGACCGTGGGCACGGGGCTGGTTACCCAGCCCGGGCGGCTGGGCGACCTGACCATCGTCGCCGAGGGCAATGACAGCAACCGGGCCCGCTCGGTCGCCGGCAGTGGCGGCGTGGTGGCCGGCAATGCCTCGTTTGCCGAGACGCGGGACACCTCCACGGTCACCACCACGGTGGCGGGCGGCAGCACGCTTTATACCGGCGCACTGCTGATTGATGCCGCGCACACTGACCAGTTCGCGCCGTCGGCCGACTCGGTCAATGCTGCCGCGGTCGGGGCCAGTGGGGCCTTTGCCCGCCATCGGGCCAACTCGACCGTCGCGACCAGCCTCGGCGCTGGTCTCGAGATCAACGCGGCCGGACCTGTGATCGTCTCGGCCAGTAACACCTTCAGCGACAGTGGCAGTGGTGAACGCGCCTCGGGCGCCGCTGGTGGTGTCGCCAGCGGTGCTGCGGTAGGCAGCACGACCGAATTCACCGGCCAGACCAGCGTGACGCTGGGTGATGGCGTCAGCATCAACTCCGGCACCGACCCGGTGCTGAATCCCGGTGGCATCGAGCTGGTCGCGGCGACCTTCCTCAACGCCGACGAGCAGGTGTCGCTGGTTACCGGTGGTGTGCTGGCCGGCGCGGCGACCCGCACGCGCCTGGATGCCGGGATCGCCAACTCCGTGACTGTTGGCACCAACAGCGAGCTGGTCTCCCAGGGCCACCTCGGTGTCGGCACCTTCGCCCAGGTGCTGGCCTCGACAACCTCGCTGGTCAACACCTACGGCGGTGCAGCCGTGGGATCGGCAGATTCCACGAACGTGATCGTCAGCAACCAGTCCGTGACCATCGGGTCAGGCAGCTTCCTGCAGGGAGCGGCCAACGTCGATATCACCGCCGGTCGTGACCCGGCCGGGTTCTTTGACACCTTCATCTCGGCCACTTCGAGCGCGCAGGGCTATGTGCGCGGCGTGATAGCGGTGCCGAAGGCCGAGGCCGAAACGCGGATTACGAGCATCGCCAACCTCGGCATCGGCAGCGGTGCAGTCATCCGCAGCGGCCGCAACACGACGATCGGCGCCTACCAGGGCACGCCGCTGGCAAATGCCGATGGTACGGGCCGCGGATTCCAGCTGGGGTTCATCCCGGTCACCGAGCGGGACAGCACGGTGGTCGTCAATACTGCCGCCAATGTCGTGCACAACGGGTCAGTGACCGCCGGTATCTTCAACGAACTCTCGCTGCAGATCCCGGATTGTGCGAACGACGGCATCTTCTGCAGTACGCTGGACGTCTTGACGACGGGCGACGTACCCCCATATCAGGCCACTTACCTGCCTGGTTTCGATCCGGCCGCGTTCGTCAGCGAGAACTTCCAGGGCTCCGCTGCCCAGCTGCTGCTGAGCGGTGTGTCGTCCACGCCGGTCGCGGCCTGGCAGTTCGGCACCCTGTTCGTCGCTGGCGGGCAGGTGATCGTCAACGCCGGCAACCTGGCCGGCAACGGGTCGCTGACCGCACGCGGTGGCCCACGCATCTCGATCACCAACCTGAGCCCGGCCTACCTGGTCATGGGGCCGGCGCTGATCCCGAACACGCCCGGCGGTCGGGTGCTGTTCACCGGCGCCGCCGGGGCCAGCCAGGCACAGGGGCTGACGATCAACGAGATCAATTCGGGGCAGACCCCGGTGGTCAACATCGAGAACCTGTTCAATGGTCCAGTCGGAACGACAGCAGACAATCTCGGGCCGGCACTGTTCCTGACCGGTACCGTGCAGAACCTGGGCGGCCTGGTGAACATCGAGAACGTCAGCGGGTCGCTCGGTCAGATTGCGACGGTCTTCGGCCAGCAGGTCCAGCTCACGGTGCCGGCCGGCGTGGCCGTGATCTCGGTGCTCGACGGGACCTGGCAGGTCAGCGGCGACCCCGAGACCAACTGGGCCGACTTCATGATCTGGCCAGGTGGCAATCCCACCCAAGGCAGCCCCAATGCCAACCAGGCCGCGGCCTGGGCGGCAAACGTCTATGCAGTGCAGAACCGCAACGGCAACGCCAACACGTTCATCCTGAACCGGGGGCTGTACGGGTTCGCCGGCGACCAGGACAACAACTCCTATGTGTTCTACGGGTTCTGCGCGGCGTTCGCGCTCTCCCAGGGTGCCTGTACCAACCAGACCGCCAGGGCGCTGAGCCCGGTCGGGCAGGCCTACGCGATCTCGGGCAGCGACTTCAACCACCGCTGGTTCCCGGTCGTGCCGGTCGTGCCGCTGGCAACCAGTGCGGGCAGCTATGCGCAGGCAAACCTGTCCGGCAGCGAGCAAGGCGCGGCCATCTTCGGCAGCCAGGTGCTGATCGAGGCCCGCTTCCTCGACATCAATGCGCGGATCATCGCTGGGCAGCCGACTGACTGGTCAGTGGTGCTGCCGGAATCCCTGACAGCCGGGCCTGGTCCACTGGCACCGTTTGGTGGTGCGATCTGGCTGCATGACCAGCTCTATGCGCAGGGCGCGGTTGGCCCCACGCTTGACCTGGGCAACCTGCCACGCGTGAACCCGACACTGGACGAGCGGATCCGCGCGACCTACGACGCGCGCACGGGCCAGATCACGCTGGACAACGTCAATGCATCCTCGGGCGGTGCACGGGTGGTCCTCGAGGGTCAGATCATGAGCACCAACCCGCTGGGCCAGGTGCTGGTCAACGGCGGCCTCGGCACGATCAACGTGCAAAACGACACCGGGCGTGAACTGGTGCTCCAGCAGCTCAATACCGGCAATACGACGCTGGCCTCGGCGCTGGAGAACCGGGTGCAGATCACCGATACCGGTCGCCCCTCGGCAAGCAACCAGTGGCTGTACCTGTACTCGCCCGCCGACGGATTGCGGGTATTCAACGGCCCGCAGGGCGCGAGCCTGGGTACCGGCACGCCGGTATTCACCAGTAGCGGTTCGAGCGCGGTCTTCGAGCCGCGTGCAGGCCTGCGTTGGGAGTGGCAGCTGCGCTCCCGCATCGAGCGGGTGGTGACTACCGACAACAACGGCTGGGTAGCCAACATATCCGGCTGGAGATTCGCCGAGCAGACTGGCGAACAGGATGCAAACAATCCCTGGCTTTACGCCACGGTCAGTCCGTTCAGCGGTGGCTTCACGAGCCAGCTGTCCCCCGAGCCCACCGGGCGGCTGATCCAGGCGCCCGGTGGGCCGGTATTCCAGCAGCAGATTTCGGCAATCGGCTTCGAGTTCTTCCGCCAGGGTGTCAACTACCACGGCTGTGGCAGCACGACCTGCAACTTCGGATTCCGGCGCACCGGCGCCTATACGGCCCCTGCTCCAGCCGGTCGCTCGGTCGGCGAGGGCTTCGGCAGCTGGAGTTACCGCATGGCCAGGCGGGCCACGCTGGTCATGACCCAGTCGGTCAAAGCTGATAACCCGATCGGCATCGACTTCGCGGGCAACCCGCGCGGTACGCTCAACGTCAGTTCCAATGCGCCCGTCCTGCTCTCCGGCGAGCTGCTGAACCCGAACGGCGACACCAGCTTCTCGGTCACTGGCAACCTGCTGGCCTCGGCCAGCGGCTCGCTGCTGACCGACGAGGCGACGCTGGTCGCCACCGGCTCGATCGGCAGCCTCAGCCGCCCGTTCGCGGTCACGATGAGCGGCACCGGGGTCCTGAATGCCGCGGCCGGCGGTGCCGGGCTGTTCCTCGACATCGATTCGACGGCCCGCCTTGGCAGCCTGGTTGCGGGCGGTCCTGCCGGCGGTTGGGGTGACGTGGTCGTGGCCGCGGCAGGGAACCTGCTGCGGGCGCCGGGTCTGCCAGCCGGGCAGGCCAATGTGACCGGCCGCAGCATTACGCTGGTCAGCACGCTGGGTTCCGTAGGGGATTTCGGTACCACCGGGTACGACGGGACTCCGCTGCTCGTCGACGCTCGCCCGACCTTGCTGCTCAATGGTGGCCTGGCCGGAGGCGAGGTCAGCGTGCTCGCGCAGAACGACATTGCGCTGCGCCAGGAGTCCGGCCCGCTGCTGATCGGCAGCATCGAGTCCACCGGAGCCGGTGCCGTGTTCCTCAGCGCACCAGGCGGCAGCCTGCTGTCGGCGGATGGCCAGACCGCGGCCCAGGCGCTGGCGCCCGAACAGGTGCTGCGCATCTGGCAGGATCTGCAGCTGACCGAGGGCTTCGGTGCACCGCTGCCCGGGGATGCGACGGCGGCTTCGGTGCTGGCGTTCGAAGGCCTCATCGAGCGCGAATACCAGCGCTACTGGCAGCTGCGCGAGCGCGGCAGTGTGCAGGACGGCGTGTTTGTCCTCGATGACGAGGCCATCCGCCTGTATCGACCGGTGACGGCGATCGTCACGGGCATCGGCGATCCGGATGATGCGCAGGTGCGTGTCTACACCGCAGGCCTGTTCGACGAGATCGCTGGCGTGCTGGCCGATGCTCTGGGGCAGGACTTCGAGCAACAGCCTGGATTTGCCGCCTTCGATCCGGCGTTCAGCTTCCAGCCCAGCACGGGGCAGGTCGAGGCGCTGACGGCGCGCGCGGTCTGGACCGAGAGCGAACTGAGCGCGGCGATCAACAGTACGGCGCTGCAGCCGGCAGCCGGTACGCCGGTCGGCGTGGGTACCCCGAACGTGATCGGGCGCACCGTGGTGCTGGATTCCGGCTCGGCGATAGGCCGGCTGGCCGACCCGGTCTTCATCGGCCTGGCGGACCTGCAGGCTGGCAATCTCGATCCGGAGCAGTCCGCGGCCCTGGCGCTGGCCTCGACACCGGGCGACGTGCTGCAGGTCGGCGTCGATGCGGCGGGCAACCAGGTGACCTGGGTGTTCGGCGAGCAGCCGGAAGGGACGCAGCTGACCGGCTTCAGTGTCGCCCAGACCTCACCGTTGTTCGTTGCCGTGACGGGTGAGTTCCGGGCCAATACCGGGGGCGAGGCCTTTATCCAGAGCGCCGGCCAGGTGCTGACGCTCGACCAGCTCATCGCCGCCGGCGATGTCACCCTGACCGCACCACAGAGCATCATCAGTGCCGGTACTTCCCCTGTCCCGGTCACGGCAGGCGGCAACCTCACGATACTGGCCGGCAGTGGCAACATCGGCTCGGCCGACCTGCCGCTGGTATTCGATATCGGTGGCCAGCTGCTGGCGGCCTCTGCCGGACAGGATGCCTTCCTGCGTGCGCTCGGCGGTGACCTGCGGGTCGGCCGGGTGTTCGCCGGCCAGCGAGCCTGGCTGGATGCGGCTGACGGCAGCCTGCTCGGGACGCTGGACGGCGTCATCGTCGAGGCTGCCGACTTCAACCTGTTCGCGCTCAACGACATCGGCAGCGCCAGCGCCCCGTTCACGGTCCGGCAACAGGGCCAGGGCCAGCTCGATGCGGTGGCCGGGGGTACGGCCTGGCTGTTCGCGCCGACCGCGGGGCTGACCATCGGCAGCATCATCGCAGGAGAGGGAATCGTCGTCGGCTCCGGCTTCGGACTCACCGCAGGCACGCTGGAGGCAGGGGCCGGACGGGTCAGCGCGACGGCTGGTGGCGGTGCGGGCGAGTTTGGCCGGGTCACGGCCGGCACGACGATCGAACTGACGGCGCTCGGCTCGCTGTCCCTCGAGGAGGCCGAGGGCTCCGGCGACATCGATCTTGCCGCCGGTGACGGTCTGCTCACCGTTGGCCCGGTCAGCAGCAGTGGTGGTGCGATTGAGATTGGTGCGGGGGGCTCGGCGACCCTCGGCGGCCGCCTCGATGCAGGGACACGGGTGCACGTCCTGGCCGGCGCTGGCGTCACTGTCGCCGATGAGATCAGCGCGCCAGCTGCGATCGGCCTCGAGGCGGGAGGCGACATCGCGCTGTCGTCAGGCGTTGCGCTGCTGAGTAGCGACGGGGATATCGAACTCGCGGCTGGCGGTGCGCTGACAATGGGAGACGGGAGCCTGGCCGAGACTGGCAGCGGTACCATCAGCCTGCAGGCCGTCGCCGACATCCTGCTTGGCCGGCTGGTTTCTGGCAGCGCGGCCGACCTGCTCATCCTCAGCGAGCAGGGGGCGATCCGCGTACCGACGGTTGCGGACGCTGAGCCGCTCATCCAGGCACCTGGCGCGCTGCTGCGCCTGGATGCTGCCTCCGGCATCGGCAGAGGTGGAGTACTGCGGACCGAGGTTGCGCGGCTTGATGCGCAGGTGCGCGCCGCCGGTGACATCAACCTGGCCAATACCGCCAGCCTCTGGATCGAGCAGGCCGAGACCGCGGATGGCGCGATCACGATCACGGCTGACGGCGGGCTCTCTGCCCAGCGTGTCGTGGTCACCGGCGGCGATGGCTCGCGCAACCTCAACATCAGCCTGCAGGCGCTGGCCGGTGATCTCTCGGTGCTCGAAGTCGCCACGGCTGGCGATGCCAGCCTGCTCGCCAGTGGCTCCCTGCTCGACCTCGGCGAGGGGGATACAGCTGTGCTGACCGCTGACACGATCACGCTCCAGGCCACGACCGGGAATATCGGCGCCAATGGCCGGGACTTCGGCATTACCTCGGGTGACGGAGCCCCGGTCACCGCGACCGCCGGCGGCGCGATCTGGCTGCGTGAGTGGGCGGGTGACCTGACGATCGGCGCGGTCAGCGCGGCGGACGACGTCCGGCTCACCGCCGCCGGCTCGCTGCTCGGCGCCGCACCGGGCCTGCATGTCACGGGTGAGCGCATCAGCCTGGCTTCGCTGGGCGGGCGTATCGGCAGCGAGGCCTTGCGCCTGGTGGTCGATTCACGGAACCAGCTCGACGCGCTGGCTGCCAGCGGTATCCGCCTCGAGGAAACCTCAGGTGACCTCGTCTCGGCACAGATGATCACGCAGACCGGCAGCATCGACCTGCTGGTGCGCGAGGGCAGCGGCGTGTTCGGCGAGGTCCTGGCTCCGGACGATGTCACGATCGTCGCCAACGGCAGCCTGCTGTCGATCGACCTGCTCGATCCGGAAACCGCGTTCCTCGCGGCCACGGCGCCTGGCAGCATGCTGCAGGTTGCCCTGGGCTTCATTGGCGGCTCCGCGGTGTTCAACGCCGACCAGCTCCAGTTCCCCGAGCTCATCCACACCGGGCTCGAGGAGCCGCTGCGGCTGGCCGTCAGCGGTCACGCGGGTGGACTGGCCGACAGTGCGCTGTTCTCGATCAGCAGCCTGCCCGGTGTCGTGTTCGACCCGCTGCGGGTACGCGAGGCCGAGGTGTCGCTCACCGGAGACCGGCTGCAGCTGGTCGGCAGCCAGGTCACCGGGCGCGGCCTGTTCGAGACCAGCAGCTGGTCGGTGCTGGTCGACAACGTGAACCGACGGCTGTTCCCGGTCGATGTCCAGCTCTACAGCGCACTCCTGCCGGTCTTTGAACTGTCAATCGACGAGACCTCGCGCATCCGGACCGATGCGTTGGCGATCAACTACCAGCGCTACATGATCGTCAACGAGTTCAGTACCGAGAACAGCATGACGCTGCTGGTGCCGAAGATGCTGGCGATCGCCGAGGATGCCGATGGCAGCGGGGAAGCTGACGAGGCTGAGCCGGGCGAGCCGGTCGACATCGAGCTGGCCGAGGAGCTGCTGTCACCATCGCTGCGCGAGATTGGTGCCGCGACGGATGTGCGGATCACTCTCTGACCTGGCTGCAACGCGGATCCCAGATGAAACGATGCCTTTACGCGCTACCTGGCGCGAACCTGAAGACCGGACTTCTGCTGGCCGGCTGCGCGCTGCTCGCTGCGCAGGCGATCCAGGCCCAGGTGCCGCCAAGTCCTGGCGAGATCCAGCGGGGGATCGAGGACCTCCGCGACTTCTACCGCCTGGAGCGGGAGCTGCGTGATCCTCCTCCGGGACCCGAGATCGATCGTCCTGAGCCGCCGCCACCGGCCGAGCTTCCGCCGGCCGCCGACCAGGAAGTGTTCATCAGCCGGGTCATGGTCGACGAGTCGGCTGTCCTGGAGGCCGGGGAGATACGTGCCGCTGTGGCGTCGCTCGAGGGCCGGATGGCGACGCTGGCCGAGCTCTTCGCTGCGGTCGAGCGGATCAACGAACTGTATGCGGCGCGCCGCTGCGTGACTTGCCGCGCGTTCCTGCCGGCCCAGGATGTGCGCGAGGGCGTGGTCCGGATCGAGCTGGTCGAGGCGCGTATAGGGCAGGTGAGGCTGGCTGATCCGCGCCACACCCGCCGCAGCTACTACGAGCAGCGCCTTACGCTGGCGCCTGGCCAGCTGTTTCGTATCGAGCGCCTGGAGGCGGACCTGATCCGGCTGAATGCGATCGGCCAGGCCCGGGCCCGGGCGGAGCTGGCTGCCGGCGAGCAGTTCGGCACGGTAGACGTCATCATCGAGCCAGTCGAGCCGACACGCTGGCAGGGCCTCATCTTCGCCGACAATGCCGGTCGCGACACAGTAGGCGAGTACCGTGCCGGGGCGACCATCCTCAACAATGGGCTCTTCGGGCGCAGCGATCCGCTGCAGGTTTCGGTGACAGGTGCGCGCGGGACACTTGGATATTCCGTGTCCTACAACACCCCGCTGAACACTGTGGGCACCCGGCTGACCGCGCTGTACGACCGAAGTGATATCGACGTGAAGAGGGGCCCGTTCGCGGACCTCGATGTCGGTGGCTATGCCTACACGGCGGGCCTCAACCTCGTCCATCCGCTGCGTATCACCGCCGGATCCCGGCTGCAGGCCTTCGTCGGCGCCTATGCCAAGCGCTCGGACACCGAGTTCGGCTCGGAGACGCTGTTGAGTACCAGGCTGCGTACCCTCGTCTGGGGTATCGACTGGCTGCTGGTAGGTGACCACGGCGTGCTGTTCACGAGCCACGCCTTCACCAGCGGCCAGGAGACGACGGCCGATGACCGTGGTTTCTTCAAGTACAGTGGTGATATCTCCTGGCAGCGTCCGTTCGCCAATGACTGGTTCACGCTGCTGCGCGTTGCAGGCCAGTGGTCGGACCGCAATGTCATCCCATCACAGGAGCAGTTCCAGGTGGGAGGCACTGCGAACGTGCGCGGCTATGACGAGGGGCTGCTGATCGGCGACAGCGGTTACTTCATCAGTGGCGAGATCCAGGCGCCGCTGCGGGTGTTCGGCGAAGCGGAGTCGGGCCGCTCCGACCTGCGTGCGCTGCTGTTCGTCGATCACGGTGCCGCGTTCCCGTTCCGGCCTCCCGGCAGTGGTGCCCGCAGCAGTGATGATTACCTGACCAGCATCGGCGTCGGGCTCAACCTGAGCTGGCGCAGCCGTGTGACTGGCCGCGCTGCGCTGGGCGTGCCGCTGGACGACCCTTTCGACAACCAGAGCTCGGTCCGTCTGCACGTTTACCTGCAGGCCGCGTTCTGAACCAGGGCGCGCCTGGATCTGCAGGCAGGGCGCACTGGGTCACAGTCCCGGAGGCGGGGACTGAAGTGCAGGCCTGGCCCGGCCGATAACCGCCTTCATGGAACAGTTTGACCTCCTCGTCATTGGCAGCGGCCCGGGTGGCCAGCGGGCCGCCATCCAGGCCGCAAAGCTCGGCAAGTCTGTGGGTCTCGTCGAGCAGAGGCAGATCGTCGGGGGCGTGACCGCGCATACCGGGACCATTCCCAGCAAGACTCTCCGGGAGGCGGTGCTCTACCTGTGCGGCTGGCGTGAGCGTGGCATCTACGGCCGTGGCCATCGGGTCAAGGACCAGATCACGGTTGATGACCTTTTCCAGCGCCTGCACCTGACGATCCGCCAGGAGATCGAGGTGATCCAGCACCAGCTCAAGCGCAACAACGTCAGGGTCATTACGGGCCAGGCTGAGTTCAGGGATGCCAACAGCCTGCGCGTCACTGACGCACGGGGCCGATCGCTCGACTGTCGCGCCGGAGCAATCGTGATCGCGACGGGCACGGTGCCTCATCGTCCGGCCCGGATACCGTTCGATGGTGAGAGCATCATCGACAGCGACGGCCTGCTGTCCATCAGGCAGCTGCCCCGCACCATGACGGTCATCGGTGCCGGCGTGATCGGCGTCGAGTATGCAACGATCTTCAGCGCGCTGGATACCCGGATCACGCTGGTCGATTCCCGCGATGCGATGCTCGATTTCGTGGATACGGATATCGTGGACGAGTTCCGCCATGACCTTCGTTCGCGGGGCATCCAGCTGCGCCTGGGTGAGGCACTGGAGCGCGTGGAGCGCGTGGCGGATGGATCCGTGCTGACCGTACTCAAGAGCGGGCGGCGCATCCACGGCGACCTGCTGATGGTCGCGGCCGGGCGCATCGGTGCGACGGCAGGGCTTGGCCTGGAGCGTGCCGGACTGGCAGCTGACGACCGCGGCCGACTCCTTGTGGATGCACACTACCGGACGTCCGTGCCGCACATCTACGCTGTTGGCGACGTGATCGGTTTCCCTGCACTGGCCTCGACTTCTGCCGAGCAGGGGCGTATGGCGGCCTGTCATGCCTTTGGTGTCGCTGCCCACAGTACGCCGGAAAACTTTCCCCTCGGTATCTACGCAGTGCCGGAGATCAGTCTCGTCGGTCGGACCGAGCAGCAGTTGCGGCGCGAGGGCATCCCCTATGAGGCTGGTATCGCCCGCCTGCAGGAAACGGCTCGTGGACAGATCCAGGGCGTGCAGTCTGGCCTCCTGAAGCTGTTGTTCAGTCTGGAGGATCACCGCCTGCTGGGCGCACACATCGTTGGCGAGGGCGCGACCGAGCTGATCCACATCGGCCAGGCAGTGCTGGCCCATGGTGGGCGCCTTGAGTACTTCGTCGGGTCCGTATTCAATTACCCCACATTTGCAGAGGCTTACAAGGTCGCTGCCCTGGATGCCTGGAATCGCGTCCGCGTCTGAGGCTCCACCCCGGGCGAGCGCCCCGGCAGAAGGGTGCCAGCCGCCCGCTACCCGCCCGGATTCCAACCCCGACCCCGGGCTGGGCCCTGGCCACAACCGGCTGCGCCTATAATCAGCTTCAGCACATCGCACTGGAGGAGAGCGGCCATCATCAGGGTACTGCTCGCACTGGCACTGGTCGCCATCGCAGTCTGGCTCTTCAGGAACTTCCGTCCCGCAGATCTCACGCTGGAGAGACAGCTCGATGCATTGCGAGACTGCGGCCTCGCGATCGAGCCGGGGCTGTTCATGGACCTGCTGGAGAGCGGCCGCGAGACCTACGAGCGCGAGCCCTGGACCGCGCTGCTTTATGCACTTGGATCAGACCACGGTCGCGGGGCGCCTGGCGAGGCCCTGGTCGCCGACCTCTGGCATCTCGACACGGAGTGCATCGAGGACCACGGCGACTATGCCAGGATTGCCCAGGGGTTCGCGCGGATCGCGGGTGGTGCGCTGCCGCTGACCGCCGTCCGTGACCATGTGGCTGTCCAGGACGGGGAGGCCTGGCTGGAGTTCCAGCTGCGTGGGCATGAATACCACTGGGACGCACGGGTAGAGGGTGACTGGCTGGATCCCGCGATTCTCTCGCGCTTCGTCGCCTTGCTCGCGGAGCAGGACAGCATGCGCCGGATTGCCGTTCACGCCCCGGAAAGTGCTCAGGACATGCTGCTGATCGGGACCGACGAACCGGGCCTGGCGCGCCTGCGGCGTACGACCGGACTGGATCTCAACTGGCTGGCCTGACGTGCCGTTCCCGCGCATGGGGCCCGGGCCGGCGGATTTTCAGACCCCCTTTTCCCCGGCCGCCTCCCCGGCGTGGAACGTCGTGTAGACGATCACCGGGATTCCGAGATCACCGAGGTGCTGCTGTACCAGCGGCCGGACCGCGTGCCAGTCCAGTCCGCCGACGCCGGTGGCCAGCCTGGGCAGTGCGAGGCTGCTTATCTTCTCTGCTGCTGCCCAGCGGGCCAGCGCCTTCAGGCAGTGGCCGACGTGCTGCGTCGAGGAGCGGCCCGGATGCTGCCCGGTACTTGGCGCCTTTTCCTGGGTGAAAAGGCTGACGATGTAGCGCCCGTCAGCGCCCATCCAGGCCCAGAGTCCGCCGGGTTCGGGGTTGTGCACATGGCAGTAGTGCCGGAAGTCGCTGTACATCGCCGGCCAGGCCTCGCGCAGGCTGAGGGCGAGGCCCTGCGAAAAATGGTCGTGGGGCGCGATACCGTGGGCGATCGCCCGGGCGCGGCTGAGCAGGATGTCACCGGACACTTCTTGCAGCATGAGTTTCCTCCAAGGCTTTCCGGCATTCCAGCATCCTGGCCTGTTCTTCGATACTGTGGAAAGTCCCGCTTGACCCTTGCCCTCTGGCAGTCCCGGCTTGCAATCTGACTGTGGCTGCCGGAGATTGATCTGATGAGGGTCATCGCGAAAGCTCGTGCATGGTCCCGGTCCGCGGACCCCTGCCGTGTTGACTTGGACGCGGAGATCGCCTGAGATGCGCCGTCGTGTGCCGGATCCCCGCTGGTCGCTGCTGCTGCTCGTCCTCCTCATCCTGCTCGGCATCGTGCTGGATGCCCTCGGGCTGTTCGACCCGCGCGCAGCACTGGAGCGCCTGAGGGACTGGCCGGCCGGATGGGCCCTCGCGCTGACGCTGATCAGCATCCAGGTGCTGATGTTCGCGCTTGCACTGCCGGGTTCTGCCATGGTCTGGGTGGTCGCGGTGCTGTACCCGCCCTGGGCTTCGACGGCAATCCTTACGGTCGGCGGCACGGCTGGCGCACTTGCAGCCTGGCTGTTCGCGGCGCGCATGACCGGCGACAGCATGAACGACAACCGTGTCTACCGGCTGCTTGAGCGCCAGGGCGACTTCCTGACGCTGTGCGCGGTCCGGCTCCTGCCGGGCTTTCCCCATTCCCTCATCAACTACGCGGCGGGCACGCTGTCCCTGCCACTGCCGCGCTTTCTGGTCTCCAGTGCCGTCGGGCTGGGCGCCAAGGCCTGGCTTTACAGCAGCGCGATCCATGAGCTGGCCGGTGCAGCCTCAGCGGCTGACATGATCAGCTGGCGTACCATCGCCCCGCTGGTCGTTCTTGCGCTGCTGGCACTGGGTGGCAGTATTGCCCGCAAGCGCTGGCTGGAGTGAGGAGGAAGGCCTGTGCCATCGTCATTGATCACCGGTGCCAACCGCGGCATCGGCCTGGAGCTGGTCCGACACTACCGCGAACGTGGCTGGGACGTCACGGCGTGGTGCCGCCACGCGGGACGTGAGCTGCCCGCCACCGGCGCAACAGTCGTCGAGGGCGTGGATGTGACCGACCGGGACAGCCTGGCTGCAGCTGCGGCGCGCAGCGACGAGCCGCTCGACTTGCTGGTCGCCAATGCCGGGGTCCTCGAGGACGAGTCCCTCGAGCAGCTTTACGAGCCGGAAGCCAGCGAGCGGATTCGTCACCAGTTCGCGGTCAACGCGCTCGGCCCTGTGCTGACTGTCGCACTGCTGGCCGGACGGCTCCGGGATGGCGCCAGGGTCGCCCTCATCACCAGCCGCATGGGCTCGATCGCCGACAACAGCTCAGGCGGTCGCTACGGTTACCGGATGTCCAAGGCGGCCCTGAATGCGGCTGGCCGCTCGCTGGCCCACGACCTGTCACCTCGGGGCATCAGCGTCGGCATCCTGCACCCGGGCCACGTGCGTACGCAGATGACCGGCCACAGTGGCAACCTCGAGGCGGCCGAGGCGGCAGCACACCTGGTGGCGCGGATAGACGAGCTCGATGCGGCTTGCAGTGGCGTGTTCCGCCATGCCAACGGAGAGAGCCTGCCCTGGTAATCAGCCCGGCTGCAGTGCGAGCACCCAGAGCAGCAGCATGATCAGCAGCATTGCCCCACCAACAATCGGCAGGCGCAGCAGCATGATCTCGACCCGGCGGATGCGCTGGGACAGGCGCCTCAGGCTTGCCGGGTCCGGCTCGGGCTTGCGCAGTGCCCACTCCTGCCGCCAGAGTCCGGCGATGCGCCGGCCCAGATACTCCAGCCAGACCACGATATCACCCTCGGGCACGTGTATCTGCCGGCGTCGATAGCCACCGGGCAGCCGTCGCCATGCGACCCAGAGCAGTACCGCCAGCAGCAGCGGCCAGAGCGCATCGATGAGCTTGCCGGGCCCGGGCATTGGCGCGAGCCCAGCCTGGCCCAGCCACAGCGATGGCAGCAGCAGGGCCAGTAGTACGGCCATCGGCCAGGCAGGATTGAGTCTGGCGCCGACATCGCGGTCGCGCCGGGCCAGCCGGAAGGCGTGCAGCATGAGCAGCAGCGTCCCCGTGGACGAGAGGGCGAATGGCAGCGCAAGCCCGGCCAGTCCGCTGGCCCCGAGCGCATCCTTGAGCGCTTCCTTCACCCAGGCGCCGCTTGTCAGCGGCAGCCCCGCAAGCGCCAGCGCCGGCAGCGCGAACATCAGCGCGCGCAGCCGGCTCGCACCGACGGCGCAGCCTGCGGCGAGGAACAGCGCGATCTTGTTCAGCCCATGATGCAGCGCAAAAAGCAGTGCCAGCACGGTGCCACCGCCGGTGAGGAAGGAGGCCGTGACGGCTGCCAGCAGCAGCCCCATCTGGCTGATCGTCGAGTAGGCCAGAACCGTCTTGAGCTTCTGCTGGCAAAGCCCCGCCGCCACCGCGAAGAACGCGGTGAACAGGCCAAGCCCCGCGAGCAGGCCCAGCGGCAGGCCTGAAACAGGTTCCGGCGGAATGAAACGGAGCCAGCCGAGCAGGCCGGCCTTGACGATCACACCACTCAGTATCGCGCTGGCTGGAACTGGCGCGACTGGGTGCGCCAGCGGCAGCCAGGCATGCAGCGGGACGATGCCGAGCTTGACGGCGAAGCCCACCAGCAGCAGCGGGCCAGCCGCCCCTGCGCCGTCGGCCATTAGCTGTCCAGGCAGAGAATCCAGCGCAGCATTGCCATAGCGCGCTCCCAGCAGCAGCAGTCCCGCGAGGATCAGTGCCTCGCCGGCGAAGGCGAGCAGCAGGTATATCCGGCCGGCCCGCCAGGCGGCGGTGGTGCCCGCGTGCACGACGAGGCCGAACGCAGCCAGCGTCATGGTCACGTAGCCCAGGTAGAAATCCGCGATATTGCCCGCAAGCAGTGCCAGCGCCTGGCCACCCAGCGTCGCGAGCCAGAACAGTGCGAGGCGCCGGTCGGTCCCCGCCCAACGTGCTGCGAACAGCCCCGCGAGCAGCCAGCCCAGTCCGCCCAGCAGCCGCAGCGGGGCCAGGGCCGCGTCGCTCGAGAAGGCCCCGCCCAGCAGCAAAGCCGGGGCATCGAGTGTGTCGGGGGGCAGCAGGGCCGTGGCCAGCAGCGGGAGCGGCGCAAGCACCAGGGCAGCCTGCATGAGCCGTGGTCCGGCAAGGGCAAGCGGCAGCAGCAACCAGGGCAGGAGCAGCGCGAGCGCGATCACTGGTATTCATTCCCGACGATGAACTGGACCCAGCCGAGCGGGCTGGCCGCCAGGCCCGCGAAGATGCCCACCCCGAGTGCGGACAGCGCGGTAAGGACTGCGGGCACGACCAGCGCAAGGCGGGCTCCGCGGCTGAGCGCCTCCCCGCCCGGCCACGCCGGTGGCGGGGCACTGAACCAGATCCGGCGCAGCAGCGGCAGGAAGTAGCCCGCGTTGAGCAGCGTGCTCGCTACCAGCACGCCGACGACCCAGGGCATTCCGGCGGCCAGTGCACCGGTTCCGAGGAACCACTTGCTGATGAAGCCAGCTATGGGCGGCAGGCCGATCATGCCGAGCGCCCCGATGGTGAATGCAGCGCTGGTCCACGGCATGGCGCGTCCGACGCCGTCGAGCTGGTCGATCCGCTTGATGCCCAGCGCCTCGGCGTAGTTTCCGGCGCAGAAGAACAGCGTGATCTTCATCAGTCCCTGGTGCACGAGGTGAACGAGTCCACCGATGGTTGCCAGCGGACCAGCCACTGCCGCACCGAGCGCGATGTAGGCCACCTGGCTCACCGTTGAGTAGGCGAGCCGCCTTTTCAGATTGGTCTGCCGCAGTGCGAGCAGGGACCCGTAGATGATCGTGATGCTGGCTGCTACTGCAAGCATCAGGTCCATCCCGAGCACCTGCACCAGCTCAACGCCGAAGACGTCATAGACCAGCCTCACGATCCCGAACGCGCCCGCCTTGACTACAGCTACAGCATGCAGCAGCGCGCTGACGGGTGCCGGCGCCACCATCGCACGTGGCAGCCAGCCGTGCAGCGGAAACAGCGCTGCCTTGACGCCAAAGCCGATCAGCAGCAGCAGGAAGATCATGCGCAACGAGTTCTCGTTGCCAAGTACGATGTCGGCAACCTCACCCCCAGCGATGAAATCCTGCTGCCCTGTCAGCTGATACAGCCAGATCATCCCCGCCAGAAGCACGCCGCTTCCAGGCAGCGTGTACCGCAGGTAGCTGCGCCCACCGGCGCGCGCATCGCTTGTGCCGCGATGGACGACCAGCGGCCAGGTCGCCAGTGTCAGCATTTCGTAGAAGATGAAGAACGTGAACAGGTTGCCGGCTGCCGCGATACCCATCGTGCTGGCGACGCACAGGCTGAAGAACCCGAAGAAACGTGCCCGGTTCGGGCTGCGCTCCAGATACCCGATCGCATAGACGGTGGTCAGCAGCCAGAGCACGGCCGACAGGGTGGAAAACAGCAGGGACAGTCCATCGGTCTTGAGGACCAGGTCGATACCTGGCATCAGGTTGAGGCGCCAGACAAAACTCTCGCCGCTACGCACTGCGACCAGCAGGATGCCGATGAGTCCGAGCTTCAGCAGAGCCCCGCCCATGTTCAGCACGATCCGCAGCTTTTGGCGCTGCTCGCCCGCGAGGAAAATCAGGGCTGCGGTGACCAGGGAGGTCAAGACAATGTACAGCGGCAGCGCCTGCCAGAGGGGGCTGCTCACGGTGCACCCGGAGTCAGGTGGAGCGGGGCTGGCAGCCCCGGTGCGGCGCCCGGAAGCAGCTGTGGCGGCAGAGCAAGCACATCCAGCAACGGTGTTCCGGAGAAGCCCATTCCGATCGCCAGCATGGCCAGAGCCAGTGCCGAGAGTTCCATCAGGGGGTGTGGCCGTCGCACCGGTTGTGCCCGTCTTCTCGGCGAGCGCGGCGCAAATGTCAGAGCGAACACGCGAAACAGGTAGGCTGCCGTCAGCAGGCTGCCCGTCAGAAGCAGCAGGACCCAGACCCAGGCTTGGGCAGCCCAGGCCGCAGTCAGCATGAGCCACTTGGCAGTGAACCCGCCGCTCGGTGGCAGGCCCATCAGGCTGACTGCCGCCAGTGCGAATGCGAAAACGCTGGCGGGTATGTGTCGATCGAGCCCGGGCAGGCGATCGAGCCGGTCACTGCCCAGAGCCCAGATCATGTTCCCTGCGGCAAGGAACATGGCAGCCTTGGCCAGCCCGTGTGCCAACAAATGGTAGATGGTGCCCTGCCAGGCTCCAGGCAGCGCGAAAACCAGCATCAGATAGCCCAGCTGCGCCACTGTCGAGTAGGCAACCAGGTATTTCAGCTGTTGCTGCCGCAATGCTGCAATAGAGCCGTAAACAAGCGCTCCTGCGCCCATGGCAGCCAGCAGCTGACCGGCGCTGACCAGCCCGGCTACTGGTACTTCCATCCAGAACCAGATCCGGTAGAGCATGTACAGGGACACCTTGACGAGCAGCGCTGACAGCACCGCGCTTTCCGGTGGCGGCGCGCTGCCATGCGCAGGTGGCAGCCAGCCATGCAGCGGAAATATCGCGGACTTGAGCAGCAACCCGCCTGTCATCAGCAGCAGGGCGGCGATGGTCACTGCGCCCCCCGGCAGGCGGCTGCCAGCAAGTGCGAAGTCCAATGCGCCGGTGATCGCATAGACAACAGCAACGCCCAGCAGATAGACCAGCGATCCCAGCATCGCGAGCAGCAGGTATCGCATCGCTGCGCGCAGTGCGTCCGCCTTCCTGTCGAGGGCGATCAGCGAGATTCCGCTGAGACTGGCGATTTCAAGGCCAATGTACATCGTGAAGAGGTCGCCCGAGAGCAGCAATCCATTCAACGCCGAGAGCATCAGCAGCCAGGGCGGCCAGAAGGCAGTACCACGGGCGCCGGCACCTATGCTTGCCCATGCATGCAGGCTGGTGCCCAGGTAGACCAGCGTGACCAGCCAGAGCAGGAGCAGGTTCAGTCCGTCCAGCGCAAGGCGGATGCCAAGCGGTGGCGCAATTCCTGCCAGAGCAAGGTCGAAAGGTCCGTCTGCACTGAAGCGCTGGCCAAGGAACAGCAGCTGTATGGCCAGCACCAGGCAGACCATCACCGCAAGCAGTCGGCCTGCACGTGCGCCCAGCATCACGGCTGCGATGGCAGCCAGCAAGGGCGCGAACACCAGGCTGAGCAGCAGTTCAGCGGGAGCCAGCTGCATCGCCGTCCTCTCCCACTGGGGGCAGCGGCTCGGCATCGAGGTGGGTTTCGTCGGTCACACGCTGCAGTGCGAGAAGCAGGGCCAGTGCCAGACTGGTTGCCGAGATGGAGATGATGATGCCGGTGATCACCATGGCCTGGGTGACAGGGTCAGGGGCGCCTGTGCCGCGCGCCCCCAGCGTTATCAGCATCAGCAGCACCGCCATGCCGAGCAGATTGAGCGCCAGCAGCTTGCGCAACAGGTGTCCCGCGATCAGCACACCGTAGATTCCGAGTCCGGCGAGTACGGAAGCGGCGAGCATGTAGAGGGTCAGGGAGGCAGTCATGGTGCAGGCCGCCGTACGCCAGCACTGCCGAGAAAAAGCAGGAGCAAGGTCAGTGCTATCGAGACAGTCAGTGCGCCCTCGACAAGGTAGATTGTCCACAGGCCCGGAATAGCAAAAGCCGGCTGGCCGAATGCCAGTTGGCCGAGCCCCAGCACCGAGAAGACGATGAGTCCGAGCACGACTCCAGCCCGCAGCAGCCGGCTTGCCCTGGTGCTTCGCTGAAGTGATCCCGTGAGACCCAGCAGCACACCCGCCCCGGCAAGCACCGCTCCAGCCTGGAAGGCGCCACCCGGGGCCTTTCCGCCCGCATGGAGCAGGTAGCCGCCTACAAGGACCGCAATGGGAACCGCGGCTGCAAGGAGCGCCTGCAGCAGCGGAATCGACGACGATAACGGCGGAAGGGTCGCGGCATCCTGCGGCTGCAGGATGCGCAACGCCAGCCAGGCGGCGACCAGCGCCGACATCTCCAGCAGCGTATCGTAGCCTCGCCACAGAAGCAGTACGCCGGTGACCGGATTCTCCATCGGCACAGCCTGCATGAGCTGGATGGCCTGCTGACCAGCGACCTCGCCCTCAACGGGCATGATGTTGACCAGGGTGAGGCCGAGCAGCATCACCAGCAGGCTGCTCATCACTGCCACGGGCAGTGCCAGGCGCGAACTGCGCGCGTAGCGTTGTCCACCCTTGGCGGGGTTGTGCTCGAGGAGCCGACGATAGGTCGCAAGGAGCATTGCTCCGGTCAGTCCCGCTCCGATGGCCGCCTCGGCCAGCGCGAGGTCTGGTGCGCCCAGCCTTGCCCAGGCCACAGCCATCGCCAGTCCGAGCGCGATGAACATGATGATGGCGCGGAACAGCTCACGCCCTGCGACAACCTGCCATGCCAGCCAGACCAGCCCCGTGATTATCAGGAAATCCAGCAGAGTCCCGGCGGTCATGTCCGATACCCTCTAGCCATGTGGGCATGGCGCGCTATGAGGTAGGCCGATACGGTGGACGCGAGTAGGGCCAGCGCCCAGACGATCAGCAGCAGCAGCGCCACGCGCACCGATCGCGAGGCCAGTGCCATGGCTGCACACACCAGCATGAGGCCCACATTGTCTGCCTTGGTCAGCGCGTGAAGCCTGCTGTGCAAATCCGGAAACCTGAGCAGCCCGATGGTTCCGGCCAGGTAGAAACCACAGCCGACGACCAGCAGCATCACAACGGCCAGATCCAGTGCGATCATGCGTCCTCCTCCCCGCCCTCGTCGACCCGGCTGGCGCGTAGTGGCAGGGCGACGAACGCCACGCTGAGGATCGTGGCCAGCAGCACGAACAGCAGGGCGACGTCACGAAGCGCGGGCTGGGCTGTCCATTCGGCCAGCAGCAGGAGCAGGGCGACGGTCGTGCTTCCGAACAGCAGTGCGGCCAGCATCCGGTCGGCAGCCGTCGGGCCCCGGGCGACGCGCGAAAGCCCGGCGGCAAGATTCAGCAGAAGGAACAGTGCTGCGACGGGCAGCAGCCAGTCGATCATCCCGGTGCTTTCAGCGGGACCGAGAACAGCCAGGCGATTCTGGTCTCCAGGTCGTCAAGATCGTCGGTACTGCCGGGAAACAGCCGGTGGACGATCAGCACGTCGCGCTCTGGCTCCAGCTCCACGCTCAGCGTGCCCGGCACCAGGCTGATCACGCTGACCAACGCCGTACGAGGCAGACCCGGGCCGAGGCGCAGCCGATACTCCTGCCAGCAGGGCTGGATCGGCAGCGACGGAGCCAGGGCACGGCGCGCCACATCCAGCGCACCAGCCAGAAACTTGCGCAGGAACCATGCGGTGAATGCGAGCAATCGCAGCGGGCGCCACGGGTAGGGCACGCCGGGCGCGAGCCATGCACCGGTTGCAGCGCCGGCGACAGCAAACACCAGGCCGGTCAGCGGGCTACCCGGGCCATCGAGCGCAAACCAGATGCCGTAAAGCATCACGCAGGTCTGCACTGCCCAGAGCACGCGCTCATGCCGGGCTACAGGCTCCTGATCGTTCGTCACCATGCGCTGGATTCTAGCAGGCAGCCCCGTTCCGGATTGCGGCTACCGGTTGACCGGCCGGGGCCTTGATCCGGGCTCTGATCAGACTGGGGCGTCCGTTCCGTATCGGCGGCGCCAGTTGTGGTAGGCTTGATTCTTTGGCGGGCAATTTGCTCGCCTGCGCCGCGCCCAAGGGCACCGCGTCATATCTGGAACCTCCCCGCCAGCCGATTTCCGCATTAACACTTCAATCTGCGCGTGCGCCGCTGGCTCGCCGCGCCGGAGTCTCACTACACATGTCATTCGAGAACCTGGGCCTCGCGCCCGAGCTGCTGCGTGCAATTCACTCGCAGGACTACAACGAGCCTACCCCCGTACAGCAGGCGGCGATCCCGCCCGTGCTGGCCGGGCGCGACCTGATCGCGCGTGCACAGACCGGTACTGGCAAGACCGCCGCGTTCACGCTGCCGCTGCTGCAGCGACTGGCTGCGAACAAGCCTCAGGGTGGCCGGCGCCCTCGGGCGCTGATTCTTGCGCCGACGCGCGAGCTGGCCGCGCAGGTCGCCGAGAGCGTGCGCACCTACGGTGAGCATCTGCCGCTTCGCAGCTGCGTGATCTTCGGTGGTGTCAGCATCAATCCGCAGATCTCTGCCTTGCGCCGCGGCGTGGATATCATCATCGCAACGCCGGGCCGGCTGCTCGACCACCTGCAGCAGCGCACAGTCGACCTCCGCGCCATCGAGACCCTGGTGCTCGATGAAGCCGACCGGATGCTCGACATGGGCTTCATCCGTGACATCCGCAAGGTGCTCGCGGTGCTGCCCTCCAACCGCCAGACACTGCTGTTCTCGGCAACCTTCTCGGCGGAGATCGAGAAACTGGCCGGCGAAATCCTGCGTGAGCCCGAGCGGGTCGCTGTTGCACCGCGCAACAGTGCGGCGCAGACGGTCGAGCAGGTGATCCACCCGGTCGACCGCGCCAACAAGCGCCAGCTTCTGTCGTACCTGATCGGCAGCGGACGCTGGGCGCAGGTGCTGGTCTTCACGCGCACCAAGCATGGCGCCAACCGACTGGCGACGCAGCTCGAGCAGGACGGCATCCGCTGTGCCGCGATCCATGGCAACAAGAGCCAGGGTGCGCGCACGCGGGCGCTGGACGACTTCAAGCGCGGCGCTGTCCGGGTGCTGGTCGCGACCGACATCGCTGCACGCGGCCTCGACATCGACCAGCTGGCCCATGTGGTCAACTACGAGCTGCCGAACGTGCCGGAGGACTACGTGCACCGGATCGGGCGCACCGGGCGCGCCGGCCACGAGGGTCAGGCAATCTCGCTGCTGGGCGAGGATGAGCATGGCTACATGCGCGACATCGAGAAGCTGCTCGGACGCAGCCTGCCGCGGGTACCAGTGGAAGGTTTCGAGCCTACGCCCGGGCTGCGTGCGCCGCCGCCGACAAGCGGGCAGGGCCGTTCAGGCCGTCCGGGTCCTGGTGGTCGGGGCGCAGCCGCTGGCCGGGGACGCCCCGGCCAGCCGCCACGCAAGGCTCAGCGGCGTGCGCCGCGTCGCTTTGCTCCGCCGGCCTCATAGCGCACACGAAGCGCGCTGCCGTCGACTGTACGGCCATCGAGCCCGGCGATTGCCGCCCGGGCTTCATGGCCTTCCATCTCGATGAATCCGAAGCCCCGGCACTTGCCGCTGAAAAGGTCTTTTGCAACCTCGATTGAGCGGACAGTGCCGAATTCGGCGAACAGCTCGGAGACCGAGCGCTCCGATGCTTCGGGTGGCAGATTGCCGACGTAGAGTTTCTTCAAAGGTTCAGCCGGCCAGCTGGATGCGCGTGGCCTGCAGGCCCTTGCGGCCTTCCTCAACCTCGAAGCTCACAGCCTGGCCTTCGGTCAGGCTGAACAGGCCGCTGTCGCGCAGAGCCGAGCTGTGCACGAACAGGTCTGCACCACCCTCACTCGGGGCGATGAAGCCATAACCCTTGGAATCGTTGAACCACTTGACGGTACCGGTCGCCATTACTCTCTACCTCTTGATACTGACTTGATATTGGAACGTATTGCAGGTCGAGACGGGCGATTCTCAGGAGTGGCCAGTGGATACTGCCGGGATGCCAGACAGGACTTGCAACGCATCCACTTTAACAGGTGCGCTGGTCCTTGCGGGAATTTATGGCGTGGGCCAGGCGCCTCAGCGCTGGTGAATCGTGACCCAGCGCCGGTAGATCTCTTCCGGCCACAGGCTCTGGAACCAGGCGACAGCGGCGCGTTGTTCCTCGTCACTCAGCAGGTGGCCGAACGGGGGCATCTGGCCACCAAGATGTGCGCCGCCACGGTCGATCCAGTCGAGCAGTTCGTCCAGTGGGTGATGCCAGTCGTGCGCGGTGCCGTTGAGCGGCGGCGGTGGATAGTTGCCCTGTTCATCGGGTATCCACCATTGCTCGACTGCGCCCTCGGCCTGCGTGCCGTGGCAGACCGCGCAGTGTTGCTGGAAAATCTCGTAACCCTGCTCGACCTGTGCCGCCGTGTACCAACGGCCGGGCACCGTCCACTCCCCGCCGGGATCCGGGCTGCAACCAACGAGCAGGACCAGGAGTAGGAGCGAACTTGTTCGCGATAACAAACGCACTGGTTGCGCGCTGGCGGTGACGCCGTCCGCAACGGCTTTCCCGGACACGCCGTGAATACGTCCCTGTAGGTTCGGGCGCCGCATC
>JAFIFS010000105.1 GCA_020831895.1 Chromatiales bacterium
CCCCCCTTGCCTCCGTGGGTGGGGCTGCAGCCGCTAAGCTCTTCAAAGTGGTGCGCGGCTTAAGCGGCGCCCACATCCGCTCCCACAGAACTCGCCCCGGCAGCTCTGCCGCGGCTAGATTCGCCCCTTCCCTGCCAGCCGCTCGATATCCGCCCTCTGCCAGCGCACCAGCTCGCCTTTCTGCGGCACGCGTGGGCGTCCCTGCTCCAGCAGCAGGTTGGCCGGGTGGAACTCGGCCTCCCCGTAGGACTGCGCATAGGCCTGGAACGGCTGGCGCACGAGCACGTTCGACAGCCCCGTCTTGCGTCGGCAGGCCCGCAGGGCGGCGAGGTCTATCGTGGCCGAGGCGATCATCGATTCGCCCCCCGGCGAAGCCTCGGCCAGGATCTGCCCCTGGTAGTCGATGACCTTCGACATGCCGGTCGTTGAGTGATTGGGCAGCGGAATCTCGGTCAGCTCGGCCGAGTTGGCCGATACGACATAAGCCATATTCTCTGCCGCGCGGGCCCGGCGCGCGAGCTCCTTGGTCGAGACCGACGGGCTCGCCGCCTCGCTGGAGGAATGGACGAACACCTCGGCGCCGCGCATCGTGGCCATCCGCGCAATTTCCGGGTACTGGATTTCCTCGGAGGCGATCGCGGCCAGCCGGCCTATCGGCGTGTCGGCCACCGGGAACACCCCCTCGAGGCCGTAGATCTCGAGGTAACGGTCCCAGACATCGTAGGGCGTCGGGGCGCTGAGCGAGATCATCCGCCGGTAGCGCAGGACCGTTTTGCCTTCGGGGGACAGGATGAAGCAGCACTGGAAATAGAGCTCCGGAAAATTCGGGTCTACCTCGTAGGCATTTCCGGAAAGGTAAAGGTCGCAGTCCCGGGCGACCCCCGCCAGGGCCTGATACTCCGGCCCGTCGATCTCGAGCGCCGCCTTGTCGCGCCACTCGGAAATGGACTCGCCCATCGGGAACCCGGTCAGGAAGTACTCCGGGAGCACGGCCAGCCGGACCTCGCTGCCGCTGAACTGCCTGATGAAGGCCTTGCTGGCAGCCAGCGCGCGGCCCGCGTGCTCGAGGTTCTGCCGCATGCGCTCGCGCGCACTGGCGCGGTCACGGCAGTTGTTCACGCAGGCGGTGCGGATCTGCAGAGCCAGTGCGGCGTAGCGTTCGGGAGCAGGCGGATTCGCTTGCTGCGCTGTAGTCATCGGGGTAGCTCCGGGTCGAGGGACAGAGAGGAACGGGATCATCCATCCCGCCGCGCTACCCGGTCAACCGCCGTTCTCTTTGAATGTCCTGCATGTATAATCATGAACCTTTGCGCCCAGCCCGGGCCATCCGGGCTGCCATCAACACGTCAAAGACGTCTGCTGTCAAGGTCAACGCCGTCATGAAACCGACGGATACCAGCAATCCGGACTACTTTCACAAGGTCGTCGACTGCCAGTGGGCCTGCCCCGCGCACACCGACGTCCCGGGCTACATCCGGCTGATCGCCCAGGGCCGTTACACCGACGCCTACCTGCTCAACCGCGAGAGCAACGTTTTCCCGGGCATCCTGGGCCGTGTCTGCGACCGGCCCTGCGAACCGGCCTGCCGGCGTACCCGCGTCGAGGACAAGCCCGTCGCCATCTGCCGGCTCAAGCGCGTGGCCGCGGACCTCACGGAGGACTACACCCACGGGTTGCCCAAGGTTCCGGAGAAGAAGAACGGCAAGAAGATTGCCTGTGTCGGCGCGGGCACCGCCTCGCTGACGGTGGCCAACGACCTGATGCCCCTAGGGTACGAGGTCGTCATCTACGAGGCGCTGGCGACGACTGGCGGCCTGATGCGCACCAATATCCCCGCCTTCCGCCTTCCGGCCAGCGTGCTGGACCAGGAAATCAACGACATCCTGGCCATGGGTGTCGACCTCCGTTTGAACTCGCCGGTCAAGAGCATGAAGGCGCTGCTCGACGAGGGCTATGACGCCGTGTTCGTTGGCAGCGGCGCACCGAAGGGGAAGAACCTCGACCTGCCTGGCCGCTACGAGAGCGACCGGGTCCACATCGGCATCGACTGGCTCGAGTCGGTCGCCTTCGACCACATTGACAGTATTGGCGAGAGGGTGCTCATCATCGGCGTGGGCAACACCGCGATGGACTGCTGCCGGACCTCGCTGCGCCTGGGCGCGAAGGACGTCAAGGTGATGGCGCGCAAGCCGCGCCAGTTCTTCAAGGCGTCCGACTGGGAGCTCGAGGATGCGGAGGAAGAGAACGTCGAGATCGTGATCAACCACTCGCCGAAGGCCTTCGTGGTCAAGGACGGAAAGCTGGTCGGCATGACCTTCGACAAGATGCATTACGAGGTCGACGAGCGCGGAAAGATCACCGAAGAAAAGCTGCTCGGCGAGGAGTTCTTCCCCTGCGACGACGTCGTGCTGGCGATTGGCCAGGAGAACGCCTTCCCCTGGATCGAGCGCGACCTCGGCATCGAGTTCGACAAGTGGGACGTTCCGGTGGTCGACGAGAAGACCTTCGAGTGCACGCGCTCCGGCGTCTTCTTCGGCGGTGACGCGGCGTTTGGCCCGAAGAACATCATCTGGGCGGTCGAGCACGGCCACCAGGCCGCAATATCGATCCACCGCTACTGCATGGGCGAGTCGCTGACCGAGCGCGTACCCGACGGCATGAACCTGGCCAGCTCCAAGATGGGCATCCACGAGTGGAGCTACAGCAACGCCTACAATCCAGCCGAGCGGCGCCTGATGCCGCACGTGAGCCTGAAGGAGCGGTTCCAGCAGCTGAATATCGAGGTGGAGCTCGGCTTCACGCCGGAGCAGGCGGCCGAGGAAGTGGAGCGCTGCCTCAACTGCGATATCCAGACCGTGTTCACCGAGAAGCTGTGCATCGAGTGCGATGCCTGCATCGACATCTGTCCGGTGGACTGTCTCACCATCACCCACAACGGTGACGAGCACGAGCTGCGCGGCAGGCTGACTGCACCAGCCGAGAACGGGGAGCAGGATCTCTACGTCTCGGGTCCGCTGCCGCAGACCGGTCGGGTCATGGTCAAGGACGAGGATTTGTGCGTGCACTGCGGCCTGTGCGCCGAGCGCTGCCCGACGGCCGCCTGGGACATGCAGAAGTTCACGCTCGAGCGGCCCAAGGCCGCCGACCAGTTCCCGGCCGATCCCGTGCCGGCGCTGGCCCGGACCGGTACCTGACCAGAGTCGGCCGTACCGGCTGGCATTCGCAGGGGTGTTCAACCGTCGTGCGGCAGGCGAGCCGCGCGCATGCAGAGTCCAACGATGAGCAGCAAGGCCAGAGACAACGATTTCACGATCAAGATCGCCAACGTCAACGGTACGGGTTCGGCCAGCGCCAACTCCCTGCTGATGAAGGCGCTGTTCCGGATGGGTATTCCCGTCTCGGGCAAGAACTACTTCCCGTCGAACATCCAGGGCCTGCCCACCTGGTACGAGATCCGCGTCACCGGTGAAGGGCATGTCGCCCGCTCCGGGCGCGTCGACGTGATGGTGGCGATGAATGCCGAGACCTATCGCAAGGACCTCGAGTGCGTCGCCCCCGGCGGCTACCTGATCTACGACTCGACCTGGCCGCGCAACCAGCTGCTCAACCGCTCGGACATCACGATCATCGGTGTCCCGCTGGCCCGCATGTGCAACGAGCACTTCAGCACCGCGCGGGCACGCATCCTGATGAAGAACGTTGCCTATGTCGGTGTGCTGGCCGCGCTGCTCGAGCTCGACATGGAGGTGATCAAGGCGCTGCTCAACGAGAGCTTCGCGAGCAAGAAGAACCTGCTCGAGGGCAACCAGCAGGCGATCGACATGGGCTTCAACTATGCGCGCGAACACTTCAGCTGCCCGCTGCCGTTCCGTGCGCGCACGATCGACAAGACGCGTGACCACATCCTGATCGACGGCAACACCGCCGCTGCGCTGGGCTGCCTCTATGCCGGCGCCACCGTCGGTGCGTGGTACCCGATCACGCCGTCCACCTCGCTGATGGATGCGTTCAAGGGCTTCTGCAAGCGCTTCCGGGAGGACCCGGAGACGGGCAAGAGCAACTACTGCATCATCCAGGCCGAGGACGAGCTGGCCGCGATCGGCATGGTGCTCGGCGCCGGCTGGAACGGCGCACGCGCGTTCACGCCGACCAGTGGCCCGGGCATCTCGCTGATGAGCGAGTTCCTGGGCTACGGCTACTTCACCGAGATCCCGGCTGTCGTGTTCAACGTGCAGCGCTGCGGGCCCTCGACCGGCATGCCGACGCGTACCCAGCAGGCCGACATCATGGCCTGTGCCTATGCCTCGCACGGCGACACGCGCCATGTGCTGCTGTTTCCGGCCAATCCGGAGGAGTGCTTCTACCTGTCCGTGGCTGCGTTTGACCTGGCCGAGCGGCTGCAGACGCCGGTCATGGTGCTGACCGACCTCGACATCGGCATGAACGACTGGATGTGCCCCGACCTCAAGTGGGACGAGAGCTACCGGCCCGACCGTGGCAAGGTGCTGAGCGCCGAGGAGCTGGAAGAGATCCCGAAGTTCTACCGCTACCTCGATGTCGACGGTGACGGCATCCCGCAGCGCTCGCTGCCGGGCGTGCACCCGAAGGGCGCGTTCTTCACGCGCGGGTCCGGCCACAACATGTACGGCGCCTACACGGAAGACGCCAACGAGTACCAGCAGGTGGTCGACCGCCTGCTCGGCAAGTGGGAGACGGCGAAGAAGCTGGTGCCCGCCGCCGAGGTCGAGACCGTGGAGAAGGCGCGTACCGGCTTCCTGACCATCGGCAGCTGCGATGCAGCCGTGCGCGAGGCGCGCGAGCGCCTCGCCGCCGATGGCGTTGCGACCAGCTACCTGCGCGTGAAGGCCTTCCCGTTCGGCGAGGAGGTGCAGAAGTTCCTCGACGAGCACGAGCGCATCTACGTGGTCGAGCAGAACCGGGATGCACAGCTGCGCAGCCTGCTGCTGCTCGAGATGCGTGTCGACCAGGCGAAGCTGGTCTCGGTGCGTCACTACAACGGACTGCCGATCGACTCCGGCTCGGTGTTCGATGCAGTCAACCAGGATCTTGCAAGAGGCAAGGCCGCATGAGCTTCATCGTCAAACCCAAGGTTGCCCACCCGAAGCTGCCCCGCAACGAGCTGGGCCTGACCGTCCGCGACTACGAGGGCGGCATGTCCACGCTGTGCGCCGGCTGCGGCCACGACTCGATCACCGGTGCGATCATGCAGGCGGTGTTTGAGCTGTCGATCCCGCCCCACCGGCTGGCCAAGCTCTCCGGCATCGGCTGTTCGTCGAAGACGCCGGCCTACTTCGCCAGCGCCTCGCATGGCTTCAACTCGGTGCACGGGCGCATGCCCTCCGTCGCCACGGGGGCCAATGCCGCCAACGGCGAGTTGCATTTCATCGGCGTCTCAGGTGACGGCGATACGCTTTCGATCGGCTTCGGCCAGTTCTCGCACGCGGTGCGCCGCAACCTGAACATGCTGTACGTGATCGAGAACAACGGCGTCTACGGGCTGACCAAGGGCCAGTTCTCGGCTTCAGCCGATGTCGGCAGCAAGGCGAAGAAGGGCGAGGCCAACCAGCAGCCGCCGATCGACCCCTGCCTGACTGTGCTCGCGATGGGCGGCAGCTTCGTCGCGCGCAGCTTTTCCGGCGACAAGGAACAGCTCGTCCCGTTGCTGAAGGCCGGGCTGAAACACCGCGGCTTCGCGCTGATCGACGTCATCTCCCCCTGCGTGACCTTCAACGACCATGAGGGTTCGACGAAGAGCTACCAGTTTACCCGCCAGCACTACCACCCGGCGATCTATGCCGACTTCGTGCCGCCATCGGCCGAGATCCGCGCCGAGTACGAGGCAGGCAAGGCGATGCCGGTGAAGATGCACGACGGCACCGAGATCGTGCTGCGCAAGGTGGACCCGGGTTACGACCCGACTGACCGGGCCGCGGCCTACAGCTACCTGCATCAGCACCAGGCCAAGGGCGAGATCGTGACCGGGCTGCTCTATATCGACGAGCAGAAGCCGGACATGCACGAGCTGGCGAAGACGCCGGATGAGCCGCTCGGCGTGATGGATTTCAGCAAGCTGTGCCCGGGGCAGTCGGGGCTGGACAAGCTGATGGGCCGCATGCGCTGAGCCCCTCGCCTCTGCAGGGGCGCCTCGGTCCGCGCACGCTTCCGCGTCGAATAGTCCGGTATTGCTGCTGGGCTCGAGGCAATGGATGTGCTGCGTTGTGACGCGGTTGACCCTGTCAGTTCATCAGGGAGCCGTGGGCTGCCCGGGTGACCGCTACCCCGTTCAGGGGCGCACCCGGGTTTTTTCGATGCGTTCGTGGATTTGTCGATGGGGGTGGGGTTATTCTCACGACCTCACGCGGGCTAACTTGCCTTGCTACCGGTGGATCGCCCGCCATCGCAGGCGGTGTGCCGTCTGAGACACCGTGATGCTCCCCGTTCGCAGGTTTCCAGCGGGATGACGCCCATTGCCCATGATGCCTTTCTTCTTTGGCAGGTCGGAGGCGCCACTTTTCGGCGTTTATGAAGCTCCCGCCCGCTTGCCTGCCAACTGGGCTGCGGTGCTGTGTCAGCCAGTGGGGCGGGAGTACTTTTATGCCCACCGCGCATGTCGACTCCTGGCCCGGCGCCTGAGCAAGGCCGGCGTCCATGTCTTGCGCTTCGACTATTCCGGAACCGGCGACTCGGCTGGCGAGTTGGATGGCCTGTCGGCGACTCTGTGGATTGATGATGTGCGCTATGCGGTTGACGAGTTGAAGGACCTGAGTGGCATGACAAGCGTGGCTCTGGTAGGTGTCCGCTTCGGGGCGGCTCTGGCTGCGGAGGCGGCTTCAGGCAGAGACGATGTTTCTTCGCTGATCCTCTGGGATCCGCTTGCTGCCCCGGCCGGACGTCTCGCGGGCTCGCCGGATCCAACTATTCCGCCGGACTTCCTCGACCACCTCCGCGAAGCTGTGGATGACCCGGGAAAGCTGCGACTGCCTCCCACTCGTGTCCTGCATACATCGTCGCGCGCGAGCTGCCCCCCGGAGCTCCTGAGCCGGGCGGTCGAGGAGGTCTGGTGTCCGGGGCCGGAGGCCTGGAGCTCCCAGGACGACTTCGGAAGCCCAGGTGTTCCAGTGGATGCATTGGACCGGATCGTTGCATGGCTGACCGGGAAGTGACCAAGTCTGAGTTACCCGTGCGGGAGCAGGTGGCCTCCTTTGGCCCGGACGACTCCCTGGTCGGCGTGGTCGCTGCTCCTCCTTTGGACGGGCCCGGGGAGCCTCCCCCAGGGCTGCTGCTTGTGAACTCCGGGATCGTGCATCGGGTCGGGATCTGGCGCATGCACGTTCGGCTCGCCCGGACTCTCGCCCGAAGTGGCTACCCCTCTCTGCGTTTTGACCTCTCGGGCGTCGGCGATTCGGAATCGTCCCGGGCCGCAACGGATCTAGACGCCCTGGTGGCCGGTGACCTGGAGGATGCGGTGGACTACTGCCACGATGTCCTCGGTTTCCGCGGGGTCGTCCTCGCGGGACTCTGTTCAGGGGCCAGGGACGCTCTTGAGTGGGCGGTCCGCGATCCAAGGGTCCGGGGAGTCGTGGCTATCGATCTCATAGCCGAGCTGCGGACCCCGGGCTATCTGTTGGCAAGATATGGCCCCAAGGTGGTTCGATGGGCGAGCTGGCAGAGGCTTCTCCTCACCCGGGGCTCTTCCGGCAAGGAGCCCGTGCCCACAGATGTTCTGGCTGAGGATTCCCCGCCGGCAGGGGAGGGCTCTCCCCGTCTCGGGATCCGGAATACCCTCACCCGTGAAGAGCTGGAAAAAAAGATCCGTGCCCTCCTCAACCGGGATGCGCGACTCTTATTCGTCTACTCTGCGGGTCTGGAGTTCAACTATCTCTACCGCGGGCAGTTCCATCATGCACTGCCCGGGCTATCCGGCGATTCCCGCCTTCGCACGGAGTTCTTTCCCGAGGCGGACCATACTTTCAGTGCTGCGGGACATCAGGCCGAGCTTATCGGCTCTGTCGCCAGGTGGATGTGTGCGTCGTTCCCTCCAAACCCCTGACTGATGAAGAACCGTGATCCGGCGGCAGGTTCTTGGCATTCGGATCGTGTCCCTGAAGGGCGCCCTGCGATGGTTGCCAGTCGCTGGGGGAATACTCCTGGCCACTGAAGGATTCGCAAGCAGTCAGCCTGGCTCCCCGGAGTACCTGCAATCCAGCGCGCGACTCCCCCTTGCCGTGCTCGGGGATTCCGACAGCCACTCCTACGGGGACACTCCATCTCTGCCCCCATCCATGCGAGGAGGCCCGTTTCGATCCCAGACCCTACAATGGACGGAAATCCTTCATGTCCTGCGGGCTTCAGAGATTGATCAGGGGGCATGGGGCACGTGGGCGGGGACGCGGCGGCGATATGCCTTGCCGCTGCGGCTGCTCGGTCAACATCCCCGGGTGCAGTCCAAGACAGACTTCGAGTTCAACCTCGCGATATCGGGTGCCCGCTGCCCCGATCTCGTTAGAGGTGCGGCTCGGCAAGTCGACCCCCTGCTGGGTCTGCTGAAGCGAAACGCCGCCCAATGGGATCGCGGAGTAGTGGTCATCAGGATAGGTGTGAACAGTATTGCTACGCCCCAACAGCTGCAGCGCTATCGAGTCGAAGGCCTGGACCAGGGCGCTCTGCACGATATCCGGGAGTGCTCGAGCGCGATCCGTGCGGCCATGGAGGCTCTCAGAGCGGTCCATCCCTCGGTGCGGATTCTACTGGTGGGCCTGTTTGATGAGTCTGACGCGCCCCCCTTGATCCAGGAGGTTATCCCGCCGGAGGAACTGAAGAGACTCCGCACAGTGCTGGACCAGTTTGATGATGAGATCGGGCGCCTAGCAGAGGAGGATCCGCTGGCGGTCTTCCTGGAGGACCGGACCTGGTGGCGAGAACGATGGGGATCTCATGATCCCGAAACCGGGATTCCGCAGCCCCGGAGTCTCAGCCTGGGTGGGCCCACCCGCATCTCCAATACCAGGGGAGACCATCCCCGCAACGCGGTCCTCGAGGACGGTCATGCCGGCACGGCTGTAAACGGGATATGGGCGCAGAATCTTGTAAACGCGCTCCGCCGGGAGTTCGGGTTCGACCTGACTCCTATCTCTCTGGACGAGATTGCAGAGCTGGTCGATCCCGACGGAAGTCATGGAATCCGTTGAGGCCGCTAGCTGGCCACCAGCCTCATCGTGTCTTCTCGCTATAGTGGCGGATCAAAAGGGCACTGGATTGGCGTACATTCGATGGTCGAGGCAGGAAGCTCTTCATAATTTTACATAATGAAAGAAGCCCTTTGCTGGCGAGCTCCGGAATGAAGCACAACGGTGGATTCGAACGATCTCCCACTCCCCTTGAGGGTTTTTTCAAGCGGGTTGTGGAGAGGCCTGGCGATCCTGCCGTCATAGGCGGCGGACGCCAGATCTCGTACGCCGAGCTGGCGATGCGTGCGCTGGATTTTGCGGCGGCAGTCCGGGCAGTGGGTGAGACAAGTCCCGGAGAGCCAGAGCCGCAGGTAGTGGGTATCGCCATGGCACCTTCAGCGGACTGCATCGCCGCCGTCCTGGGAGTCATGCAGGCCGGATATGCCTACCTTCCCTTGGACCCCGAAAGTCTTCCCGGGCCTCGCCGTAAGGCGATCCTTGAGGATTCGCGTCCAGGCGCCATCCTGGCAGACATGAACCATGCGGGCGCTTTGCAACGCGAGGGAAGGGTTATCGTTGCCGAGACGCTCGCCCGGAACCACGGATTGGGGTCGCTGGCCCAGCTTCGGGACCCCCTCGGTGCAGATGACCTGGCCTACATCATATATACGTCCGGCTCCACGGGAGTTCCGAAAGGGGTGGCCATGCGGTATGGGGCCCTCTGGAACCTTGTTTCGTGGCAGCTTGGCCACGAGCGCCTCGGAGCTGCGGCCCGGACACTCTGTCTGACCCCGCTTTCATTCGACGTTTCCTTCCAGGAGATCATGGGCTGTCTGGCCAGCGGTGGGGCCCTGGTGGTGGTTGAGCCCAGCCTGCGCAAGGACCCCATCGGGCTGGCGAGGCGGATCCACGAGCTGGAAGTCGAGAGAGTCTACCTGCCCTATGTAGGCCTGCAGAATCTTGCCGAGGCGGCGTGTTCCACTTCTTTGCGGCTCAAGAGTCTGAAGGATGTGGTCACGGCGGGAGAGCAGCTTCACTGCTCGCCGGAGATTGTCGAGCTCTTCCAGGGAACTGGTGGGGCTGCGCTGCATAACCACTACGGCCCCGCCGAGACACATGTCGTTACCGCTCACACCCTGGTCGGGGATCCGGGGCTCTGGCCTCGGCTTCCGCCTATCGGCATGCCTGTGGCCAACGTGGAAGTTCTCATACTCAACGAAGCCGGGGCGCTGGCCCCGCTGGGCGAGATCGGCGAGATCTACCTTGGCGGGGCCTGCCTGGCCAGAGGCTACCTGAATCGGTCACGGGAGACTTCCGAGAGGTTTCTTCCCCATCCTTTCGACAGCAGGTCTTCCCGCCGTGTCTACAGGACGGGTGATCTTGGGCGAAAGCGTGAGGATGGGCTGCTTGAGTGGATCGGTCGAAATGATCACCAGATAAAGATCCGTGGCCACCGGGTCGAACTGGGTGACGTCGAGGCAGCCCTGGTGCGACACCCGGAAGTGCGTCAGGCCGTGGTCATGCCTCGTGAGGTACACGGGAGACGGGACCTCGTGGCCTACCTGCGGCTGCTCGCGGAGGAATCCCGGGTGGGAGAAGCTCGGGGAGAGTCGCTCCAGGGCTGGAGAGCTGTCTGGAATCGAACCTATGGGGTTGAGGACCTGGCTGCAGACCCGGCCTTCGACCTCTCCGGCTGGAACAGCAGCTACAGTGGCAAGCCCATTCCGATCGAGGACATGCGGGAATGGGTAGACCAGACGGTAGGAAGGATACTGACTCACGCGCCGAGGCGGATCCTAGAGATTGGCTGTGGCACAGGCCTGCTACTGTTCCGGCTGGCTCCGGCGTGCGAGCAATATGTTGGCCTCGACTTCTCGGAGGAGGCTGTGGCCAGGCTCAACCGGCACATTCCAGTGCAGCCAGAGCTGAGGGAAAAGGTCACGGTGCTCTGCAGGGAAGCCCATGATCTCGGCGGCTTTGCCGATGGCTCCTTCGACCTGGTGGTGATGAACTCGGTTCTTCAGCATTTTCCGGGTCCGGACTATCTCCTGGATGTCCTGAGGCAGTGCGTCCGAATTGTTTCTGCGCCCGGGGCTGTGTTCGTTGGAGATGTCTTTCCGCTAAGCTTCAGGGAAGCGTTCTTCGCTTCGTTGGAGCAGGGGAGGGCCGACGGGGGTGCCCGCCCCCACGGTCTCCGCGAAAGAGTGAACCAGCGGTTGAAGCTCGACCGCGAGCTCCTCGTTGACCCTGAGTTTTTCTCACAACTTCAGGAGCTTGTTCCTGGTGTTGGCTGGGCCGAAATCCAGTTGAAGCGGGGCAGCAGGCGAAACGAGCTCATCGACTTTCGCTACGATGTGACACTGCATGTCGGTGCAGCAGCAGGGAATCTCCCTGAGCACGGGGTTTCCTGGGGGGATCTGGAGGTGCAGGGCAGGACGCCGGCCGGGCTACTGGAAGTGGTGGCGCGGGGCGTATGCGTTCATGGCGTACCGAACCCCCGGACCAGCATGGCTTGCTCGCTCCTGCCGCATGCGAGACAGGAGGTCTCTGTGGCAGGGGGGGCTTCCGGGTCAAGCCCGCAGGATCCATGGTCCCTGGATCCGGAGGCTATGTTCTCCGAGGCCCGGAAGCGGGGCCTCGACGTTGAATTGAGCCCCTCTGGTGACATGAGAACGTACCGGATCAGGGCCCGACCTGGCCTGCGGGCCCTCGATGTCAGACAAGGGCCCGCCCCCGGCAAGGAAGCCTGGGACCGACTCTTTCTGCGCACCAGCGATCCCTCCCGGGACCGGGTGGCCAAAGAGGTCATTCCCCGGGTGAGGCAGCATGTCACAGAGCAGCTGCCGGATTACATGAGACCATCGGCGTACGTAGTCATGGCGGCTTTTCCCACGACTACGTCGGGCAAGATCGATAGAAGGTCGCTGCCCGATCCTGGCCAGAGTCGCCCGGATCTTGCCTCGCCCTATGTCGCTCCGCGTTCCTCGACAGAGGAGCAGCTGGAGGCAGTCTGGCGGCAGGTCTTGAGGTTGGACAGTGTCGGCGTTGAGGACAGCTTCTTCGATCTGGGAGGGAGCTCCGGCCTGGTGCTGGAGCTGGTGGTGCTCCTTGGCAGGGAGCTTGGCCGCGAGGTGTCGGTGCTGTCGATTTTCGAGTACCCGACGATCCGGGCTCTGGCCGGGCATCTTGATGGGGTAACTGCGAACTCCGTGGACAGCGCGAAGGACAGGGGAGAGATGACAAGAAGAGCCTATGGCAGGCGGCCTCGGCGCAAGGGAGGGACTCCGTGACCAATGCCGATGGAGTATTCGGTGTGGCCGTTGTGGGCATGGCGGGAAAGTTTCCCGGGGCTGCCGACATCAACGAGCTATGGAACGGGCTCTGCGCGGGCCAGGAGTCGATCCGGTTCTTCCGGCCCCACGAACTCGATCCGTCCCTCCAGCAGGAGGACGTGAATGACCCGGGGTATGTGCCAGCGAGGGGTGTCCTCCAGGACGCAGAGGCTTTTGATGCCGCGTTCTTCGGCATCAGCCCGAGGGAGGCAGAGCTCATGGACCCGCAGCACAGGGTGTTCCTTGAGGTTGCGTGGTCTGCCCTGGAGGCCGCAGGCCATGACCCGGCCTCTTTTCCCGGCCTGGTAGGTGTTTACGCGGGAATGGCCAACAACTCGTACTACCTTTCCAGCGTACTGTCTCATCCCGAGCGGGTCAGGCTCCTTGGCGCCTTCCAGGTCATGCTTGCTAACGAGAAGGATTTTCTTGCTACGCGAGTCTCCCACAAGCTGGACCTGCGGGGTCCCAGCATCAGCCTTTATACGGGCTGCTCGACCTCGCTTGTGGCGGTTTGCCAAGCCTTTCATGCCCTGATGAGTTTCCAGTGTGACATGGCGCTGGCAGGAGGAGTCTGCATTACCGTTCCCCAGAATTCCGGGTACGTTCATCGGGAGGGGGGCATCGAGTCGCAGGATGGACATTGCCGGCCTTTCGATCGTCAGGCAACCGGCACTGTGTTCAGCAATGGCGTCGGGGTTGTCGTTCTGCGGCGGCTGGAGGACGCGCTGGAGGAGGGCGACCATATTCATGCTGTGCTTCTGGGAGCTGCCGTGAACAATGATGGCGCGGCCAAGATCGGCTTCGCAGCTCCCAGCGTCAGGGGTCAGGCCGACGCCATCGCCAATGCTCTTGCGCAAGGAAATGTCGATCCGGCCTCTATTGGATTCGTAGAGGCGCACGGCACCGCGACCCAGATGGGGGATCCTGTGGAGGTGGAAGGCTTGCGGCAGGCCTTCGGCTATCCCGGAAGCGGAACCGCCTATTGCGCTTTGGGCTCTGTGAAAGGGAATTTTGGTCATCTACTGGCGGCTGCGGGGGTGACGGGCCTCATCAAGGCTGTCCTGGCCATAGAGCGCGGAATGATTCCCCCTACCCTTCATTTTCGGGAGCCCAATCCGTCTCTGGATCTGGAGCGGAGCCCATTCTTCATAAACGTGAAAAGCATCCCGTGGCCGGGCCAGAGGCGGCCCCGAAGGGCCGGCGTGAGTTCTTTCGGGATCGGTGGCACCAATGCCCACGTGGTGCTGGAGGAGGCGCCAACCAGGGATCCGTCCCCTCCCCAGGGGCGGCCGGAGCTTCTTGTGCTCTCCGCGAAGTCTC